>NZ_QPKR01000020.1:0-5579 GCF_003856515.1 Listeria sp. SHR_NRA_18
TTCGTTTTGTCCATCTAGTAAGCTTTGTGCTTTGTCGATATCTTTTTGTAAGTCTGCTTTTACTGTTGGATCTTGTACTTTATTCACTAAAGCTTGTGCCGCATCGATTGCCGCTTGGTCTGTTGTCGATTTAATGCCGGTTTTTGTTGCATCTGTGAATAGGGCATCCACAGCAGTTCTAGCCGCGTCCTGATCAGCAGTACCTTTTTGTACTACTGCTGTTGCACTTGAAGCCTGAGAATTCCATGTTGCCGTTGCTGTAACGTTTGCACCAACTACTTGTTTCGGAATAGTAATACTGTATTTACCGTCATCCCCAGCTTTTCCTTGGCCAATAATTGTTGATCCCACTTTGATTACAACATCTGCTTTTGGTTCTGCTGTCCCTGTTGCCAAAGTAGAATCTGTATCCAATTTATTAATTGTTGTTTGATCGATTGCTTTTGATGAAAAGCTTCCACCAACAATTTTACCTGTTGCTCCAGTATTATATCTACTATTAAATAGCGCGTTATTGGATGTCAGCTTCGTTTGTGACACGCTCTTCAAATAACCTGATAATGTAAATTGAGCATTTATAACTCCTGGATAAGTCGCAGTTGGCATTGAGTTTGTAACAGTTCCACGATCCCATGTACTAACACCCTGAGCAGATTGTAAAATGACATTAACTGCACTAGCATACGACCCCATTGCTGAACCTGCTGGGTTAAAGTTCGTTATAGAGAAGTTAGAGCCTTCTGCTAGCTTAAACGTATCACCAGTAATTACTGCACCTTGACTCCCGTTACTCTCTACTTCAAAAGTTGCGCCTGCTTCTACAAAAATATTACCTGTAGTTGCTTCTACCGCTTCTTCCACTGGATCACCTGCAACAGCTTTTAAAACGCTACCAGGTTGAAAATACATGCTACTTCCAACTGCTAGATGGATAGCTTGGAAGTTATCCGATTTTAAATCCATATTCCCATAGTTTATAAGCGTAAAATTGGTACCGCCATAAATCGATGCAGCTTTTGATCGAGTGATTAAGTTGGCATTATTACCTACAATTAATTTTCCTGCTGCAGCTTCCGAATTGATCGGCGAATTCCTTCTTGCAGTTGAGGTCGTAGCAAAATATGCCGTTGCATTATCCAAGATCGTCAAGTCTTTCCCTTCATAAACTTCCTCTGTTGTCGAAATACTAGTAACAGTTCCATCAATAATTAGATGTCCATATGGTAAATAAATCATTTGTCCACCGCTGTGATCTACATTCTTATAAGTAACCTCTAGATTGGCAACACTACCCCAAAAAAATCCATAAATATCCGTATTTGTGATTCTTAAGTCTTCTATTAACCCCACAGTGTTTGCTGTGGCTAATTTAATTTGTTTACCATTGGCATTTAACGTATGGTCATTTCCGTGAATATTTTTCGTTGTATTCGTTACAGATGTTGTTTCTCCGATAGTGATATCAGCATTGATATAGATATCTGTGATAGCCGCGCTTGTAAGAGCCGCTTTCAGTTCAGGCCAAGTACCAACTGTCACACTGTAAGTTGGAAGGGCTTGTGCACCGATTGTTCCTGCTGGATTTTCTGCTGCCAATACGTTAAATGGAACTGCAGTCATTAGCTGGCTCCCGATGAGTGTTGTTACTAACGCTATGCTACTTCCCTTTTTCAATAACCCTTTCTTCATTTATACACGCTCCTATGATTTAATTTTCATCTAGTTAAAGTAGATGAATTCTGTTCAAATTTAACGTAGCGGTACATTACATACCGCTACGTGAGAACCTATTTTGTAAATGCTGTTGATAAATCACTTGTCATGCGTTTGTCACTGTTTTTCGCTTGGACTTGAACGCTTGTTGCGCTTGGTGCTACATATGCTTTGAATGTGAAGCTACCATCTGAATTCACTGTCATTGTGCTTACGTTTTGTGTTCTCACAGCTACGCCATTCTCGTAAATTGTAATTAATTCCGTTCCTTTTGGTGCTGTTCCAACGATGTAGTTACCTTCCATTTTTTGAAGCGTTGGTGCTACTAATTTCACCACAGCAGATCCGGTTACTGTTGTGCTTGCTACGCGTAATGTGTTATAACCTGTCGTATCTCTGATTTCAATTTTAATAACTGTTCCTGCGGCTTGTTTCCCAATGCTTGATTGGAATGTCCCATCCGCTGCGATTGCTCCTGTCTTAACGGCTACACCATTGATGCTGATACGGAAACTTGTTGCTGATCCTGCTGTTACGGAACCTCTGATTACATCATCGTCTACAGTAACAGGACCAAGAACTGGTTTTTCATCATTAGTAATTGTTACTGTTTTACGAGCTTTTTCTGTCTTATCTTCATAGCCTACGACTTCTACTTTTGAACCTGCTTTGATGAATTTGTTAGTCGCGATGCTATATGTGCCATCTGCGTCGATTTGACCGACTTTTACAATAGTGCCATCAACGGATAGGCGCACGCTCGTGATACTTTTTCCAACTGTTCCTGTGATAGCTGTAGCAGTAAGGCCAGCATCGTTAGCTGTTAAGCTGTAATTCGATGGTGCACTTGTTGCGTCTAGTAGCTGTTGCGCTTTGTCTAGATCTTTTTGTAAGTTCGATTTAATTGTTGCATCTGTTACTGCATCGATAGCTTTTTGAGCGTCATCAATGGCTTTTTGATTAGTTGCTGGTTTGATTGCTCCTGATGTTGGAGTGTTGCTGTTGAATAGTTCATCCACTGCTTTTTTCGCTGCGTCTTGTTTCGCTTTTTCTGTTGCTGCTGCGTTTTTTGCATCTAGTAAGTCTTGTGCTTTATTTAGATCCGCTTGACGTTCTGCTTTCACTGCTGGATCTGTGATCGCATCGACTAGTTTTTGAGCGTCATCAATGGCTTTTTGATTAGTTGCTGGTTTGATTGCTCCTGATGTCGGGGTGTTGCTATTGAATAGTTCATCCACTGCTTTTTTCGCTGCGTCTTGTTTCGCTTTTTCTGCTTGACTCGCATTTGCATTGCGTTGATCTAGCAATTCTTGTGCGCGATCTAAATTTTTCTGTGGTTCTACTTTTAGCGCTGGATCTTTGATTTTATTGATTTCTGCTTGTGCGCTGTCAATTGCTGCTTGATTTGTAGAAGCTTTAATCGCGTCACTCGCTGGTGTATTATTTAAGAATAGTTGGTTGACTGCGTAGTTAGCTACTGCTTGTTGTGCTTGATCTGCTTGACTTGCAGCTGCATTGCGTTGATTTAACAATTCTTGCGCGCGATTTAAATTTTTCTGTAGATCTACTTTTAGCGCTGGATCTTTGATTTTATTAATTTCTGCTTGTGCACTGTCAATTGCTGCTTGATTTGTAGAAGCTTTAATCGCGTCACTCGCTGGTGTATTATTTAAGAATAGTTGGTTGACTGCGTAGTTAGCTACTGCTTGTTGTGCTTGATCTGCTGCTGCTTGGGTTGTGCGATTGTTCAATAATTCCTGTGCACGGTCTACTTGTTTTTGTAATGCTGCTTTTGTTACCGCGTCAGTAACTTTGTTGACTGCATCTTGTGCTTTATTAATTGCTGACTGATTTGTTATTGATTTGATAGCATCCGTCGCAGGATTGTCATTCAGATATAGCGCTTTGACTGACTGATCTGCCGCTGCGTTATCGGCTTGTTGTTGTGTACGTGTGTTTAGCAAATCTTGTGCTTTTTGAATATCCGCTAGCATCGCTGCTTTTTGTGTTGCATCTGTTACTTGGTTTGCTAGTGCTTTAGCCGCATCAATCGTGCTTTGTGTCGTTGTTGGCTTGATGGCACCTGATGTTGGTGTGTTGTTAGTAAATAGCGCATTAACGGCGTCGCGGGCTGCTGTATTTTTAGATGCTGTGTTATTTGTGAACTCTGTTTGTGCTTTCGTGATTAGATTAACTAACTTGTCTTTTTCAGGAGATGCTGGTGCGTTTGCCGCGGCCGCTCTTGCAGCATCGATTTCTGCTTGTGTCACGCCTGATCCAATGGTTGATAAGCTACCATCTTGGAATAGGTTGTACACTTTTTGACCGAATGCTGTATCATATTGATATCCCATATATTGAGCCGTGTAAAATGTGTGGTAACTGTTAGGGTAAGGCTTACCGTTTGAATACAAACCTTCCGTTGAAAAGAAGGAATATGGACTTGTTAAATTTTGATCTCCTACATAAATATAGACAAATTCATTTTGAGCTCCAGCAGCATACTGTGAATAAAACTCTCTTGATGTGCCATTTGGGAGTACAACTCTTACACCATAGCCTTTAACGAATTTAATCAGGTTGAGTGTAATATAATCTCCATCGAATCGAACCATTTGTAGATAAGGTCCCGGTGATACTTCTAAAACTTTATTTTGTGTTGTTGGTGCTACATAAGTTGGTGCAGTTGCTGATACCGCTGCTTGTACTGGTGTCTCCGCTAATACGTTAAATGGTGTTACAATGCTAGTCCCCAAGATCGAAGTGATTGCTAAAATACTTACTAATTTTTTTGATTTCATGTAAAGTTATTACTCCTTTTCTGCCTTTATATTGATGGTTGTTCTTAATTACAACGCTTTATTTCTATCTATAGCCTGCCCCCATTTAAAAATCGGAGCAGACCTTTTAAAATTTATTTTGTAAATGCTACTGATAAATCACTGTTCATACGTTTATCACTAT
This sequence comes from Listeria sp. SHR_NRA_18, assembly GCF_003856515.1. Taxonomy (NCBI): domain Bacteria; kingdom Bacillati; phylum Bacillota; class Bacilli; order Caryophanales; family Listeriaceae; genus Listeria; species Listeria sp. SHR_NRA_18. Next base: position 4,678 of record NZ_QPKR01000020.1, read on the forward strand.
TTTTTGCTTGGACTTGAACGCTTGTTGCACTTGCTGCTACATATGCTTTGAATGTGAAGCTACCGTCTGCGTTTGCTGTCATCGTGCTTACGTTTTGCGTTCTCACAGCTACACCATTTTCGTAAACTGTAATTGACTCTGTACCTTTTGGTGCTGTTCCAACAATGTAGCTACCGTCCATTTTTTCTAGGACTGGTGCTGTTAGTTTCACTACGGCTGAACCTGTTACCGTGACGCTTGCTGTGCGAAGTGTGTTGTAACCTCCCGCGTCTTTGATTTCAATTGTAACGATTGTCCCTACCGCTTGTTTACCGATACTTGACTGGAATGTACCATCTGTTGCAATCGTACCAGTTTTCGTTAACACGCCGTTGATGCTTACGCGGAAACTTGTTGCTGAACCTGCTGTTACGGAACCTTTCACTGCGTCGTCATCGATCGTTAGGGCTTCTAATGTTGGCTTTTCATCATTGACGATGTTCACTGTTTTACGAGCCATTTCTGTTTTATCCGTATAACCTACTACTTCTACTTTTGAGCCTTGTTGAATAAGGTTGTTGGTAGCGATGCTGTACGTACCGTCTGCGTCAATTTGGCCTACTTTAACAATCGTACCATCGATGGATAGACGAACTGTGGTGAAGCCATTTCCTGCTGTTCCAGTAATTGATTTAGAGCTTAGACCAGCGTTTTCTACTGTTAAAGTGTATGCCGCTGGAGATGCAGATGTAGCTAGTACTATTCCTGTTGTTACCGGGCCTTTTTTGCCATTGGCATCGACACCGCGTACTTCAAATGTGTCGCCAACTTTTAAACCAAAACCTTGGGCATACAGCTTGAAGTCTCCGTTTGTTGGTGTAGATACTTTTTTGCGAACGCCGTTGATGTAAAGTTCCACCGTT
>NZ_QPKR01000021.1:0-5172 GCF_003856515.1 Listeria sp. SHR_NRA_18
CATTTCACATCCATATGCGTGTTTTAATAACGCGTATGGAAAAAAGACTGCTAGTTTAAGAATCAAGTATGCTGCGCATTTATATGTATGCTTGTCACAACAGTAATGGATACTCGTTTAAGTTAACTAGCACCTTTTTTTCCATGCACTATCAACATAAAAATGCATATATCTATGAACATGTTTATGTTGATAGATATACACATAACTATAAAATCTCTATAGTCATATTCATCAACATGACTATAGAGATGAACATTTAAATTATCTGTGCTCTCAAATGAAAGCTGAATAATTTGGATCCAGGTACAATTATGTTCATAATAGTCAACATAGTTATGTTCATAGTGGCGCACATCAACATAGCTATAGTCATAACTATGTTACGCGCGTACTAGCATACTTTATTCCATGAGAACTAGATCAGTTGAGTTATTTTTTGTGCGCAAAAAGCAAGTGTGTTAGCATATGAAATTCCATGCGAGACACATCAACATAACTATGTTGATGTGTCTGTGTATAGTTGTGTCTATGTGCTGATATATAGTTTCTAATACTTAGGTGGATACTGAATTATTTCAGAAGTAGAAATCAACCTAAACATGAACATATTTAGGTTGATAACTATAAACATGACTATCAACATAATCATGAACATAAATATGTTGACAACTATGAATGCATGGATTATAATTGGCTTAAGAGTTATCCTCGATGCTAAATCTAAAGGGGGGAAGGTATGAGACAGATGGATCTGTTTGATGATCAAGAAATTGAGAATCAACAAAATAAGCTAATTACGAAATCGGTAGATTTGGTACAAAGAGCAAAGCACTCACTTTCAGCAAAAGAGCTGACGCTAATCGATTTTATGGTGAGTAAAGTTGAAGAAACGGATGAAAATCTATACTATGTTCAAACAACAATAGCTGAAATAAATGAGGTCTGCCGATTCGGGCATGGGGGAGCCGCCCATGTTAATACCGAAAAAGCGTTGCTCCAGCTTGCTAATAAAGGATTCTGGCTTCTCTTAGAAGATGGGACCAAGACAGTAGGCAGATGGTTAGAGAAGCCGTATATAAAAAATGGTGAAACCAAACTAAAATTAGACAGCGATATGGCACCTCATTTACTAAATCTTGTAGATGGTCAACGAGTGAAATCATTTTTTAAAGATGTGATTAACTTAAAAAGTATTTATGCAAAGCTACTATATGAAAGACTGCGAAGCTATGAAGAAGATGAAGTAGAAATATCAGTTTCAGAAATAAAAAGTCTTTTTAATAAAGAATCCATGGATTGGTATAGAGTCCTGGCATACTTAAGAAAAGCTAGAGACGACATCAGTAAAAATACAACAATGGTTGTCGACTACGAAACTGTAAAAGATGGACGGCAAACTGTTGCGATATTGTTTTTCAAAAAAAACAAAGCTGAAGTAATAATTGATCAAGATGGTAGCATAATAACATGACTATAATCATGTTAATCACCATGTTTATAAACATCAACATGGTTATATTTATAAGGGTGAATATATTCATGAATATAAAACACGAGATGGGGTAGAAACAATGGTAAAGATAGCAACTGTAAATATTGAAAAAGGTGGAACTGGTAAGACATCACAGACTTTTAACTTAGGTGAGTATGCAGCGCAGAAACGAAATAAAAAAGTCTTATTAATTGATCAAGATAAGTCGGGAAACTTATCAAATCGATATTCTGAATATGACGTTGGTTTAATAAAAGATGAAAACAAGATTGATAATTTGTATAAAGGAAAAGATATTAAGCCATTACACATCCATGAAAATCTAGATTTATTAGTAGCCGGTGTAGACTTACATGAGATGGATAACCTCATACAAGATAAGCACAATAACCGATTAATCCTATTCAGATGGGTAATGGAAAATTATGAAGAGCTGGCAGAAAAATATGATTATATTTTAATTGACACACATAATGATACAACACTTGTTACACAAAACGCCTGGGCGATTGCGGATATTGTCATTGGTGTTTCAGATCCGTCGATGGACGGCTATGGGGCGCTTCTAAAACTAGGTAATGACATTGAAAAATTAAAGAAAGACTTAGTTGAAGTGATATCTGGAAACAGCTATATGTCAGCTGATTACTATATACTTGGAAATAAAGTAAAACATAACACAAACACAAGTCGAGAGTTTCGAGATATTATTGAACAAGAACCGAATTACTTAGGCTATATACAAGACAAGGAACTTATAAACACAGGGAATTTAGAAAAAATACCAATTGTTGAATATGCTGAAGACGAAAAGACTTTCAGAGCGCATAAAGAATTTTTCACTTCCACTTTTTCAGTATATGATAAAATTCTGAATATCTTGGACGAAAAAGGAGAGTGAAACTAAATGAAACCTAGTAAAGCAGGAAATAGATTTCAGGCAGCAAGATCAATGTTCGATTCTCAAGAAGAAGTGGGGACGGAATCACAGGATGAGTTAACACGTAACCAGGCTCCTGAAGCAAAAGAAGATAAGCCGAAAGAAGCGACAAAACCAGCAAATAAAGCAAATGATCAGGAAAATGCTAAGAAAAAAAATCAAGACACTAATAAAAAATCCAAAGCTGTAGCTACTTCACCATATGCAATTTTGGCAGGAGATAGTAGTAGTGTTGAAAAAACAAAATCTTGGAACTTCACAATGAAGCCCTCCGTTCGTAAAATGGTTTCAGAGCTGACAAAGAAATTTGGTAAAACTTCGGGATCAGCTTTACTTTCTGAAATAATTGATGCTTTATATGATGATGGTGATTTGCAAAGAGTTGTGGAATTTCGAAATGACTCCCATGAACTATCGAGTATTGTTGTAACTGAAAATGAAAGAACCTCATCGTATAATTTTACGTTGAAACCTTCCGTAAGGAAAAAGCTTTCAGAGCTTACTAAAAGGCTAAATAAAGCGTCAGATTCAGCTCTGGTTGCTGAAATGATAGAAGTGTTATATAAAGCAGAACTATAAAAGTGGCTAAACAAGCTAGTCTTATTTTCGGATAAGGCAAGGCTTGTTTTTTTGAATTGCTGTTTCTTATTGGCTTAGCACCAGCAAAGTGAGGCTTAAACTAAAGCCAGTGACTGCTTTTTTATCTACAGGGGGGGGGCGAAAGACAAATCTCGACCTTCCCTAGTGATAATTATTATTCATTTTTCATTGCTATATATCCTATCATGATGTATAATATAAGTATAGAAGCCAGAAAGGAGTTGTCGATATGATCCGTAACGATCCGCCAGAATTAGTGAAAATCACCTCGTCCCACTCCCTAGAAGCAATCGCTAGCGATTATAACGAAGCCTTTCAGGAAGGCTTTGACGTGTCTACCGAAGAAATTGGCCATTACCTTGGTGTTTCCGAACTCTGGATCACGCGCCACTTAAAGGAAGGCATTAAGTACATTATTATCAACGCCGTAGCACGCCGTGCGCTTGCGAAATACGGGGATGCTCGCTTTAGCCACTTATACACGCATAAGAAGAAAATCTTCCATAGAAGAGCCTGGCAGACGCATCTGATACAACACAGCTTTATCGAAAACAAAGATGGCAGCTTAACCGCCGCAGCCAAACTCCCTACGTCGCTTATCACATGCACAGAAGCCGCTGTCAAGTACGGAATCACCCGAAAGGCTGTCTATGAGCAGATAGAAGGAAAGGCGACCAAATACGTCGTCTATGGCTTGAAAAAGTACAGTGAAAAAGAGATCGAGCTATTACTTGTTGATATGATATAGCTTTTTTTCAAAAGTAGTTATTGAACCATATGGTTCAATTTTAAAGAAACCCAACAAGGAAGGAAAGATGACAATGACAAAGCGAGAAGCTTCAACGATGGCCAACACCAACTTAACTCCAGTTACGATCGAATCGGTCACACAAGAACTACATAAAGCCTTTCAATTATTTAATGACACCTGGTTCGACAGCAAATTACCTGTACCCGCCATTACGATCCAAAGTAGCGGGCACCGGAGATTATCGATGGGATGGTGCAGCATTAACCCCGTATGGGGTACGAAAGACGGCTCACAGCAAATGTATGAGATCAATTTATCGGCCGAGTTCCTGGCGGATGATTTCTTCGAAGTGATGGACACGCTGCTGCATGAAATGGTCCATCTTTATCACATGGTCAACAACATTCAAGATACCAGCCGTAAAGGAACCTACCACAACAAAAAATTCCGCGATAAATGCCTGGACATCGGTTTCGAGTATGCCGATCCTAAGCCGGACAAACAGCACGGCTATTCCTTTGCTAGAATTGGCCAACCACTCAAAGATAAGATTGCAACTATGGACATCAATGCAGAGACGTTTGTTATTGCTAGACGTGGCTTTCGTTACTTACGCGCCGTGGAAGATGGCGCCACACCAGAAGAAGCCAGTGCGGCCGGAAATGCCTATGGCCCTTCTGAATCCACTTCTAACTCGATTAAATGGGTCTGTCCCACGTGCAACATGGCCGTGCGATCGTACAAAAAAGAAGTCCATATCCTGTGCGGAGATTGCAACGAAACCTTTGTCCAGGCTTGATCTTTCGCCTTGCACATTTTACCAGTATTAACGTATAATACAAAGAGATACGAGATTAGCCAAGACGGGGCCGTACTCGTATCCTCTCATCATTCTATTGCTGGGGTACCACTTCAATAGAAACAGCAAAATCAGCATAACTTCATGTGCTGGTTTTTCTTTTGTTTTTTATTGAACCATATGGTTCAAATTTATACCTCATGAAGCAACGTTCGGAATTAAAGCCATTCACGACCGGACGTTGGATCTTATTGTTCGTATATTGGTTCTATTTTCTCCGGATGCAGCGGCCGATCGACCAGGTAATACGGGTCTATTTCCGAACAATCCCTTATACATACCATTTTTCAAAGGTTGTTGTTTCAATGTGCCGGATAGCATCCAGTTGTATCTGCTTTACGCTCTCATTGGTTTGTACATAGAGCGTATCGCCTTCATGGCCGTGCAATTGCCCCAATACGGCGCAGAACCAGCATCTCCGAGTAAATAGGACATTTCATAATTTTCAAACAACGAGATAAGAGCATCAAGTACCGAAACAAGCTGTTTCCTACTGAATTTGTATTCAAAAACAAGTGTATCTAACG
>NZ_QPKR01000022.1:0-4495 GCF_003856515.1 Listeria sp. SHR_NRA_18
TCATCCTTCGCCCTCCTCAACCGGCACGGCAAACGCCCAGTAACGTTCGTCATACGCTCTTATTTGCTTTTCTGTTAGTTTGTAGAAATTTTCTTCTGAAAATACTTGACTTAACACATGCACAACTTCATAAGAATCATCCGTTTCCTCGTCATAAGATAGCGCAATCAGTAGTCCATCTCGCCCTTCATCTGTCAAAGGTACCCGATACAACGGCTCCTTTTCGACTGTGTAGCCGTGTTGTACAGCGTTAATTAGTTTCATTGTATTGCTTGTCACATATCCAGTAGCGCCATCAACGTACGAGACTCTAGTATCTGAATGGTCAAGATAGAAAGCGAAACCGTTGCCTGCTCTGCTTATATAATAAATCATTTGCGTTTTAGCACTTTCGCTATCTCCATACGTTGAAATTACTTCTTTATACGCATCATCAAACCACTGTGGCACTTCAAATAACTCTTGTGCGGGGGCTAGGTCATAGATATGAATCCAACGGTTATCACTGCTCGTACCTATGCGATACATTTCGCCGTCTTTATCTATTTCAAGAATCTTTTTTGTTAACAACCTGCTTTCAGCAATCACCTGCACGCGATCACCAACTTGGAATTTTTGTGTCATTAATCCTCTACTCCTCCCAATTCGAATTCTTCGACTAAAAATCCGTCAGCGACAATCGACATGGTAATTAAATCGCCTACTGTACTGACCCCTTCGAGCACTATCTCTAGTTGTGCGTCATTTTCATGCTTTGAAAGTTCTTCAATTAGTTCGCCTACTGTCATGCTTGTTCCTCCTTCAAAACAGCTAGATTTAGTGATGCATTTGATAGCCCGTCTAACGCATTTGAAAGTTCGTCATGCATTTCCATGTAATCGAGCTGTTTATCTCCGTAATCTTTATCGCCTGCATCAACATCAATCAGTGTTACAATCGCGTTATATGCGACTCTTATACGTTTTTTATACTTTTCATACTCCCTTTTTTCCATTTTTTCAGGCATTATTCTTCCTCCTTCAATTCTATAATTTCCAAATCGTCGTCCAACATGTTCGAGTCCAGCCAATCAGGCTCTCCACGGTCACCAGCGTAAAACTTTTTCTCGGCTTCTTCTTTCGTTGCAGCTTCGATTACAGTTGTCATTAGCGTTTCTTCCGTCCATTTCAGTTTGTATTCTGGCATCAGTCGCTCACCTCATCTTTCATAAATACTAGAAAATGTGTCTTACTTCTTCGGGCACCAAATAGGGGCTCTACTCCAATTGCTTTTAAAACATCTTTCAATTTCACTTGCTCCTCGTTCCACTTGAATATAAGCGCTCTATCCGGTTTCAACACGCGCATGCACTCGTCAAATCCCGCGGAAATGTCCTGTTCCCAATGTGGCCCGAGCTTTCCGTACTTTTTGACCAACCATGAATTGTCGCCTGCTCGTACTAAATGTGGCGGGTCAAATACTACAAGACTAAAGGTTTCATCTGGAAAAGGCATATCCCTAAAATCTGCCACAATATCAGGTTTTACGACTAACTTTCTGCCATCACATAATGTATCTTCGAAATCGCGAATATCCATATATACAGCATCCGGATGTTGTTTGTTAAACCAGAACATTCTTGATCCGCAACATGCGTCTAATATTCGTTTCATTCCGTCACCTCTGTCGTCGCTTCATATTTGAATCCGCTGAACATGCGTTGCGAACCGTTAATATTCACTATCGTTACTTCTCCGTTGCCATCAAGGAATATTTTCTTGACTAATATATAGCCATGGTCTACATATTTTTCCTTTGTTGTAAAAAATTCAGGGCGATCTCCTTGAAAATTTTCGTTTGTGATGATTATTATTTGCGTCACTTCCATCATTCCGTCACCTCTTCCTCAATCAAATGCGCATGTTCAAACGTAAAGGCTTCGATTTCGGCGCGGGTGAATTGGGTTTGGTAACTAAGTACTTCCCTACTAGAAGACCATGTATACTTATCCCTGTCTCTATCCTTGTTCAAATATAGCCCTGTAATCGGGCACTTAATACGCCACTTTTTCGGTTCTTCGCGTTCGTCTAGCGGTGTTGCGGCGTATTCGAATAGTAGTTCTGCTAGCGATTGCTTTTCAGCGTCACTCAATTGTTCAAACCTTCCAAATGTTGTATCGATACCTACAACCTTATTCACCTCTACAAAAGCGAGTGTACCTCTCCTGTTGTTTATACAAAAACATGGTTCAGAAGCGCCTGTAACGCCAATAGAATAGCCCAAAGCCTCTACTTTTTGCTTAAATTCCACAGTTTTCATTGCTATTTCCTCCAATTTCGGCTATTTTTTCTTCTTAAAAATCCCGGTATGTTTTAAATGCTCGTACATCGCGTTATTGGATTTATGAAAATAACGAGCGATTTCTCGAATCGTAACGCCTTTATCCTTCATAAGTTGAAAATGAGTAGCTTTTAAATCGTCAAACTCAATTCCCCAAGCTATTTCTTGAATAATTTGACTAGCGATAGAGGAGCGTTTTGCATGGTCTCTTTCCGCCATAAGTTTCTCTAGTTCCATTTGTAACTTTGACACACTTTTCTCATAGTTCCTATTTTTTTGTAGAGCGATTATTTCGCGCAAGATTTCAAGCTGCCTTTTTTTATTGCTAGGTAAAATTGTGGTAGGTCTCTCTAAAAGTCTTGTCATTTTAAAACCTCCTATAAGCACTTTTAAGCGATTATTTACTCCCGACATGTAAATACTCATAAATTATGCTTTCGTTCGAAATTCGACCGCCTCCGTCGATATTTACGCTACCAAATCTCTGTTGCAATGAATAGATTTTGTTCGGCGTTATATTTTATTCGATAACAGCAAACTGGATATTCCACTGGATCAATTTCAGGGTAGTAACCCTCATCCGAGATAAAGAGCTTTGATTCGTTGTCTGAAAATGATTCATCCTCTGCTACCCACCTTGCACCAAATCCAGTAATATTCTCTACAGACCGCGCTATATCTTTCATCAGGATTGCCATCTGAGCCACAGGTGCTTTTCTGTCGTGTAACTTCTTCCTCACGATATTGCAGATTTTTACTTCTGCCTCTTCCAAAACTTCGCTAATCATGTAATCACCCCTATTTCATAAATACTAGCCAGTGTGTTTTACTTCTACGATTGCCGAAAAGTGGCTCCATGCCAATTACTTTTAATAGCTCACTTAGTTTTATCTGCTCCTCATTCCATTTGAAAATGAGAGTGCCGTTCGGTTTCAGCACGCGCATACACTCATCGAAACCCTCTGAAATATCGTGTTCCCAAAGTGGTCCGAGCTTTCCGTATTTTTTGGCCAACCACGAATCATCACCTGCTCGCACCAAATGCGGTGGGTCAAATACTACAAGATAAAACGATTCATCAGGGAATGGCATGTTTCTAAAATCGCCTACCACATCAGGCTTAACTACTAATTTTCTGCCATCGCAAAGCGTAGTATCAAGCTCCCTATTGTCCATGTAAACCGCGTCCGGATGCTGTTTGTTAAACCAGAACATCCGACCGCTACAACACGCGTCTAAAATTCTTTTCACGCCCGCGCCTCCTTCAATTTCCGCTTCATTTCCGCTACTTCACGATCTAATTCTTCTTTCGTTTTCGGCTGTTCCGTCTGTTGCGGCGGTAGCACCTCTGGTTTGTCTATCCAGTCTGGTAATACTTCTTTTCGCCCGCCGTTGTTTCTCCGTTGCCCATACTGCTGTTTGCCTTGTTGCTGATCCCTAAAGTTTTGTTCGTGCGCTCTAGCTTGCTCTATCGTCGTAACACCTGCGTTCCGCCAATGCTCTAACGCTCGTTCCACAAAGCTAAGGTTCTTTCTGTTTTTGTTAACTGCTAATTTCATGGCAGCTATCACCAACTCTTCGCCGTTCTCTCCCATATCGCTAACCATGTACCCGATTGTTTGAACCTCTGTCGGGCTTGGAATTGGTCTTTGAAATTCGATTTGAAAAAATTGCTGTGCTGATTCGCTGTTGATGATGTTGTTTAAATCATTCTTAGCATTATTAACATTCTTCTTATTGTTCCGATGCTGTTCCGTTGCTGTTCCGTTGCTGTTCCGACCTTCGCCCTTGTAATTGTTCAAATCCTGATACAGTGCGTAGTTACACACCGTGAATAGTGTTCCGTGTTCCGTCTGTTTTATTTCGAGCCTTCCTTCGCTGACTAACTCGTCAACTTTGCGCGTTATTGTCGCTAATCCATATTTTTTCTCTGCGTTTTTATCGTAATATGTTAAGTCTTCTCTCAAATTTCGATACGATCTCAAATATTGTCCGCGCCCGACGTGAACGCTGCCTTTTTGCACTCCTTTTTCTGAAAAGACAGCATTCCCGACGATGTAGAAGAATAATCGAAATTTTGCTACGTCTGTCCATATATCACTTTCAAATACTTCTCGACTCATCTGGAATGCGCCCTTCATTTGTTACACCTCTTACTTTTTAAAATCGGTTAAAA
>NZ_QPKR01000023.1:0-4038 GCF_003856515.1 Listeria sp. SHR_NRA_18
GCCTAGTAGCGCTACAGTTAATAATAATTCACACAACACAACCACAAATAATAATACCAATTATTATTATCCTCCTTGTAAAAAAGAAGACGAAGAGCCTCCTACTTAATAATCGGAGATAAAACTTTCCCCTCCTGTTTAAATCTCTACTTGCTTATGATATCATTTAAGTTACAACTTTGTCAACTCTTATTTCATATTTTTTCTTACTAAACTGTTGCGCTGTCTTAACTTAAACCAATACAGTCTGCTCTCTCAATCTTGAGGGAGTATTTTTTTATCACTTTTTTGTGTTACAATAAAACAGTCGTCTACCTTCAGACGAACATCTAGTCTGAAGGGAGGTGAACAGTATGGATTTGCTATTTTCAGCAATTATTGCTCCGATCGTGGTTGGATGCGCGATTGCGTTTTTCAAGCACATGTTAGAAGCTCGGCGCAATAACAACAAGTAGACGACACCTAATTCTAACCCCAAATAAACACCCTAGCTGTTACCGCAGCTAGGGTGTTTGGGTGTCCAGATGGACTTGCTATTTTCTACTCCATTATAGCAACAAAATAAAGAAAAGTAAACTAACTAATTTTGAACCATATGGTTCAAATATGTTTAATTGTGTGCAGCAGCACAACTTTCTTATTCCTTAGAACGGAAGATCATCGTCATTAATTTCAATTGATTTCGCACCTGCTGCAAATGGATCGGCATTCTTAGGATAGCCGCTTGGTGTGTATGTTGTGGCTCCTCCAGCACCTACCGCTTGCCCTTGATTGCTCGTATTTGCTGTCTGCTGCTGTGGTGTTGGTGCTTGATTTGGTGCGCTCGATGGTTGGTTGTTAGTCGCTCCAGTTCCTCGTGGTTCCAAGAATTGAACGCTTTCCGCTAACACTTCGGTGACATACACACGCTTGCCGTCTTGTCCTTCGTAGTTACGCGTTTGAACTTTTCCATCCACACCTGCCAGACTCCCTTTTTTCAAAAAGTTGGCCACATTCTCGGCTGGCTTTCTCCAGATAACGCAATTAATAAAATCCGCCTCACGTTCTCCAGCTTGGTTCGTAAAGTTACGATTAACAGCAAGCGTAAACGTTGCGACTGCCACGCCTGCTGGCGTATAGCGCAATTCCGGGTCTTTGGTTAAACGGCCAACTAATACTACTCGATTCATCATATACTATTTCTTCCTCTCTTTTACATCTATTTATTTTTGAACCATATGTTTCAAAAAGTATTTGCATAGAGACAAAACTCTATGTTCTTCCCCTTTTCTTTCGCTTAATGCCAAGTTCACCAGCACGCTTATACATGGCTGTACGACTTACTTGCGTGATTGCTTGAATTTCCTGATTCGTTTTGATTCCATCTTCAAATAATTCTAACGCGTGTTGCATGGCTGCATGATCATCTGTATATTTTTTCGGCCGTCCATTATATTTTCCTGCCGCTTTTGCGATCGCAATGCCCTGGCGTTGACTTTCTAAAATCCGCTTCCGATCATCATCAACTACCCAAGCAAGGATGGTTAAGACTAAATCAGATACCAACTTTTGAATACCAGGCAAATCTTTGTATTTGCGTGTATCCAAAATCGGCATATTCAAAATAACAATATCCACTTCTTTTTCTTGCAAACTTGTCCACTCGGCTAGGATTTCCTCTTTGTTCCGGCCAAACCGTGACAAATCTTCCACGATTAAGACATCGCCAAAACGAAGAAATTTCTTCATCTTGTTATATTCTAGCCGATCAAAGTTTTTTCCGGACTTTTTATCCATATAGATTTTTTCACAGCCCGCTTCTTCTAACGCTGCCATTTGCCTGGCTTCATTTTGTTCCTTTGTTGAAACCCTCGCATAACCAACTAACATGCTAACACCCTACCTTATTCATCTTCTTAGTCGAAAACCCTGGCATTGCTAATTTCACGATATAGCTGTACCTTTTCCGTGGCCATAAACTCCGGCGTCGGATTAATTCGAAGCGTTCCATGTTGCTGCTCTAAAATGTCCATTAACGCAACGAGCTCCATGGTGCGCTTTGGCTCTTCCATTTTATCTACCTGCACAAATTTTTCTCTAACTTGATCCAATGAGTATGTCATACTATTTCGCTCCCCTTCTTTTTTTATCTAAGTAACAAATCTGCTTGCCGGTCGGACTAAGTAAAAAAATACGTCTTTCTTTCCAATCACCGGCATCTACTAAAACACAACCGCAATGCAACAAATGAAGTAAAACATTCCGCTGATCCTGGCGTGGTTTTGTAAACACGTACTTTTTTTCTCCCATGATTGTTTCCAACTCTTTCAAATTTGTAATTGTTTCCATTCTGATCCTTTTCTCCTCTCGATTATACCATAGTTTTGGGATGTTTAATTGGGACGGTCGATTTTTGCCCTTACTGGCTATTCCTTTTAATTCCCAATAAGGTATACCCTATTGGGAAGGACTCTTTTTTTGAAAAGCGTCCACACGACGCTTGATTTCTTACTATTCATCTAAAATGAAAGAATGTGATACTCCAGGTTCATCATTTACGACAATTGTATTAATAGCAAACAATTTGTTTATGTTATGATATGCTTTAGCTAATTTTTTCGCCTCCTCTGGATTATGCGCATCCACTAAAAGCCATCTTTCATCGCCTTCTGCATTTTCGGCCATACATATATATTTTTCCATTTCCAAACCTCCCTAGTCTTTTTCTTAATCAAAAACAAACATCTTCTTCTAAATATTCCCCAGTATCAAACAGTCTGTTATACATTGAATCCGCGATATATCCGGCCAACGCTAAACCGAACAGTTCTCCCAGCTCAAAATATTTAGCGCCATCTAATTTTAAATTTATGGTGTTGTTATTTATAAATTCATACTCCGCATCTATTAATGCCTGGAATAGTCTCTTACCTTCATCCTTGATTTTTGTATACTCGCTGTTCCACACAAAGGAAGGTTCCATATAGCAATTATCAATTGCTAATTCCCCATCAAAATATTCCGTTCTTTCTAACCAATTTCCAAATGTATCTGCCATTTTTATTCCCCCATTTATCAAAATTAGACGCCCTCTCTCACCTTGGAGACCTTAAAATTTGATGATAGTTAAAAACAATGGTATTTCTGAGCGTCTCATAGTAGAAATTACTTTTTTTAATATCATCAAAGCTTATTAATTCCTCTTCAAAATGTTGGGCTAATTCCTCCGGTGTATAAAATGTTTGTAAAGATTTGTTGTTATCTTCATAGTCGAAAAGTGTTTCGACATCAGAAACATGAATCAACTGATCACATACCATCATTAGCTTTAAGTAACCAATGATACCAACCGTTTCAGGAACTTCTAACACCATTACCATCAATATTTCGCCTCCCTATTGCTACGACTTAACTTATACTCTTATTATAACATGCCACTAGTGGCATGTATATGTTTTTAAGATTACTACTTCGTTACAATTACATTACATATCACTAGTGCCATGTAATTGCTTAGATAAATGTGCTATATTAATTTTAAGGTGGTGTTAAGATGGATCGTAACGCATTTATTAAATATGGTAATGAAAATCTATTAACAACGAATGCAGCAAGGCAAATAACTGATCAAACAACAAGCGCTTTTCAGCAATCTGTTAAAAATGGTTATCTAAAACCTGCTTTCGAATTTAGAGACTCGGAAAGACATGTCATACGATTGTATTTCCGTGATGAAGTAGAAGCTTACAAAGCTAGTATGAATGAATGGCAATCAGCCAGAAAGAAACATACGTGATTAAAGATATTCAGCAGCACAACCATTTTTTATACCCTTTTCAACTTTTCCGCTATAAAAGAACTACGATTAACAGACAATTAGCTTGGAAGCGTCAAGCTTTTTACACGGTACCGGAACGAAGTGAGGATAGGGAGTGTAAAGGGCTTGATGCGAGCGTCTGATCTATCACCCTTCGCGTAGCGTTCAGACGGTTTTCAAACCGTTTGAACTGCCACCCGGCGAGGGATTTCTTTTGTTTTTTCATCACTACAGCCTAGATT
>NZ_QPKR01000024.1:0-3448 GCF_003856515.1 Listeria sp. SHR_NRA_18
GCTATTAGCATGATTGACATGCCAAACTGGACAGATTATGTACCGGATACACAAAGTATACTAAGCCATGTGATACACATGTTGATGTGACATAGCGTAGCAAGAAAGTACAAAGCAGGGACTAGCAGTAGAAGCTAGTCCCTTTTTTTTAGAGAGGAGTAGAAGCATGGAATATGACTACACGAAAATACTAAAACAACCGATTCGGATGTATACCATTAAAGGCGTTCCTATCCCATTTTTTAAAAATGGAGTCAGTTTACAACAAATAATCGTCATTGGCATTGTTTTAGCGTTGGCTATTATCCTTGGAATCATTGCTTTTATGCAAAAAATAGAAGCAGTGATGGGCTTTATTATGAATTGGTGGGTTCTCGTTCTTGGTGCTATCTTCGTTATCATTTGGACGTTGTTCTCGTTGAGTTGGGATAGGAAAAATATTTTTCGTTACCTACTCGATCGACTAGTCTATCAACGAAAAAAGAAAGTGCAATATGAGCACGGAGAGCCAATCGAAATCGCAATAGGTCAATGTGTGACCTATGATTACAAGGAGGATTGACCATGGCATTGGCACAAAAAAGAGTAGAATCCCCGATAGGACATATCTATGATAATTTAGTCATCACACCGAAAGGAGAAGTATTTGCCATTTATCGCTTGGCGAAAATAGACTATCCGTTGAATGATGAAAAGTTTTTTAACGACTATTTAGAAGATGGCGATGGCGTATTTTCACATGAAGAATTTGACTATAAACTGTTTGATGTTCCGGAAGGTTACGACTTAGATAAACACTTAGATGAGACGATTCAAGGTGTTTTAATCGAAGATGAAACGGGGTTAAACACGCGCTATTGGCGACGGGCAGGCGAAATATTAAAGGACGAAGTGCAAAATAATAATTATATACAATATCTCCAGGTACGCTTGACCAAACCAGTAGAAATCATTGATCCAGTCGATTTCTTTCGCGCATTAAATAACCAAACCAAAAGTTTTTTAAAAAAAATGGCAGGCAATAGCACGACAGATACAAAGCCATTACGGTATTTTCAAAATCTGGAAAAGATGCTATATAGCGATTTACAGAATTATAAATCGGTAGATCGCGTCAAAGAAAAGGAAATGCACCGCATCATGTATTACAATTTCCATCGAGCGAATCAAACGCCATTATCTTATGTACAAGTAGACCCGTTTAACATGCAGGAGGGAATGGTTACAAATCATAATGGTTACTTGACGATAGAGCAGCTAGACAAAACACACTATATTAGCATTTTGCCGATTGTTAGTACGCCAGACGCTACATTTGGGAGTGCTTTTGTACAACAATTAAGAGATACGTTGCCATTTCCGTTGGAGACACAAATCCATGTGCGACTGCAACGACGAGAGAAAGACATGACAAATGTGAATAAAATCAGAAGACGCTTGTATCACCAAGAAAAAGATAGGGATAAAACAGATCAGCCTTTAGATGAGGATGATGTGATTAATACTGGAGAAGATGCCTTGAAAGACCTACAAAAAGGGATGAAGGAGCATACCTTTCGATTAGCCAAAACAACGATTTTATTTATCGTTGCTGCGGACTCCAAAGAAGAAATGGAGCAACGCATTAAAAACGTACAGTATGCCATTGGAGCAACTAAATTTAAAGTATACCAACCGATTGTGGATCAACTCGCTTTATTTCATCAATCGTTGCTGGGTGTTCCGTACACGTTCCGGTTATTTGAACGAGAAATGACGACGGGTTATGTCTGGGATTTAGGCCTAGACGTGGAACGAGATATTGGAAATAAGCATGGGTTGCCACTCGGGAGAGTCATTACAAAAAAGAGCTTTCGCGATGCAAACGAAGCAAGACAGGCAAGTTCTAAGGTCGTCTGGTTTAACCCAGCGCTCACTAAAAAAGCAATCACCGGATCACGATTTACGAATGGGAATACGCTGATTGTTGGACCACCAGGGCAAGGAAAAAGTGTGACCGTCAAATATATTTTTTGTTGGTTGCCATCCCTCGGACAGAAGGTTCTATATATTGATCCGAAAGATGAAACGGAAGATTTCTTCGGGAAGGCCAGCAATGTCTATGCGGATAATTCGGATTTCAAACAATTTGTCGATCGCGTCAATTTCATGCGTCTTTCAGGCGAAGAAAAAAATCGCGGTATGCTTGATCCGCTACTATTTTTAGAAGGAGAAGAAGCAGAAACGGCAGCCAGTGAAGCTTTAGAAGAACTGGGCGAAGTAGAAAAACATCCAGAAACATCAACAGCTAAAAAAGTACTCATTAAACGTGCCATCAAACAAACCATGAAGCATGTGACGCCGAATATGACACGTGTTGTCGAATACATTCGGAAAGAGGATACCGAATTAGCGGAGCATATCGAAGGTTATGACAAGACAATTGGCCGTGTTTTATTTGGGAAAGACGATTCCAGGCGTATTGATTTTGGCAATCCAATCACTGTATTAGGCATTGCAGGGCTGAAATTGCAAACGGTCGATGAAGTCAAAGAACAGAAGAAAATGACACCATTGCAACGCGTATCGCAAGTCATTATGGAAAATGTCTATCGTCTCGTGACGATATTCTCCACAGATCGTAACCAGGATGCCGCTATTATCTTTGATGAAGCAGGCGGGCTGGAAAACACAGCGAGTGGAAGAGAGAAAATGGATGACAGCTTACGTAAGGGCCGTGCAAATAACACGGATATTTACCTTGTCACACAAGCCGAAGGCGACTTCGCTAGTGAGCAAAAGAAAGAGCTTATCAGCTATAAATTTATCTTCCGACCAAACGATACCAAGGCACAAGAGCGCTCGTTGCGTTTCTTAAACTTGCAAGTCAATGATGAAAATAAGGCCGTTATTGAAAACTTGAAACAAGGCACATGCTTGTTCCAAGATCACATGGGACGCACCCAGCCGATTGTGATTGATGTCTTGTTTGAAGAATGGCTGATGGCATGTTCATCTACCGATAAGACAGACGAACGGATTAAACGAGCATTAGAGCTAGAAGGGAGACAGACAATTGCGTAAGAAGCAGACCAAAAGAACATGGGTGAGATTGCTGCTGCTTGTCTTTATTTTAGTTGGCTGCCACACATACGCTGTACATGCAGCCGAAGTTGTGCAAGATGTAACGGTCACGGATGACCCGATTGCGATGCACAAAGCGTATAAGAATTATTCGTTCCCACTGATGACAAAGGAGCCAGAAGGTTTGGGGCCGATGTCTAAAATAATCGCTAATATGGGTGTAGGCGCTAAAAATTTCATGTGGGAAGCAGCCAAAATTACAGGTCAAGTCAATGCGGTGTCGATTGGCTTTTTATTCGATTTTGATGCGATGAAGCCAATTCGACAGCCTATATTGAATATAACAAACGGTTTAGCTGGTTCCATGTTAGGCTTAACTACCACG
>NZ_QPKR01000025.1:0-3334 GCF_003856515.1 Listeria sp. SHR_NRA_18
TACATTGCCCGGCGACGACCTACTCTCACAGGGGGAAGCCCCCTACTACCATCGGCGCTGAAAAGCTTAACTTCCGTGTTCGGGATGGGAACGGGTGTGACCTCTTCGCCGTAACCACCAGACAATGTTTTTCATCGAAAGAACGCTGTTCTCTCAAAACTAGATAAGAAAGTCGGTCTGTGCGTGACCGTTTAGAACCAGAATGCCATTCTTTTGGTTAAGTCCTCGATCGATTAGTATTTGTCCGCTCCATATGTCGCCATACTTCCACTCCAAACCTATCTACCTGATCTTCTTTCAGGGATCTTACTTTCCGAAGAAATGGGAAATCTCATCTTGAGGGGGGCTTCACGCTTAGATGCTTTCAGCGTTTATCCCTGCCACACATAGCTACCCAGCGATGCTCCTGGCGGAACAACTGGTACACCAGCGGTGTGTCCATCCCGGTCCTCTCGTACTAAGGACAGCTCCTCTCAAATTTCCTGCGCCCGCGACGGATAGGGACCGAACTGTCTCACGACGTTCTGAACCCAGCTCGCGTGCCGCTTTAATGGGCGAACAGCCCAACCCTTGGGACCGACTACAGCCCCAGGATGCGACGAGCCGACATCGAGGTGCCAAACCTCCCCGTCGATGTGGACTCTTGGGGGAGATAAGCCTGTTATCCCCGGGGTAGCTTTTATCCGTTGAGCGATGGCCCTTCCATGCGGAACCACCGGATCACTAAGCCCGACTTTCGTCCCTGCTCGACTTGTCAGTCTCGCAGTCAAGCTCCCTTGTGCCTTTACACTCTGCGAATGATTTCCATCCATTCTGAGGGAACCTTTGGGCGCCTCCGTTACTCTTTAGGAGGCGACCGCCCCAGTCAAACTGCCCACCTGACACTGTCTCCCCACGCGCTAAGCGTGGCGGGTTAGAATGGTCATACAGCCAGGGTAGTATCCCACCATTGCCTCCTCGTAAGCTAGCGCTCACGTCTCTTCGGCTCCTACCTATCCTGTACAAGCGGTACAAACATTCCATATCAGGTTGCAGTAAAGCTCCACGGGGTCTTTCCGTCCTGTCGCGGGTAACCTGCATCTTCACAGGTACTATAATTTCACCGAGTCTCTCGTTGAGACAGTGCCCAGATCGTTGCGCCTTTCGTGCGGGTCGGAACTTACCCGACAAGGAATTTCGCTACCTTAGGACCGTTATAGTTACGGCCGCCGTTTACTGGGGCTTCAATTCGTACCTTCGCCGAAGCTAAGCACTCCTCTTAACCTTCCAGCACCGGGCAGGCGTCAGCCCCTATACGTCACCTTACGGTTTTGCAGAGACCTGTGTTTTTGCTAAACAGTCGCCTGGGCCTATTCACTGCGGCTCTCTCGGGCTTGCACCCTAATAGAGCACCCCTTCTCCCGAAGTTACGGGGTCATTTTGCCGAGTTCCTTAACGAGAGTTCTCTCGCTCACCTTAGGATTCTCTCCTCATCTACCTGTGTCGGATTGCGGTACGGGCAGTACTCGTCTAACTAGAGGCTTTTCTTGACAGCGTGAAATCAGGAACTTCCGTACTTTATTTCCTTCCCCATCACAGCTCATGCTTCGCGAGAAGCGGATTTGCCTACTTCTCACACTCACTGCTTGGACGCACATATCCATCCGTGCGATTCCCTATCCTTCTGTGTCACCCCATTGCTCAAACAACTAGCACTGGTACAGGAATATCTACCTGTTGTCCATCGCCTACGCCTATCGGCCTCAGCTTAGGTCCCGACTAACCCTGGGCGGACGAGCCTTCCCCAGGAAACCTTAGATATTCGGTGGACGGGATTCTCACCCGTCTTTCGCTACTCATACCGGCATTCTCACTTCTAAGCGCTCCACCAGTCCTTCCGGTCTGACTTCACCGCCCTTAGAACGCTCTCCTACCACGAACCTCCAAAGAGGTTCATCCACAGTTTCGGTAATATGTTTAGCCCCGGTACATTTTCGGCGCGGGGTCACTCGACCAGTGAGCTATTACGCACTCTTTCAATGGTGGCTGCTTCTAAGCCAACATCCTGGTTGTCTATGCAACCCCACATCCTTTTCCACTTAACATATATTTTGGGACCTTAACTGGTGGTCTGGGCTGTTTCCCTTTCGACTACGGATCTTATCACTCGCAGTCTGACTCCCGAGTATAAGTACATGGCATTCGGAGTTTATCTGAATTCGGTAACCCGAGAAGGGCCCCTAGTCCAAACAGTGCTCTACCTCCACGACTCTTTACCTCGAGGCTAGCCCTAAAGCTATTTCGGAGAGAACCAGCTATCTCCAGGTTCGATTGGAATTTCTCCGCTACCCACACCTCATCCCCGCACTTTTCAACGTGCGTGGGTTCGGACCTCCAGTGAGTATTACCTCACCTTCATCCTGGACATGGGTAGATCACCTGGTTTCGGGTCTACGACCTGTTACTCATGCGCCCTATTCAGACTCGCTTTCGCTACGGCTCCGCTTTTTCCGCTTAACCTTGCAACAAATCGTAACTCGCCGGTTCATTCTACAAAAGGCACGCTATCACCCATTAACGGGCTCTAACTACTTGTAGGCACACGGTTTCAGGAACTGTTTCACTCCCCTTCCGGGGTGCTTTTCACCTTTCCCTCACGGTACTGGTTCACTATCGGTCACTAGGGAGTATTTAGCCTTGGGAGATGGTCCTCCCGGATTCCGACGGAATTTCACGTGTTCCGCCGTACTCAGGATCCACTCTGGAGGGAAAATGATTTCAATTACAGGGCTGTTACCTTCTTTGGCGGGCCTTTCCAGACCACTTCGTTTACCACTTTCTTTTGTAACTCCGTATAGAGTGTCCTACAACCCCAAGAAGCAAGCTTCTTGGTTTGGGCTCTTTCCGTTTCGCTCGCCGCTACTCAGGAAATCGATTTTTCTTTCTCTTCCTCCAGGTACTTAGATGTTTCAGTTCCCTGGGTCTGCCTTCCTTACGCTATGTATTCACATAAGGATACTATCCGACTAAAGATAGTGGGTTCCCCCATTCGGAAATCTCTGGATCAACGCTTACGTACAGCTCCCCAAAGCATATCGGTGTTAGTCCCGTCCTTCTTCGGCTCCTAGTGCCAAGGCATCCACCGTGCGCCCTTTCTAACTTAACCATGTGGTTTGTTGTGCTTACGCACACACCACGGGTATGTTCCTAACGTCTACGAGCCAGCGATGGCCGTATCGGTTAGTTGAAAGGTTACTTTCAGTTGATTCTCGGTTCTTACTTGGTTGGTACAAGTCAAAGACTTATACCGCACTTTACTAACTTTCTTATCTAGTTTTCAAAGAACAACTTTCTT
>NZ_QPKR01000026.1:0-2823 GCF_003856515.1 Listeria sp. SHR_NRA_18
GGACACAAAATAATAAATTGCGTCTAGCTAGGTCAGGTTCCACAGTTGTTTACAAAGGGCAGGTTATTTATGGCCCTAATATTGTAGGCCATTTTGAAGTAGATGGTGAGCAAGCGTTTTGTATTGAACATCCTAAACCTACTCCTGGGACAGGCACAAGCAATGACGGAGGTAACATTTACGATAATCCAAAAGTTGCCGCAGCTCTGTACTATGGTATTACAGGTGATGGTAACATGTTTGGTAGCGACTGGACACGAGGAACAGTTTTAACTTCGTTGGTTGTGAGTGAAATGTATTTAGGTAGTTATCAAGGTGGGCAATCAGTTCCAGGCTATGATGCTTACAGAGCTAAAGCGGCATCTGGAGACTACCCGAAAGCCGAAGCAAACTTCTCTGATACAGTATTAGCAAGTTCTATAGTTGGTGGAGTTCAACGGACACAAACAACAAAACTTAATGCAGATGTAAGTAATAAATTCCAATTTACTAATATCCCAGCAGAAGTCACTTTGCATAATGTAACAACAGGGGCGCAAAAAACTGGTGGCACAGCAACAATTAAAGGTGGAGATTCTGTTTACTTTACAGCTCCATTAACATATGACAAGAATTTTGCATCAGGAGCTTTAAAAGGAAGCATGAAAGATTACTCTCCAATTTTATATAAAATGGATGATGACAGCCTTCAAAAGCTTGTAAAAGGCGGATGGTTTGATCCAACCAAAACAATTTCTTTAACAGCACAATTTGAAGCTCGCACAGGAGACTTAGACATCACGAAAAAAGGCACAGATGGCAAACTTTTAGCTGGCGCAAGCTATGCACTTAAGAATGCAGCTGGAACCGTTGTTGCGAATGTAACGACAGTAACGAACGGTAAAGTATCCATCAAAGACTTGCCACAAGGCGATTACACAGCCACAGAAACAAAAGCTCCAGCAGGCTATTTGATTAATGCGGAACCAGTGGCATTCGAAATTGTTGCGGATCACGATGGCCAAATGATTACAGTGGAAATGAAAGATGCTCCAGCGATGGGCAAAATCAAGGGTACGAAAATTAAGGAAGTCATCGATCCTGAAAATGTAGACCCAGAGAAAATTGTGTATAAAGATATCCCGGCAGCAGACATTACATTTGATGTGATCGCAACATCGGATATCGTAACACCAGACGGCACTGTACGCTTCCAGAAGGGCGATATTGTCGATACTGTGAAAACGGATGCAAAAGGTTATTTCGAGTCCACAAAAGAGCTGTACGTGGGCGAGAACAACACATATCAACTAGTAGAAACGAATGCACCAGAAGAATATCAAACATTAGCGCCAATTGATTTCACATTAGCTTATGCGGATGGTGTAACACCAATCGTTTGGAAAGAATTTAGCGTAAAAAACGAATTGATCAAGCCGATTATTGGTACAAAAGCAACTGGATTGAATGGACAAAAAACGTTAAATCCACTTGGAAATACAACATTGATTGATCAGATCAACTACAAATCATTACTACCTGGTAAAGAATACACTGTGGTAACAAAAGCAGTTAACCCAGCTAATCCAGAAGAAGTCTATGCTTCATCAACAACGAAATTCACACCAAAAACAGCAGATGGCACGTATGAAGCAAAACTAATCGTTGACGGCAGCAAGCTAGCCGGAAAAGATGTCGTATTCTTCGAGTACTTGCAATATAAAGGCGAAGAAGTCGCAAAACATACGAATCCGAAGGATAAAGGACAAACAGTCCACTTTACCAATCCGAAAATTGGAACAAAAGCAACGTTTGAGAATGGCAAAAAAGCAACTGATCCAACTGGAGAAGTGACTGTAAAAGATACAATGAAATATAGCGGTATGATCCCAGGAGAAGCCGTAAAAGTAGTAACAAAGGCTGTGAATGCGAAAACGGGTCAAGTGATCCAAACGAAAGAAACCACGTTCACACCGAAAGCAGCATCCGGAGAATATGTTGTCAGCATGGTGCTAGATGCGAAACAATTAGCTGGTCAAGATATCGTATTTTTCGAGTACTTCCACAAACCAGAAACGAATCAATTGATAGCCAAACATGAAGACATCAACGATAAGGGCCAAACAGTTCATTTCAACGACATTAAACCAGTTCCGGCTCCAGAAAAACCTGCTAAGGTTGGATTCTTACCAACGACAGGGGACAGCAGCATGGACTTACTTGTATTGGCTGGACTTCTATTGATCGTAACAGCAGGCGTGTATTTGGTACGCCGTAAAAAAGCAAATCAATAATCATCAAGCTATGAAAAGAGACTAACGGGTAACTGCTAGTCTCTTTTTTTTGAAAAAATGGACACACAACAATAAAAATTTGAAGGAGATTACAAAAATGAACACAACACAAACAACGAGAATAAAAAAATTAAGTCTAGCGGTACTAACAGGTTTCACGGTTTTATCTCTAACAGCTTGTAGCCAAGGGAAAGCAGAAGAGCAAGCTCCCCCTGCGCAAGTAGAAGAAACAAAAGAAGCCAAAACAGCAAAAGCAGAAGTGGCAGCTGAAAACTCATTTTCTGATCCGGAAGTGGCAGCGAAAGCTTTTATGGATATTGCATTTAAAGGAAAAACAAGCCGTATTAAGGAGTTAACGCACCTTAGTCCGGATCAATTTAAAGAAACAGCGCTGGATCTATTTCGTGAAAATGGATCGTTGCATATTCCAGAAGGTTTCTTATTGCAAACCAAATCCGGATCAATTTATTCTTCCAACGAAATCTTAGAAGGCTACGCACAAACGATGATCAATATGTACCATGATATTGATGATTATACAACTGTAAGT
>NZ_QPKR01000027.1:0-2594 GCF_003856515.1 Listeria sp. SHR_NRA_18
CTACGTAAGTAGGCAGCAATCTCACATGATTGTTGTCTACTTTTTTTGTTGTACAAAAAATTAAAATAAGAAAGAGGGATACAAATGGGTTTTGAAAGATTACACGCCTACACAACATTTGACACAGAAACAGATTTACGAGAGACAGTCAGTACATACCTTGCTGATCCAAGCCTAAATACTTCGGCACGTCTGGTGCTTGAATATATCACAGCATGCTCTATCCGTTACACCGGAGCATGTACTATTTTCAGGGAAACAATTGCCGATAAAATTAATATGAGCGTCATGACGGTTGCCCGTGCCTTAAGTACATTACGTGAGTTAAAAATGATTGATATAATTCCTTCTTATCGCCGTAGTATCAACGGGGGACGAGGTGCATCTATTTATCAAATTTTACCCCTTGAAAGACAACATGACATACAAGATGAAACACAAGCCCCCCCAGAAAAAGAGCCCATGAAGCCTTTATTACCAGCGCTTTTCCAAAGTTCGAATTCCTTTGTATCTTTGTTCTTTATCTCTTCTCCTAAGCCCTTAAAAGCTTTTAAACAGTTATCAGGGTTCACAGACAAATTAATTCATGAGGTATGGCTGGAATCAACAGGCAGTGACTCCATTAGCAAAACGCTTTTCCAAAAAGTCGTAGTGGAAGTCAAAGAGAAAGAAAAACACACCCGTATTGTCAATCCAAAGGCATACCTTCGTGCTGCTGTCGCGAATGCTATGCGCCATAAGGCTCTTCAAAACCCGGAATCTAGTGTATCTCAAGAACAATATTTGTTGAAAGAGCGCATGGAACAGCGCTTAATTGCTGCTCAAAAGAGACATGCTGCGGAATTAAGAAAAAGAGAACAAGAACAGAGACGTGTAGATATTTCTTTAGACGATCTACCGTTTTGATTGCATTTGAAGGGATAATTCCGTATGTTTTTGGGGCAGCGTAGACAGTCGAGCAGACAGAGGTTTGCGTAGCAATACCGTTGACTGGGAGACTGGGAACAACTGGAGCAAAGCGGAAGGCGTTAGTTCTTCTAATCTGTATTTTTATGTTTTAACCTGGACTTAACCTGGTTTATTTGTTGCCCGCTTCGCTTTGTTGGAAATAAGGAACATTATTAACCAAAACCTTGTGAAATCGCTATCCTTAATTTAAGCATCACAAAACGAAAAGTAGGGATATTAGTTATAAAAATAACTAATAAAAGACCGTTTTTTCGCGTTTACGAACGAAATCGCTACGTTTACGACTAAATCGGTTTTTTAAGACTTTTTTGTGATACGCTGGAAGTAGAGAAAGAAAACGTATTCAGGAGTTTAAGGAGGTTATCCCATGAAGAAAACAGATAATCGTAAATCAAAATTTTGGTTTGCTTAAATGCAATTTTGACAAACAAAAAACTGTAATCACATTCCAACTATGATCACAGTCTTTGGCGCCTATCGTATGAAAAGGCGTCTTTTATTTGTCCATATTTAATGTTTGCTCCCAGTCAATTAATAAATCATCGTAGATAGCGTTTAGACGCATGGTTTTTAGACATTCAAATACAAAATTTGCGTCTTCCATAGCTTTTTCCTTATGCCCTTTTAAATACATAATTTCAGCTTTTCTGTATTGAGCAACCAATCGATGGAGAATAAAAGGACCAGCAATTGTAATGGCTTCATCAGCGTATTTTTCAGCTTCTACAATTCGATTATGGTGTCTGTAAAAGGTAAGCACATTGAGTAAAAAGCTTACTCGTAACTTTGGATTTGCATTTAGGTCATCGTATCTAGCAATGTAATCTGCTATTCTAACAATATTAGTTGCAGCGGAATCAAATTCAAAGACATAAAATATGTGACTCATGAGATAAACATCGAAACTAAGCCAGTCATTTTGAGGCTCAATTCTATTCCACACATCTTGAACAATTGACCTTGGGGCAACAAAGTCTTGTGTTTCTTGAAAGCAAATCATTCCCCTAACAGTAGCTTGTAAGTCTTTCATCTGGACATCTTGATGCTTTTTTAAATATTTAGTTATTTTTCTATCTAGTGTGCCGAAAGCGTCAGCTTCTAGGGAGTTAGTTAAGTTTTTAAAATCAGAAATGAGTTATGCACGTTCATCTAGGTTATAATTATTTTGGAGATATAGTACTTCTTCGTAAGATACATCTAAGGAGCTAATCATACTTAAGATCACATCGTGGGATGGATTTCTTTTCCCAGCCTCCACTTTTTGAATGGTAGACAGGGATACTATTGGCGTGACCAAATCTTCTTGTCTTAACCCTTTTATTTCCCTAATTCTTCTTAGTACTTTTCCGATATGTTGCAAATTAGTCCCTCCCTTTAACAAATTAAATGTGAATAAATTTTGGTCAGGCTACAAAAAAAGTAGACGTACAATAGTACGGGTATTAAAATGTAGCGTTTACAATCGTTATAATGATATTAGGAGGTGAAAAATATGAGTTTAATTCTTGCTATTCAAACACTTAGCATCATCTGGGTTGGTTAAAAACAAATTAGCCTATCTGTAGTAGGTAATAGGCTAATCCGCTAATAAGAATCTAAAAAATCTATTTGAATCAGTATTCAGT
>NZ_QPKR01000028.1:0-2409 GCF_003856515.1 Listeria sp. SHR_NRA_18
TTTCCAAACTGCGAAAAAGTTGTAGAAATGTATAAGGATGGTTCATTTACTGTTTATGCAGATAAAAAGGAATATGAAGTTATTTTATCCGATGATGGTACAAAAATTATTTACCAAGAGCCAGAATATATATACGAATATAACACAGGTGCAAACGAGGACATAGACGAATGGAGTACGCCTTTTTAATTAGGATGGATTGCAATAGAAGTCATGAAGTAAAGGAGGAGAGCGAAATAGTGAGGATAGAACCAGCAAGAAAAGCAATAGATACGTACGGAAATCAACTATTGTTACCGCACACGTTGATTCCAAGTTATATTACGAAGAAAGAAAAAGATTATTTATTTGATGAGGGCTATCTACGCGAAGATGCGGGTTTTGCTATTCTAAAAAAACTAGATCAGAAACATAGGAAACAATTTGGTGTAAGAATTGTCAAACACAGGGGAGGACGTATATGTGTGGACTAAAAATAAAGTCTGGAATAAATCAATTTGGGCAATCATTATTTTACTAGTAATCGCAGTACTTGTAATCTTTATTCATCCAGAACAAAAAGAGATTGAACGAAAAGCTTTAATCAAAGAAAAGCAAGAACGGAGCCAAATTGAACTGTACCTACAAGCAAAAGAATTAAAAGAAGGTGAAATATTAGAGGGATTTGCATTTGAAAAGAACGAACAAACGACCATTCTTTTAAGTACGTATACAACGTATAAAATTGTGTATGCAGCGAAAAATGAAGATACTGGAAAGCAACGAGAGGCCATGGTAACAGCAAGTCAAAATGATGTGGAAGTATTTGCAGAAGAGAAGGAAGAGGAGAACGCTTTGAAAAAGCGTCTAAATGAACAATTAGAAGAATAGGAGTCGATTTCTATGCATCATTTGACAGGTGTAGTAGTAATACTCATGACAGCTTTGATTGTATGCCTTGTAGTATTATCACAGGCTGAGCAACAGTCAGAACAAACACCAGAACAAACCATTCGTTTATACCTGAAAGAGCATGAAGTAAAGGCATTTGAGACATTACAAACCATGGAATTTGAGCCATTTAGACAAGAGAGTCCAGCAGGAAAGGGCTCTATTTTTAATTCAAATGATAGCTACCGTGTCCTATATTCGATAGAAAACACCATAACAAAAAGAAAACGGCAAGCTTTGATAACCCTTACCATGAGGGAAGTAGACCAGTTTGCAGAAGAACAGCGATTAGATAAAAAGCTGGAGAAGCAGTTAATCAAACAAGAGGAGTGAATTCATGGCCAAGATATTTTATCAAATATTCCAAGCAATTTGGAGGATTACCAGCATTGGGACAGGTTGGCTAATCTATCCTAAGCTAGTTAATGCAACCTATGCGTATTTGACTGCTCACGGATTTGATAATCCAATGTTTAAGGAAATGTGGCTAACAGTCATTCCAATTGGTTTTTTATACGGATTTGGGCTAGTGGGCATTGTATTTATTATTATTCGATCCGTTCATGGGATTATACCAGCGATAGTGAGAACAACTGGCACTGTATTTAGCGTATTTGCACGATGGGGATTTTTATTAGTGCTTTTTTATTGGTGGCTGGGATTACCTGTTACGAAAGAGGTTCAACTTCTATTTTCGCTAGTGGGTAGTGCCACATTGAGTAGAGGAGCTTTCTACATTTGGATGCAATGGCCAAAAATAATAGCTGCTTATATGAAAATAGATGCTGTACTCATGCGTTTTATAAAGAAAGTAAGTTAGCCGATGAAAGGAAGATATGGAATGGTCACGTATGAAGAAGAAAAGTGTCGTCAAGAAGCCCAAGAGGCTTTTGTTAAACTGATACAAATGGAGAGCAATAAAAGTTTAGCACTACGCGCCGTGATACATGCTTTCGATCAGTCGCATACAGCATTAGAGTCTCTGGATATGCGCCTAGAAGCCCTTGCGCTAGGGGAGTTAGCAGATAAATCAGCAGAACCATTATTACGTTCTAAAGGAAGCTTCGTAACTACATTAGCCTGTTTGGCACGCTGTGGAGAAGCAGAGCAGCAGCAAGAATATTTAGACAAAGAATTGGATATAATCAATGAATTTCAGGAACAAATAAAACGAGATAATCCATTATTTGTAGGAGATGTGGTGGAAATGAAGCATTGCCAAGCAACCCATTTTAAGTAGATATTGAAGGTCTAGTACGTTTAAGAAGGAGGAAATCAAATGTCTAGTGATTTGAAGGTTGGTGATTTTATATATTTTGGAATCGTAATGCCTCCAAAATGGCGGGTGGTAGTAGCCAAGGAGTTTTTAGAAAATCAGGAAATAGTAATACGCTACAATACGTGTCCAATTTATTCTTTTGGTTATGATGCAATAACATGGTTTGATAACCTGTACAGTCTACATGAAACGTATAGGCC
>NZ_QPKR01000029.1:0-2404 GCF_003856515.1 Listeria sp. SHR_NRA_18
GGATTTGATTGCTCCGGATTGATGCAATGGTCTTTTAAGCGTGCGGGGATTAATCTCCCACGGACAGCACAAGAACAATACGCATTTACTCAACGTGTCCCAGCAAGTGATGTGAAAGCTGGGGATCTTATTTTCTTCAAAGGCACGTACGGAGGCGCAAACCACATTAGCCACGTTGGAATCGTCATCAATGAAAAGATGATGTATGACTCCAATAGTAGCGGTATCGGCTATCACGATTACCAAGGTGCTTACTGGAAATCACACTTTGCAGGATTCGGCCGGATTGATCCTACCAAATAAACAGAAAGAGGCGATTTATCCTATGTCTAAACGAAAAAAAGTAGGTATCCTGATTGGCTTACTATTTTTGATTATTGGATCAGGATTTACAGGATATATGCTGCATGAAGGACAACAAGAAGCGCCTGAACCGGTCCAAAAAACAAAGCAGGAAAAACAAAAACAAACCGTTATTGACGTGAAAGGAGCAAACGAGACAAAAGAAGCAGCGGAACCATCGGTTTCAGAGGAAACGGCTACAGTGGCTAAAGAAATTCGTGAGGTAAACGAAGCATTGGTGAATGCTTATTTCAGCTACAGCAGTGTACAAGAGCAATTTCAGCATATCATGCCACTAGCCACAAAATCTTTCCAAACAAAGATGCAAGAGGCTGCTGGTATAGGGGGAGAGGGAGTTAAAAGTCATATTATCAAACGCCAGGCGTTTTGGAATGATGATCGCACCTTGCATCCGGAAATGACCAATCTTATTACGCAGCGTGTGGCCGTAAATGGCAGCGAATACGAACAAACCAGTTATATGCGCATTGTGTTCGAAAAAGAAGAAAATCAATGGAAAATGGCCGACATGGCGATAACGCTTGTTGGCTCCACACAGAAAGGAAGTTAGCGAACAATGGAAAATGAAAAACGAGAAGAAGTAAGCACGACAAGTTGGGAGGAAAAAAAGCATACCGGGCGCAAATTGAATGGCTATGAAAAAGTACGGAATGAAATTTTGCGTAAGCTGGAGCAAAAAAAATATATTGTTGGATCACAATTGTTCTATCATGATCTAAAAGAATATGCCGAGAATAAAACGAATTATCAGCGTGCGCTGTACTATTTAGAAGGTGCTGGCATTATTGTGAATGAGGTTATTATTACCGATAAAATTCCCAAAGAATTAATGCAAAGAGTTGGGTTGGCGCATGAATGAGCCGAAAATACATCTTGAAAATATCCATCCGAGCGCCCCCAAACGACCGAAACGAAAGAAGAAACAGAAACAGATAAAAAACACCGAAATCTCCAGCCGTGGCATTCCGTTTAAAAAACGCTTCTTTCAAAATGCGTTAACGGTATTCTTTTACGGCTTATTTGCGGTGTTTTTGTTTACGAACATCATGGTACTTGGCCGACTAGATACCATTGTCTCTGTCGCCAATGAAAAAGCCATTGATCCAGAAAAACTGCTGGCGGAAATGAAAGCTGGAGAAGCTGCCAGTGATATGGTCACGTATGAAGGGGAACAATGGCTAGCGCTATATTTCACATCGCCAGTGAATACAGAAGTTGCAGTGACACAACGGAAAGAAAAGCTGGAGAGTCACGTAGCCGAAGGCGTTCGAATCGATGGTGTCGATGGACAAACAGATGGTGTACAGCAGCACGTACAAAAGGTATCGTACATTCACCAAGAAGTTGCGGGAAAACAAGACAAAGACATCTTGTATCGAACGCTTTACGAAGTTGTGATGTCAGAGAACAAGCAGACGAAAAAGCTTCAAGTTGCCCTGTATGGCGTGTATAAAGAGGGGCAATTAGTCATCGTTCAATTACCGGAGTATCTGAATATGACGAAGAGTACGACACCAAGCCGAGCGGTACAAAATCCAGAGAATTATTTTGTGAAAGATGGCAACGCTATAGAAGATGGCAAGGAAAAAAGCAACATCGAGTCGTTTATTCAAAAATACCTGGAGCTATACTGTAAGAATGATGCAAACCTTTATCTTGTTTCGGCAGTCAAAGGATTAGATCAAGCAACATTGGAAGGCGCAACCATTGATCAACTGGTGAAAAAAGGGGATGTTGTTCGTGTGCAAGGAACCTATACATTCTCTTATACCAAAGGCGCGCCACATACGTCTTATTTTTCACTAGAAATGCGCCAAAATAAAGACAGTTATTTTGTCGAAAAAATGAATGAATAGAAGGAGTAGATGACATGGCAATGCCGTTTGATTTGACCGGGTTTTACGACTCGTTTACAAAACAATTAATCATTGGATTGGCTATAGCCGGTGCGGTAATGATGATTGTTGGATTTGTCACACAGAGCTGGGGAAAAGCGATAGGTACCGCATGTGGCACGATTGTCATTGCGGGATTCGTTATC
>NZ_QPKR01000002.1:0-349402 GCF_003856515.1 Listeria sp. SHR_NRA_18
TTCGTTTTGTCCATCTAGTAAGCTTTGTGCTTTGTCGATATCTTTTTGTAAGTCTGCTTTTACTGTTGGATCTTGTACTTTATTCACTAAAGCTTGTGCCGCATCGATTGCCGCTTGGTCTGTTGTCAATTTAATGCCGGTTTTTGTTGCATCTGTGAATAGGGCATCCACAGCAGTTTTCGCAGTATTTTGCGCTGCTTTATCTGCTGTTTGTTTTGCTAACAATTCTTTTGCTTTATTAATATCGTTTTGTAAATTGGTTTTATCCGTTCCTGCTGCAAGTTTATCTACTGCTGCTTGTGCTGCATCAATTGCTGCTTGGTCTGTTGTTGGCTTCAAGCTATTTTTATTAGCATCTTTGAAAAGATTATTGACCTTGTTTGTTGCATCCGAAATATCTTGGCTAGTCGATGTAAAGCCATCGTTAACTAAATAACTTACACTTGCAACAACAGCTGTTCCTGCCTTGTTATAATAATCCACAGTAAGCATTCCAAATTTAGGAATCTCAACTTTTTTATCTAATGTATAGATTTTTATCCCAGTAGCTGTTGGTGTTTCCAATATTCCATAATTATAAAGTTCGGCACCAACTCCATTACTAGTAGCTCTAATTCTAATTGTTCCACCAGTACTAAGTTTTGTTAAATTAACTACAACGTTAATTTTTCCGTTAGCTTCATTCACAATTATGTTTGATGATTGAGATGATATAGCACTGAAGTAATCCGTTGCTACTGTTGCTTCTGCTAGATGTCCACCGCTCAATGATTCTGATAAACTTAATGATGTTGGGAAAATTTGCGATGCTACAATTGTCGTTGTTAATAAACCTACTGCTATTTTTTTACTTGCGTTTTTCATTTTAGTTTTTACCTCTTTCAATTTTTAAAATTTTATTTCTTACAATCACGGCTTTTTATACCGCGAATAGGAACTCTTTAGTATTACCTTCTAACGATTTTTCTCTCTCACCTCCTTAATTTAAGTTTACCAGCTATAATTGTCAGTTTTTTTTTAGTTTTCAATCCCATATTTTTTTTATATGACGATTTCATGAACTTTTTTCGTTTTTTTGTCAAATATATTCTACTTCTCACTTATTCTTCGATGTCTAATACACGCTAAAAGTAGTAAAGAGCCCAATATTACCCAAACTAAGGAACTATGATCGCCTGTTTTAGGGAGTTTAGAATCATTTGCTTTTTGTGCTATTTTTTCCTGTTTTACGCTAATATTTGATTTGGAGATTGGCACAATAGATGGTGCTTTTTGCGAAATAGGGCTTATTGGCTTGTTAGGTGTTTTTACTGGTTTTTCTGGTGTTGTGACAGAATTCTCTGGTGTTTTAGCAGGATCATCTGGATTACTTGGGTCATTAGGTTCAACCGGATCGATTGGGTCGTTGAAAATTGGTGGTATTACTGGAATCGCGCTATTTTCGACAGTTAATTGTATGTTACTTCCTTCGCTAACTACGTCTACTTCATGAATCGTTGGGTCTAACAAATAGTTAATCGGTGCCGCTGTTTCTTCTAATAAATATTTACCTGGCAGCAACCCAATGAAATATAGTTTTCCATTGATATCTGTTTTTCCTTCAACAAAAGTTCCATCGGGGCTCTCTAAACGGAAGGTTGCATCAGCTAAAAACACGCCAGTATCTTTGTCCACTTTTGTAACTTCAAGTGTACTTGGTGCTATTTTTTTATTTTCAACTGTGATGTTTAGTGTGCTCAGGCTGTTGTTCGTAATTGTGACTGGAATCGGTGTCGAATCCAACGCGTAACCTTGACTTGCATTTGTTTCGACGAGCTGATAATCTCCAGGTACTAAGCCTTCGATTAGCCATTCACCATTTGCATTCGTCACACCAGTATCTACTACATCTCCGTTTGGGTTCTGTAATTCAAATACTGTGTCGGCTAGTTTTTGTGTAGAATCAGCTGCATCTTGCTTCGTAATAAGGATATCACCGCGGATTTTCTTCGTAGTAACCGTATTGGAATCATAATATTCGCCATTTAGCAAAATCGCTCCTGTATTATGAACACTATCTCCAATCGCTAAACGTGTTGCATCGACGCTAAATTTGGCTGTAGCTGAACTACCGATTGGAATATCTTTTTTGACAACTATCGTTAGCTCATTGTTTTGTTCTACAATGTCAAATGCACCTGAATCGTCACTTATGATACCGCTGTAATCAAGACGGCTATCCAATTTATCGGTAAATGTTTGGCCAGCTTTAATCGTTCCAGTTATCGCACCTAATTCTAGAGAATAATGGATGGTTGGATTTTTTGCTGTAATAACTGTTTCGTCCACTGTTTTTTTCAATACTTTATTAAAATTCTCATCACCATCTAGTCGGTACGTGAGACTCGCTGTTTTCGTAACTTCTTGACTTGTCATCTTCGCTGGGCCTTTGTATTGTTCATAAACATGCGTTACTTTTACTTTATACTCGACAAGAAGCATTTCATCGGGATCTAACTGATCGACGCTAAATGTTAGCTGTTGGGTGACTGGATCGTAGTTGATTTTATCAGCATATTGAGCTGTGACGTATTCTCGTGAGCCATCTGGATGTGTTAAAATAATCCGAATACCATCGACGGAACTGCTATCTGTTGCATCAATACCTTTTGTAACAGGTGCGTGAGGATCAATTTCTAAGCCTTGTGGCACTTCATCGGTAACGACGACATCATGCAGATTCAAATGTGTCTGCACATTCATCGCCAAATGAACTGTATTAAAACTACTATCCGAGGCATGAACCAAAGCAATACCGTTTTTATCTACTGTTCCCTTCCACCATTTCTCAAAAGGGACAGGCGTTCCAATTGGCTGCATCGAAATCGGTACAATTTCAGTGTCCGTTTTTCCTCGGTAGCTCGCTGTGAATTTTTGATCTGCTTGCAATGTCGTATTGGTGCGGATAATCGGTGCTTGAAAAGAGATTGTAAATGACGCCGACCATGCCGCACCAACGTTAAAGCTACTAACTGGCTTTACGTACACAATAATGCTGTCTGGCATCGATGCTGGTGATTTGTCCACGTGATCGATTGTGAAAGCCGTTGAATTTATATTTGTTAACGTGCCTGCGTTGTATACTTCTCTAGGAATCACTACCGAAATTAATTCTCCGTCATCATGCACAGTATCTGCATCCGCGCTTAATGTCACGCGTAAATTCACTTTACCCGAGCTAATAATTGGCGCATCATATACCCTTAAATCAATATTGAAATTCCCTGTTGCCCGCACGCCATTATTCGTTGTTACCGCACTAGCATTTACCGCTGCCATAAAAATAGTATTTATGAAAAGAACGAGCATCATTAAGCAATATATCCATTTCTTCAAATTCAATTCCCCCACAGTTTTATATTTTTACCTGAGTTATCTATGTCTATCTATCTTTCTATTTTAGACACTTCTCTTATCTAAAAATCACTGTGCCCCCCTTCAAAAAAAAATTCATGTCCCTTGCGCATAGATGTTTTTAAAGCAGCGCCATAGTTCCCGTTTCAACCAAATTAGCCTTGCCATCACCTCCTTTACTTTTCTCGCTTTGTTCATTCTCCTTAAAAATGTTCTCTAAAGCTGTACTGACATATTCTAGTTCGGCCTGCGTCAAGTTCGATCCTGATGGTAAACACAACCCCTCGCGGAACAACCTTTCACAAACAGATTCTTCCTCTTGCTCATGTTTATAAAATGGCGTTGTTTCAAAAACTGGTTGCAAATGTAGCGGTTTCCACAGGACACGCGTTTCAATATTGTATGCTTGCATTCTTTCCATCACATCGTACGGTGTCATACCTGTTTTCTCTATATCTAATGTGATAGCGCTGAGCCAATGATTCGATACCGAGTTAGAAAATTCCGGCATCATACTTACTTCGTCCAAATATCGACACTTCTCTGTATAAAAACGGAAATTAGCTTGTCTTGCCGCAATACGCTCATCCAAAACTTCCATTTGCGCGCGTCCAATCCCTGCTAAAATATTGCTCATTCGGTAGTTATAACCGATTTCCTCATGTTGATAATGGCACGCTTTTTCTTTTGCTTGTGTGGCTAAAAAAATGGCTTTTTCAATCATCGCTGGATCTTTAGCTACCAACGCACCGCCGCCAGATGTTGTAATAATTTTGTTACCGTTGAAGGAAAAAATACCAAAGTCTCCGAATGTCCCTGTTTGTTGCCCTTTATAAGTAGAGCCTAGTGATTCTGCGGCATCCTCAATGATTGGAACACCAAAGCTTTCACAAACAGTGACTAATTCATCCATTTTTGCACTTTGTCCGTATAGATGTACGATAATCACCGCTTTTGGTAAGCATTGTTCTTTATTCGCATCTGCTAACGCGCGTTCTAATGCTTGAGGCGACATATTCCACGTTTCTGGTTCTGAATCGATGAAAGTCACGTCAGCCCCTAAATATTTAATCGGGTTTGCACTGGCTATAAACGTGAAGGAGGAACAGAAAACCATATCTCCGTGCCCTACTTCCAATAAACGCAACGCTAAATGAATCGAAGCTGTTCCAGAACTTGTCGCACAAACTGATTTAGCCCCAGTGTACTGTTTAATTTGCTGTTCAAATTCTGTAACATTCGTTCCTAGCGGCGCAATCCAATTCGTGTCAAATGCTTCTTGAATGTAGTCCTGTTCCTTGCCGCTCATATGTGGTGTTGATAGTAAAATGGCTTTATTCATCCGTTTTAACCTCTTTCATCATTAAATTTATACGTGACTCATTCTACCTGTGTCTCGCCTATCGTTCCTTGGAATTTTTCCGTGGTGACATGATTATCTTGACTAATATCCGCGCTACCAAGCACTTTACCAATAGTTTGGATAAAAATTTTTAAATCCAGTTTAGCTGAATAATGATCCACATAATAAACATCCCATGCAAATTTTGCTTCCCAACTGATTGCATTGCGTCCGTTCACTTGTGCCAAACCTGTTATGCCAGGCCTCACGTCATTTCGTTTACGCTGTTCTTCGCTATACAAATCGTTGTACTCCATCGGGAGCGGACGTGGCCCAATCAGACTCATATCACCTTTTAACACATTCCATAATTGCGGCAACTCATCTAGGCTGTACTTCCTCAAAAACATCCCAAACGAGGTTAATCGCGCATCATCTGGCAACGCTTCTCCTGATGAGGCAAACAATTGACGCATCGATTTCAACTTATAAATTCGAAAAGCTTTCCGATTCTTCCCAGCACGCTCACTTACATAAAACGGTATTTCTCTATATAAAAGGTAAAATATAATCGCACAACCTAAAACTGGCAAAATCGCGATAATTCCCATACTAAAAGCAACAACAACATCAATACAACGCTTCATTTCTAGCGACTCCTTTCACCAAAATATCATGTACACGACCTGCCAAACGCTCAGCATCATAATTTTCACTTAGTCGCTTACTTGCTTTCTGCGCTTTGAAATAACGCGCCTTGTCCTCTGCCATCTCTTCAATAAATCGGCAATACCCTGCCTGATCTGTATATAGAAATCCTTTGCCAGCACCGCTTTTCACTAGGACATCATGCTGCCAACCTTGATAATTCAATATCACCGGTAACCCCGCTGCTAAAAAGTCGAAAAATTTATTGGCACTGTTATCCCAAAGAATCCGAGCATCCTTCACTGTCATCGCACCTAAATCGCAACACTTAATGAAACTTTGTACTTCTTTTTTTGGCATTTCATCTAGAATTAGCACATTCTCCAGTCCCTGTTCCGCAACCTGTTGTTGTAATACCGATTTCTCTGAGCCTTCACCGATGAGTAAAAAACCAATATGCGATTTATCTTTCATTTCACGAGCGGCATTCACCAAATGTTGCAATCCATTTACCTCACCCATCGTACCTGGATGTACGACGACGAAACGATCCTTCATCCACGATTTCACAGCGAGAGAAGTCGGTATTTTCGCGGTAATTCGATTCATTGCTTCATTATTTGCGAGGTTTTCCACAACGTGCACTTTCTCACTGCTCACACCTTTCGCAACGATGTTTTCCTTCATTGCCGGCGATAATGCCACAACATGTGCTGCATGCTTATACAACTGCTTCTCTAAATAAGACAGCATTCCAATCAAAAAACGATTTTTCAAATAACCTAATTTCACGGGCACATCTGGCCAAACATCGCGGACTTCGAATACGAATGGTGCGCGCTTTATTTTGCTGAGCGCTAAACCAACCAAACCTACCGTTAGAGGCGTTGACGTTGCATATATCACATCGACACTTTTTTGTTTCATGCCTTGTTTGAAGCTACCAGTCATAAATTGGCCAAATGCTTGAATCCTGCGCCATTTGCTCATTTTTTGATTATATTTCGTTGCGGTAGAAATGACCTCAAGCCCTTCTGCCGTCGTTTCACTCGTTCCAGTTCCAGTGATAAGCGTGACGTTATGACCTTGTTTTAAGAAATATTTTGAGAACTCATAAGACCGTGTCGCGCCTTTTTCTTTTTGGAAATGCTGGTGTATATATAGTATCTTCAAAGTAACTGACTCCTTTAAATTTCGTCATATAATTCGCCTAATTTGCGTTCCTCAATCGACCAATTGAAGTTAGCTACATGTTGTTTATAGCCATTCGAGCCGAGTTCCATTTGCTTTTTTGGTTCATCTAGTAGCATCTTTATCTGTGCTGCGATTTCGTTCGGAGACAATGGATTGACCGCATAGCCACTCTTCGTTTCCTCCGCCAAACGCTCATATGACTTGAAATTGGAAAGCACATACGGTAAAGACAACGACATATATTCAAAAACTTTCGTTGGTAATGAGCGTAAATAGTTCGCTTCAGGGTGAAGTATTGCCAGACCAATGTGGGACTTCGCGTAATACGTCATCAACTCACATAAATCTAAGCGGCCAACCAGCTGCACCTCGTTCACCAAATCGTTCTCAACCAGGAATTCCTCTGTATACACTTCCAATCGTTCCGGCACTTTTCCTATAATAAGCAACTGAAATTGATAGTTTGCCTGTTTCAAAAGTTGCGCGACTGCAAGCATCTCCTTGAAACCGCGTATTTCATGAATCGCTCCCGCATAAATCAATGTCGGCGTCTCATATTTCGCTATTTCAAATACCTCTTGTAAAAAGGGATAATTGTAAACGTCCATCTGTTTCGTCGTCAATACCCCATAGTTTTCTTTGTAATATTTCTCTGCATAAATCACTGCGTTCATGTTTTGAAGCATCTTTTTTTCAGCGGAAGAAACGATTCGTATCAACCACTTCGGCATGCTTAACTTACCGATTTTTTTCGCTTTCAACACTGCCGGGAAATCTTCATGCATATCAAAAATCACTTTTTTATGATGCATTCTCTGCAGAAAATAGCCGAGTGGTAGTAGTTCTGGATCGTGTAGATGAATGATTTGAGCATCAGATTGGCTAGCAATGGAATAGAATTTAAACCATGTTTGCCACCGCTTCATCATGCTTTTCGACGTAAATGTAATCACACGCAAATTCGGAATGTTGTTTTCATAGACATGATTACTGGCTGCTGCATAAAGCGTTACATCATAGCCTAGATTAGCCAAACTCACAGCCTCTTTATGAAAAACACGCGTATCATTCCAAGGATGGACCGAGCTCATTATTAGAACTTTTTTCATCATTCGCTTGCTCCTTTCGTTTTTAAAGTTCGGATAAAACGTCTTTGCGTGAGGGCGACAAGTGCGCCGTATATTGCTATTCCAACTACAACAAGCAGTAATAAAGATACGATTGGGGACAAACTAATTTGCGCTTTTAAATAGTAGAGTACAGCTCCCATCACGCCTGCGTTGACAAGAATAATCAGTTGTTGTTTGACCAACTTATGCCGCGCATCCATTCGCCCAATTCGTTTTTCGAGTAGTCGATAAGCAAACCAAGCAGATACAAAATTCATAAATCCGGGGATAAGAAGTACTGCGTAGATATTAAAAATAGGAGTTAAAATCAGGAGTAACAAAACATTGGCGAGTATTGTGAAAATAGAAATTCGGGACGGCGTTTTTGTATCATCTAAACAGAAGTAAACCCGGTAAATGAAATCTCGTAGCACTAATCCCGGTAAACCAATACCCAGCATGGTCATAAATAAAGTCACTTGTTGCGTATCCGCTGAGGTAAACGCACCCCGTTCGAAAAGCAGTGCCGTGAACAGGTCACCGATAACCGCAATCCCAACGACCAATGGAATGACAAGTATGTTCGTAACGGTGACATATTTGATAAATAATTCTTTTCCAGCGTTAATTTTTTTAGCAAACATGCGCGTCAATGAAGGGTACACGAGAGTTAAAATATTAACAAGAACAAGCGCCTGAATAATGCTTAAAATCTGGTTTGCATAGCCTAATGTTGCCACGTACCCTTGACCTAAAAAACTAGCCAGCGTTGTTGAGAAAAGTAGCGAAACTTGAAACACAATCGAGTTAAAAACAACTGGCCCAGTTTGGCGTATTAATTTGTGGAAAATTTGATTTCCCCATTTAAACTGGATACGAAATCCAAATCCACGGTTTCGAACAAGCAAGATGCCTGCTTCAAGAATAAATGAAATAGTCAAAAATAAGCTGACTAACAAAATAGAGGGTTTTTGCGCCAAGACGATGTAGATACCGCTGAAAATTGTGCTGCATAACGTCGCTATTTTTGCAGTTAGAAAATCGTTCTCGACTTGCCGGAATGCAGTTAAGACAGCGGTCAAGACGCGATAAATTTGTGCAACACTCAGAATCATAATAATCAACAAGGTTAATGTTAGTGTTTCCGATAAACCAGACTGATGCTTCAATATCCAAAACAAACTTCCAATACCTAGCCCTACCGCCACTATAATTCCTAGCAGCAAGACACTGACATACGTATTGATTGCCGCTCGTTCAGCCACAGTATCTCCGCGCTTCGTTAAAAACGGGATGAGTACAATGATAATCGCTGGTATAGCTAAGTTCGTAATCGATACCGTATACGTATTCGCTAAATTATAAGCATCTACTTCCGCGCCCACTCCGAAAATTTTTGCGATAAATACATTTTTTATCAAACCGAAAAATTGAGTGGCAATCGTCAGTAGTATCATCAGCATGAATGGTTTCATTAATTTGGAAGTCACTCGTAAATCACCTTTTCTAGCTTTTTAGGCCTCTAAGTTCTGTTTATAAAACGCCACTGTTTTTCTTGCAATTTCTTGCCAAGCGAAATTATCATGAACAGCTTTCAAAGCTTTATCCCCCATCTCGAGGAGTTTCTTTTCATCAGCTAGCATTTCCAAAACGCCGTTCGCCAATGATTCAATAGATTTCGCAGGTACGAGCAAACCCGTTTCGTGAGGAGATATAATCTCAGGAATCCCGCCAACACTTGTTCCAACAAGCGGTTTCCCACACGCCATCGCTTCTAGGCCAGCAATGCTCGTCGCCTCCATCAAGGAAGGTAGCACGACAACATCCGCTGCATTAAAATAATGTGGCATTTCTGGATTCATCACACCCGTCACGATTGTCACACGCTCTTCCAGGTCATTTTCTTCAATGAAAGTACGGATTGCAGCTTCCTGACTTCCACTCCCAACAATCAAGATTTGAATCGTTGGGTTGTTTGCCAGCATCTTTGGAATAGCTTTCGTAAAGTACAGGACACCATTCTTTTCTTCCAGTCGCCTCGCAATCATCACAACCTTATCCGAAGCCTCGTATCCTAGCTTCAAGCGCATTACACGGCGCATCATTTTATCTGGATAAAATTTAGAGACATCCACACCGTTTGAAATATTCCGAGCAGCTTTCTTTGGCAAAACCATAGCAATTTTACTCGTCAGCTCAGAACTCGGCGCGATAACGCCATCCATATGCCCAAGCAAAACACGGCAACGCGTAAATTTCTTTTGCGCATACCAATTCAGAAAAGTGGAGGAATGGTTTGTAAAAATTTTTACACCGTCGAATGGGATTTTCGTAATGACCGAATCAGCGATAAGTTTATGCCAGTGAATCACTTGAAATACGTCTTCTTCCAGCAGTTGTTTTATTTTACGCCTGCCTTTATACATGAATTCTAATGCTCTAATTTTTCGTCTATTACTTACTTTCACCCGCACGACACGGACGTTACCGACATACACTTCTTCCGGCAATTCATTCTCCGGGTCATATATTTTTGTAAGCAACACAACGTTATGCCCTAGAGCACTGATGGCGCGGCTAATTTCTAGTACATGAGCGGCAATTCCTCCAACACTTGGATAGAAATCATCGGACACCATTAAGACATTCAGTTTCTCCATCATTATTTTTCCACCGCCCACTCATAAAACGCGTCTCTTTTCGGATCTTCATAGACGATTTTCTCAATGACACGATCCTTTGGAATGGCAAAATATACAGCGCCGTGAAT
Organism: Listeria sp. SHR_NRA_18; assembly: GCF_003856515.1. Taxonomy (NCBI): domain Bacteria; kingdom Bacillati; phylum Bacillota; class Bacilli; order Caryophanales; family Listeriaceae; genus Listeria; species Listeria sp. SHR_NRA_18. Next base: position 10,457 of record NZ_QPKR01000002.1, read on the forward strand.
TACCTTATCCCCAGAAATCGTTTCGCCAAGCTCGTCTACCATTGGGTAGTTTAGTTGATATTTCCCATTGGAATCCAATGCTTTGAAAAAACTCGCCGCCATCGGAATGTTGTATTCTGTCATATTTCCAATCTTCATTTTTACTTTCATTAATTTTTTCTCTTTTAGGTTCTCGCCTTTTGGTAGGCTTTTGCTGGCATCTTTTATAGATACCATTTCTATTTTCAAGCTCGTGACGATTGCTGCCTCATCTTTTGGAAAATCATGTTGCATTTGTTTCGCCGTAGTTTGTTTCGGTTCTTCGTTTTGCTGACAAGAAACAAGCACACTTACTACAAATAGACTACTTATTAAAAGTATGATTTTTTTCATTTTCAAGCTCCGTTCGTTTAAAGTAATGGTTCAATATCGCCAGAATTATCCCAAAGCTGATCCATACATAGCTTTTTTCAAGTGTTGTGCTTGATGCGAATGAAATGAATGGAAAGGCGATGCTAATGATTAGGGGCAACATATACCAAGGTTCTTTTCCTTTGTTCTCGTACCATAATCGGAAGCTAAATTGCCACACGAAGTACAGGAATAAGAAAAGGAACAACGCGGATAGCAAACCGTAATTAGCTAAAACTTCTAGCAAGAAATTATGCACGGATACGCCACCTTCTCCATTTTGCTCATCGGCTGGAAAGTATTGCGCTAATGCCATTTGCACATTCCCAGGGCCAAGTCCAATAAAATGCGTATCTTGAATCGTCTGCCATGTGTAGTTTGTAATCTCCAGTCGAAAATCAGTTGACGTATCTTTTTCTGTATAGGTTCGATTCACCTGTTTTGTGATTTCTTGCATCGCTGGTAACTGTAAGATAAGTGGGATAGAGAGTACAATCAGCACTCCCCATTTCCACGATTTTTTTACAATAAGGAGAAACAAAATACCTGCGATTAAGACAAGTGCAATGCGAGATTGTGTCGCGATGATAATATAAACAGACATAACTGAGAGCGAGATTTTTATTATTTTCCCAAAATATGTCTCAGATCGCATGTATACGAGGACCAAGGGCAGGAATAACACAAGGAAAGACGCGAGGTCATTCGGGTTAAAAAAAGTTCCACTAGGCAAGAATTGAACATTTCCAATCGCACCGTTTAACGCTGATTTTTTCAAGTGAAGCCCTGTCGTTATCTCATACATAGCGATGCTGATGTTGATGCTAATCACACCGCACAAGAGTAGCGCCAGTCGTTCTAGTTTCTTTTTGCTATCCAAATAGTAAATTCCAGTTCCTATCAGATAAATCGCTTCGATGATGTAATATAAATTTCGGAATCCTGCTACTGGATATTTTGCCCAGACGAGTGTTATTGCCGCTGCAAAGAGCCAACCGAGGAGCAGAAGTAACATGATTCGCACACGTCTATTGAGCCAGGACCAGTCTTTCCAAGTTAGCAGTAATAACAGCACTTGAACTGGTAGTAAAATTCGATACAAGAACAAGCTCTCATATCCAGGAATAGAAAGGATTGAGCCGAAGAATGAGGCAACAACGAGAATTACCCAAGTCATTTCTGCTAATTGTTTCAGTGTGAAAAAGAAACTAAATACTATGATAGCGATAAGAAACGGGAGAACTAACACTTCTTTATACAGCGTTCCTACAGCAAGTAATGCTAAGAAACTAAATACAAAGGTCACTTTTAAAGTTATTGTTTTATTCACGATCTCCACCTCAGTATTTGTAGCGATAACCTTTCATATCATTTTTAGATGCCGGCACACCATTCACTACGCTGCCAATCACATGCGCGTCAGAAATCTCCAGATATCGCATCGCCTGCTTAATATCGCTACGCTTCGTCCGTTTAGCAAAAGCAACAAAGAGTACACCGTCACACAATGAGCTGAGAATCCGGCTATCGGTAATTGGCAGAAGCGGCGGGGCATCAATAATAACGTAATCAAATTGTTGTTTCGCCTCTTCAATAAGCTGCTTCATCTCTAAAGAATCCACCCACTCACTCGGATTTAGCGGCGCAATTCCTGTGGGCATTAACCTCAAATTCGGATGATGCGTTTCTTGGGTACATTCCATCAATGTTTTTTCACCCATCAAGCGATCTATCAATCCTATATTTTCCGAAATTTGCATATATTTTCGCAAAGATGGCCTATGGAAATCCGCATCAATTAGTAACGTTTTATTTCCTTTCTCCGCGAAAATACCAGCAATGTTAACACTCGTAAAACTCTTGCCTTCACTCATATTCGCCGAAGTCACCATAAAATTGCGGATACCTTGTTTTTTCAACATGAATTGCAGACTTGTCTGAATGCTATGGAATTTTTCTTTGTAAAATTGAATCTCTTTACTCTGTTCAAAATCACGATATGTCTTCATACCAGTCTCCTTTCTGCGTTATTTAATAAGCGGAATATCACCAATAAATTTCAGCGACAGTTCTTCCAAATCGGATTCTCCTTCAATGACATTCCGGAAAAGGTAAATAAGTGAGACTAAGAGGATATTGCCAATGATTCCAAGAACAAAAGCAATCATCGTGTTGATAATAATATTTGGGGATGTTGGTTCTAGTGGAAGATTCGCTGGCTCTAATATAATGACTTTATTATTAGAAACGAGCTTCGGTAGGTCTTTTTGATAAGTCTCTGTAATCTTATTTACGATTTCTTGTGCTCTTTTAGGGCTTCCATCTTCTACTGATACCGTGAAAACGAGGGAATCCTTATCTGATTGGATGCTTATTTTTTTTGCTAAAGCGTCATTTGATTCAGTTAGATTCAGCTCTGACCTCACTGTTTCCAGCGTTCGTGAGCTTTTTAATATCGTGTTGAATGTGTTCGCCATCTGCATATTGGTCTTTAGTTGCTCCGAATACACCGTTGTTTCTTTTTCCGAACCAGACTCCACATTAGTTGTGATAAAAATCTGCGCGGATGAAGTATATTGCGGTGCGATATAATATTTACTAATACCAAACGCAATCGTCATGGCAATCAATGGCAAGGCGATTAGCCAGATTAGATTATTTTTAATAATCTTTAATGTGACGCCCAGCTCCATTGTTTTTGCACTCATTTTTGTTCACCTCTACTTTTTCTATTCATGCTTGACCTATCTTGTGCACGTGTGCATGTTGCTTCTTCCAAACATTTCTAGTATCAATAATGCAGGGACTTGTTGCTAATATCTGATCATAATCAACCGTCGAATGCTTTGTCATGATAATAACACCATCATAGGCTTTGACATCCGCTATTTTGGATACCGGATAAATAGTTTCACCAGAAGCATCACGGAACGATTTCACAAAAGGATCGAGTACAGTGAGTTTTGCATTAGCTTCTTTCAAATGCTCATACACGTGTAATGCTGGGGATTCTCGCACATCGTCAATATCGTTCTTATACGCCATACCAACGAGTAAAATGCGCGACTGACTGAGTGACTTGCCTTGTTTATTAAGCGCTTTGCTGGCGATTTCCACGACATGTTTTGGCATCGAAGTGTTCACTTGTTGCGCCAGATCAATAAATCTGCTGAAAAAATTCTTCTCTTTGCCTTTCCAATAAAGGTACATCGGGTCAAGCGGAATACAATGCCCACCAACACCTGGCCCTGGATAAAATGGCATGAATCCGAAAGGTTTGGTTTTTGCTGCATCGATGGCTTCCCACAAATCAATACCAAGTTGTTCTGCCAACAACGACATTTCATTGATAAACGCAATATTAATGCTGCGGAACGTGTTTTCTAGTAATTTTGTCATTTCGGCGATTTCTGGCGTAGATACTGGAACAACCGTATCAAATGCATTTTCATAATATAACTGGCCGAGTGCAGAACATTTCTCTGTCATACCACCGACTACTTTCGGGACTTCTTTCGGCTTAAATTGTTTGTTCCCTGGATCGATTCGTTCTGGAGAAAAGCAGATGAATAAGTCCTCACCAGTTGTCCAGCCTTCTTTTTCGAACTCGGCATAAATCAGATCGCGCGTTGTACCTGGATATGTTGTACTCTCCAAAACGAGTAGCGTACCTTTTTGAATCACTGGTTTCAAACGAGAAACAGTGTCATTGATGTAGCTCATATCAGGTTCATGGGATTTGGTAAGTGGCGTCGGAACACAGATGCTGATGATGTTGGCTTTTTCCAGTTCCTGATAATCCGTCGTTGCTTGGAAGCGCTGATTTTGTAATGCTTCACCAATCACCCTTTCTGGAATGTCGATAATGTGCGATTTTCCGAGTGATAGGGTTTCTACCTTGCTATCATCCAAATCCACACCAATAACTTGAAAACCTTCCGATGCAAATTCCATCGCCAATGGTAAGCCGACATAACCCATACCGATAACGCCAATCACCGCTTCTTTTTGCAAAATTTTATTCGTCAAAATGTCGTAGTTGCTAACTGTTGTCATAGTTTCCAATTGCGTATACGTCATATTTTTTCATATCTCCAATCTAATTCTACTAATTCGAATAACCGCTTTTTACGTTCCTCATCTGTGAGACCCATATAAATGTCCAGCAACATCTGAATGCCGACTAATTCGGCCGGATGCGGATTGCCTTCCCCCACAAAAATCTTATCAAAAATTTGAACTGGGTTTTTTTCGTGATTTTCGAATAATTCTTCCTGTACTTTTTCACCTTTACGGATACCGATAAATTCAATCGAAACCGTTTCACGTCTTCTTCCAGTCAAGTCAATTAATTTATAAATAACATCCAAAATCTTAATCGGGTCACCCATATCAAGAACAAATATTTCACCACCGGATGTCAGCATACTCGCCTGAATCACAAGCTTACTCGCCTCTGGAATCGTCATAAAGTAGCGTTCCATATCAGGATGCGTCAATGTCACCGGTTCGTTGTTACAAATTTGACCGTGAAATAGCGGGACTACACTACCACGACTGCCTAACACATTTCCAAATCGCACCACACAAAAGTTCGTTTGAGATGTTTGGTTGAATAACTGTACAATTTTTTCAGCGATACGCTTTGCCGCGCCCATCACAGTTGTTGGCTTCACAGCTTTATCAGTTGAAATCATGACAAACTTGTCCACACTGTGTGCATCAGCAACTGCCGCCAAATTCCACGTACCTTGCGCATTATTCGCAATTGCCTCCGTGCTGTTTTGTTCCATCAACGGTACATGTTTGTGCGCTGCAGCATGGTAAACAATGTCTGGACGATACTCCTCAAAAACAGCTTCTAGTCGTTCTTTATTTTGAATATCTGCAATACATGGAACCAATGCCACGTGCGAATACGCTTTTCTTAATTCGCGATGAATATTGTAAATACTCGCCTCACCATGCCCCAGCAAAATTAACTTTTCCGGCTTTCCACGCATAATTTGGCGTGTAATTTCTGATCCTATCGAGCCACCAGCACCAGTCACTAAAATCGTTTTATTCTTCACCATCCGTGCTACGTCTTGGTAGTCCAACTCGAACTCATCACGTTCAATGATATCTTGGTACGCAACAGGACGCATTTCAATTTTCGCCTTTCCAGCAAAAATATCTTGTAATGCTGGCAAAACTTGCGTCTCAATTTGTAATGCGATACATATGTCCAATATCTGTGCGCGCTTGGCATATTCCAGTGAAGGTATCGCCAGCAATACACATGTAATGGCTTCATCTTTCACAATTGTCTCTAATTGATCTAGCCCACCAAGCCTCGGCGCTCTATCCAACTTCACATGCGGACTATCATCTAGTAACCCAATAATTTGGTATTCGGAACCCGTTCTATTCGTCAGCTCGTGAAAAACATAGTTAGCCGCTTCTCCACCACCGATAATTACCGTCCTTTTCAAAACCATTTGTTATACCTCGCAATCATTGTCTATCATTTTTCAGGGCTCACTTGCCATTCATATTTTTCTTTTGTAATCGGATGCTTATAAACTACCGTATACGGGCCCTTATTATCTGATTTAAAATAGGCATATCCAGTCATTTTTTCCTTCGATGCAATATTTTCTATCATATTTTCAAATGGATATATAGCTAGCTTTTCATTTTTATTGTTCGTCACCTGAAGTGCTGTACTATCAAAGAACAAATCCTCAATCGATGTATTTTTCAACGTTATTTTCAACCGTAAAACTTGCTTCACTTGCTGCGTATCTTGATCTCGCTCATCCGTATAACTCGCCTGTTCCATATTTATTTCCAAACCCTTCGCATCTACTTTTTCCTGAACTTGGTGACTTGGCCTATTTGCTTTTTCAGGCGTTTCACTCCCAGTACAGGCGGCGATAGTCATGGATACTACAACGATACCCGCAATAGCTAATAATTTTTTGAACACTCTAATCCCTCCAAACGCATTTACTGTTTCAGTAACTGTATTTATCTTCATCTCTAATAATATCTATTTATTCTAAAAAAATTTAATAAACTAATCATCAGAAAAATAAGTCATCTAATACTAGTATATTTCGTGATTGAAAAATAATACTTTCTTCTTTTTCCAACTGCGTCAATACAGCACTCAGGGTGGTATTACTTACCCCAACATAATTAGCCATTGCTCCACGCGTGAAACATCTTGGCAGTTTCACATAATTATCGATGCGATCTGTTCCAAAACGCTCCACGATGACTTGAAGCATATTTTCAATCTTCTGCTGATTCGTATCGCTACCACTTACAATTTTCATCGCGTAACGTTCGTACATCATTCTCATATAGTTGTAATGGTACAAATAACCTTCTTGAATACTCATCATTTTAGCGATAACATCACTTAGCAAAAAGCGCCAAACCATCATTTTTCCTGTTAAAACCTCACCACGCATCTGCGTATTGCGAATCTCTTGACTATGATGTAAACCGATAAAATCTCCTTCACCGACGAAATCAATAATCTGCTTGCCAATATACAGCGCGCCGACACCATTTTCTACAGCATATACATATGGTGATTCCACTTGAGCCGATTCCAAAATGATCTGATCACCTCTCCCAAATACAACACGTTCCTTATAAATCGGGAAGTTACTGTCTTCAAGTAATAGCCTAAATAATTTTTGCGGATGGAAATCTTGTTCAATCGTATCACGATTATAAAGCTCCATTAATTCCATTTCCTCACCTCCAAAATTATACTAACAGTTATAATTATCTTTTATTTTAAAAAAACGCTACTAATCCCGTTAATTTATGTCTATTTCGTGAATTATCCGACAGTGCCTTGTTGCTTTGCTGCTAACTCTATTTAATCATCTCCTGGTATGTTAGAGTAATCACAATTGTCACTAATGACTGCCAAACGTGAAAAAACTTACAAAAAAGAGCAAAGAACCGTAGCCTAAACCACGTTTCTTTGCTCAATGCTGTTCTTATTCCACATCAAAAATAAGGCTATTTATTTTCTCCCAATCTTGATCTGTAGGCATGCGTTCCGTTCTGTATTTAATACAATCAAGTCGCTCACCATCCTCTTTGTAGTTATATACAACAATATCCGCGTCTAAATCCTTCACTACTTTATTCGTAATATGCTGGTTTACTAGGAAAGTTATCTCTACATCGGGATTCACAAAACTATCCACCAAAACATTCAAATAATTCAGATAAGAATTTTTGCCATCAAAAGCAAACACCACATGTTTTTTCCGCTCTCCTTTACTTTGGTGTGAAAAATAGGTAAACATCGTAAAATTAACCGCAACATCCTCTACATACTCTATCCCAAATTTTTTTTTAATCGGCGCATCAGTCAATATTTCTAACCACTTTATATACATAGCTGGATGTCTGTGCTTAATAAGCCGATTGATATCCGTGCTATTTCGTTGGAAAAGTGGCGTTAACTGGGTGAGAAAATAGACATTCCGCAAGTATAGCACGTATAAAGAAAACATCTCTGGTTCAGGCAATTCCTTTTCTAGTTTCGTAAAAGCATTTACTAAAAATTGATTGATTAATTCTAAATTCTTTACATCTATCAATCCTTCTATGTCTACTGTCTTGCCTTTCTCATACACATAGTTATCAAGAGATAACAAGCTACCATACATAAACTCATCTTCTGTCACATACTGTTCCTCAATACCTGGAAAGTAACTCCGTCCAGACCTAGGCATGAACTTATACGTTGACAACTGTCTCACAGACGCTTTCAAACGTGACTCTAATACAAGCGTGTGCCCCTGCTCCAATCGTTTCCTAATTATCATAATCCAATACAAACCACTCCAATGTTGTGTCGCTATTTTACGATCCGTTTTATCTATAGCCTCACTATACCACCGTAGAAAAATCTCTTTATCCTCCTCTGTCGGCTTGTTCATAGAAGAAATATCATTCGTATTGTAGAGAAAATGAAAGTAAAAATGACGAATGTTCACTTCATCGCCAACGATTGCAACTGGGGTTAACGTCAACTCCAATTTAAATTCCTTTAATATCTTTTTCAGATGACCTAGATAGCGATACAACGTCGAGGTAGATAAAAATAAATCATCTGCCCATTCATCAATAGTTAAAAATATCTCATCGTATACACTATTGACAATCGTATACAGCGGTGATTGTTCTGCAATTTGGACGACTAAATCCTCAATTAAATGCGCATGATTAATAGTATATCCAGAAGCCGAACTAAACTCCACAATATTATCTTCTGGCAAGATATACTCCAAATCCTTCATATCCCGAAACAACGTCCGCTTAGAAGTCCCGAAATCATCCGCAATCTCATCCAGCGTTATCGGATAGTTGGCCTCATAAATTGCTCTCAACAACTTAATTTGGCGTTTTATCTTTTTATCAGCAACCAATTGTGAAAAAAAATGATTCATGATAAACCCTCCTTCAAATTATATATCCTTGCTTACGTTACCTTGCTCTCTTGGAAAACATTCCTCCTTTCTAAAAAAGGTTTCCATATCATTCCTCCTTTCTGCGACTTATTATAAATGCAACTTCCTCTTTACCGCAACTTCTTCTTTTAAAAATGACACTCATAACTGACAAGAGTGAATACACAACTTTTGGCTTCCATGGTTAAATAGAGTTATCAGCAAGAAGCACACAGACAAAGAAAGCCACAAAAATAAATTACCAATTCCAAAAAAATTTGAAAGAGGTTATTATTTATGAAAATGAAAAAATTAGTCAGCACACTCGCACTAACATCTATTGTTGGAGCTAGCTTAATGACACCATTTCAAGCATTATCAGTTGCCGCTGAGGAAAATCCAATCATCATTGGATCTACTGGAAACTATACTAACACCCCCGTTGGACCGAATCTTATCAGCCAAGACTTCACAACTATCAATAACAAATTCAAAGATTACCAAATCAGTGAATCGAGCATTATAACAAACCCAGATCCCACAAAAACGCCAACCTTGTATGATGATAGCAACTGGTTACGTACAAATATCAACTCCACTCAAGCAATTTCCGCAACTAATCCATTTAGTTACTCTACACGTGATACCGCAGTTACTGCTCAAAAGAAAGCGTATATTGCGACAACTATCAAAACAGAACCTGGAAAATTATATCAGTTTAAATATGACACAAAGCTCTATAATACAGGCGGTTTTGCTACAAGCCCACAAAATGGCCTCATCCAAATGAACGCACGGGTCGCAACACATACTGGTAATGTGACATACAAAAGTAATTCGTATAGTTTAGCTGGAAGATCCGCAGAAACCATAACGAATAAAAATGAAATTATTGAGTTTAGAGCAACCTCCGATAAAACAGTTATTTCCGCAGAAATGTCCTACCAGAATCTTGGTACGAACACTGGTTATCATTTTGCTGCTATGAGTAATTATTCTGTGACAGAAATAGATGAAGCTGCAAACCAAGAGGCACGGGATGCTGTAGCTAACCTATTTATCGATAAAGAAGTGACTGGTACTATAAACAACAACGCGGATCAAGCAACAATAGATGCCGCAAAACTACTAGTGGATGCCGTACTATCGGATAGCGTACGAGCAGAATTGCAGAATCAATTAAACGAAGCTCAAACGCAACTAAATGCTCGTAATGAAGCAATTGCTGCCGAAAAAGCCCGTGAAGAAGCTGCCGAAAAAGCAGTGAAAGAACTATTCACAGGAGATGATCCAACCAATAACACCCTTAAAAATACAACGTCACAACAAGAAATTGACGACGCAAAAAAATTAGCAGATACAGTCACTGATCCTACGAAAAAAGCAGCCCTACTAGAAGACTTAGACAAGGCTCAAAACCTACTAAATACACAAACGGCCGAAAAAGCCCGCCAAGATGCCGCTGAAAATGGCTTAAAAGACTTGTTCAATAACAATGATCCAAGCGGAACAATCAAAGACACAACCACCCAAGAAGCTATTGATACCATCCAAGATCTAATCAATACAGTCACAGATCCAGCGCAAAAAGCAGCGTTACAAACCGAATTAGACAACGCACAATCACAATTAGATACACAACTTGCTCTTCAAAACAGCGCAAAAACATCTGTCGACAACTTGTTTAGCGACACCAACCATACAAATCTAGCGAATGACGTAGACCAAACTGACATCGACAACGCAAAAAATCTCGTAAACCAAGTCACAGATCCGACTATTAAAGTCGCTTTAGAACAAGATATCGCAAAAGCTCAAGCATTGTTAGACGCCAAAAATGCAGAAATCGCCAATCAATTAGCCGCCGAGAATACAGTCAAAGCCTTATTCGACAACGACGACACGAAAGGTACTATCAAAAACACGACGGACCAAGCTGCTATCGACGCTGCCCAACAACTCGTAAACACCGTGATCGATCCAGCCAAGAAAATCGAGTTACAACAAGCGATCAACAAAGCCCAACGCCAACTCGCACTCGGTGAAGTCACGATCGACACTTACACTGTAGGTAGCCATAACATCACAGGAACAACGAAAGCAGGCGTAACCAAAGTCGGCATCTATGTGAACGGTAAACTCATCCGCACTGCTTCCGCAAGTAATGGCACGTACCAAATCTACGCTAGCACAACACCAGAACTACAAGTCGCGGGGCAAGCCTTCGAAGTCGCACCAATCGCAGCAGACGGCACAATTGGACTAAAATCTAGCTCTGTAGTTTCCGCAAAAGTAACACCAGAAAAAATCGTGAAACCAATGATTGACGATTACTTCAAAGGCACAAGCTACATCACAGGTACAGTCTCCTCTGAAGCGAAGAAAATCGCGCTTTACATCGACGGTCAATTCGTCCGCTACGGCGCTGTTACAGGTGACACATTCAAGATCTATGCATCCGATATTGCCTTGCTCAAATCAGAAGGGCAAACATTCGAAGTAGTTGCTGTAGATAGCGTTGGAAACGAAGGTGAACGCGCTTCTTCTAACGTGAAAGTGAAAACCATCAAAGGTATCGTCATGCCTAATGAAACAACAACACTTTCGACTTACAACACAGGTACAGTCACAGGCGATGTTCACATGATCGCACTCTATGTTGACGGTCAATTCGTCCGCTATGGCGCAGTCACTGGCACAGACTACAAAGTATATATCTATGATGTCCCAGCTCTACGCATCGCCGGTACTACTTTTGAAGTAAAAGCATTAGACACAGCTGGTAACATTCTTTACACTTCCACTCAAACAGTTCAATAAGACTTCTCCCCTCGTTAAATGCAACCATTCAGCAAACTATTAGTAAGCCTAATTTATCAAAAAAAATCCAAAATTCGAAAGAGGTTATTCATTTGAAAATCAAAAAAATTATTAGCGTTTTAGCCGCAACATCTATCCTAGGAACAAGCATTGTTACTCCTCTAAATATTATATCCACAGAAGCTTTTGCCTCTGTGACAACACAATCCGTAGGTGCAAATCCAAACTTGCTTAATCTTAATTTTGATAAAGCTACAGAAACAACATCCTTCAAACTTAAAAACTGGATTACTGGTACTGCGACAAACAATATAAAAGCTAATACCCCAACCTTCACCCAAAGCGGAAATAAATATTCCACTTCGGATGGTAAAACTATTCAAGTAAATAGCCCCACTGAAATTGCCCTAGTCAACACAAGTGGAAAATATTTCATGGTCGGTCAATACATTAATACAGAAATTGGAAAAGAATATACAATCTCATCTAAGTATACAAATCCTAATCCGAACGCTACATCCAATTACTTCTGGATGGGTGTACAATCAAGCGCCGATGTAATTAATGATAGTAAGTTTACCGCAGCTAGTGGCACAGACGAGCATACGTTTACAGCAACAGAAAGTCAAACACTTGTTTTCATACAACAAGTTGTCACAACTACCGGAGCTAAAACGCTAACACTATCTGATTTTTCCACAGCTAAGTCCAACTACCAAATGGCGAAAGAAGGCGTTAGCGCTATGTTCGAAACAGATGGCAAAGTAAAGACAACTGTGGATCAAGCATGGATCGATGAAGTTCAAGGCCAAATCAACTTAGTAACAGATGCAACGAAAAAACAAGCGCTCCAAACAGAACTAAACAAAGCGAAACAAAAAGTAGCTGACGATATAACGAAATCAAATAATGCCAAAACAGCTGTAGACGCACTATTTGTAAACAACACCTCATCAAGCGATTCAATCAAAGATACAACGACGCAAGCTGCCATCGATAACGCAAAAAATCTTGTAAGCCAAGTCACTGATCCAGTAGTAAAATTGGCTTTAGAAAATGATATTGCAGAAGCTCAAAACTTACTTGACGCTAAAAACGCCGCTATTCAAGCAGAAAAAGACCGTCAAGATGCTGCTTCTAAAGCTGTCAAAGAATTATTCACGAACGACGATACTTCTAGCAACAGCATCAAAAACTTAACAGACCAAACAGCCATCGACGCTGCAAAAGCTTTGGTAGACAAAGTCACTGATCCTACTGTCAAAACTGCTCTAGAACAAGACATCACAAAAGCTCAAAATTTACTTGATGCTAAAAATGCCGCTATTCAAGCAGAAAAAGACCGCCAAGATGCTGCTTCTAAAGCTGTCAAAGAATTATTCACGAACGACGATACTTCTAGCAACAGCATCAAAAACTTAACAGACCAAACAGCCATCGACGCTGCAAAAGCATTAGTAGACAAAGTCACCGACCCTACTGTAAAAACTGCTCTACAACAAGACATTACAAAAGCTCAAAATTTACTTGACGCTAAAAATGCCGCTATTCAAGCAGAAAAAGACCGTCAAGATGCCGCTTCTAAAGCTGTCAAAGAATTATTCACGAACGACGATACTTCTAGCAACAGCATCAAAAACTTGACAGACCAAACAGCCATCGACGCTGCAAAAGCTTTGGTAGACAAAGTCACTGATCCTACTGTCAAAACTGCTCTACAACAAGACATCACAAAAGCTCAAAATTTACTTGACGCTAAAAATGCCGCTATTCAAGCAGAAAAAGACCGCCAAGATGCTGCTTCTAAAGCTGTCAAAGAGTTATTCACGAACGACGATACTTCTAGCAACAGCATCAAAAACTTAACAGACCAAACAGCCATCGACGCTGCAAAAGCATTAGTAGACAAAGTCACCGACCCTACTGTAAAAGCTGCTCTACAACAAGACATTACAAAAGCTCAAAATTTACTTGATGCTAAAAACGCCGCTATTCAAGCAGAAAAAGACCGTCAAGATGCCGCTTCTAAAGCTGTCAAAGAACTTTTCACAAATGATGACACTTCAAGCGACACTATCAAAAACACAACTAGTCAAAGCACCATTGATGACGCGAAATCTCTTGTAAATACAGTCACTGACCCAACTGTTAAAGCTACTTTAGAACAAGACATCGCAAAAGCTCAAAGTATCCTTGATGCACAAAATGCCGCTCTACAAGCTGAAAGTACAGTCAAAGCACTATTCAACAACGACGATACGAAAGGCACTATCAAAAACACGACGGACCAAGCTGCCATCGATGCTGCTCAACAACTCGTCAATTCTGTGATTGATCCAGCCAAGAAAAGCGAGCTACAACAAGCAGTCAACAAAGCCCAACGCCAACTCGCACTCGGTGAAGTTACAATCGACACTTACACTATCGGCGGCAACTATATCACAGGAACAACGAAAACAGGCGTAACTAAAGTCGGTATCTATGTGGATGGTAAACTTATCCGCACAGCTGCTGCAAGCAATGGCACGTATCAAATCTATGCTAGCACAGCACCCGAACTACAGGTCACTGGACAAGCCTTCGAAGTCGCTCCAATCGCAACAGACGGAACAATCGGTCTCAAATCAAACTCTGTAGTTTCCGCAAAAGTAGCACCTAAGAAAATTGCAAAACCAATGATTGACGACTATTTCAAAGGCACAAGCTACATCACAGGTACAGTCTCCTCTGAAGCGAAGAAAATCGCGCTTTACATCGACGGTCAATTCGTCCGCTACGGCGCTGTTACAGGTGACACATTCAAAATCTATGCATCTGATGTCGCTCTAATGAAAACAGAAGGTCAAACATTCGAAGTAGTCGCTGTCGATAACCTTGGCAACGAAGGCGAACGCGCTTCATCCGATGTCAAATCGAAAACAGTAAAAGGCAACGTCTTACCGAATGAAACAACAACACTTTCGACTTACAACACAGGTACAGTCACTGGCGATGTTCACATGATCGCACTCTATGTAGACGGTAAATTTGTCCGCTATGGTGCAGTCACTGGCACAGACTACAAAGTATATATCTACGATGTCCCAGCTCTACGTATCGCCGGTACTACTTTTGAAGTAAAAGCATTAGACACAGCTGGTAACATTCTTTACACTTCCACACAAATTGTTCAATAATCTAGACAAAAATACCCCGATTTCTCATTGAAACTCAGAGAAATCGGGGTATTTTTATGATGCCTGCCGAACCTTCGCCACATTACTCGTAAATAATCCCGCCACACAAATCGCGATAAGCACGAAAATAAACGCGTTAAGCAAGCCGAAATGATTCGCTAGGAATCCCAGCAACGGCGGCCCAGCAAGCGATGCACTATATCCAGCCAGCGTCACCAAACTCACACGCCGAACCGCGAACTCACTCTCGTCCCCAGCCGCTGAAATCGTCATCGGGAAACCGAGCGAAGCGCCAAGTCCCCATAAGAAAATCGCGATGACGCAAAGCACGATAGAAATTTTCAAGATGACTAGAAGTAGGCCGATTGCAGCGAGAACCACCGCAATGCGGAGCAGCAACACGCGGCCATACGTATCAATCAGGCGACCACTCACCAAACGCCCGCTAATCATGCCGGTCAGGAAAACTCCGTAAATAATCGTACTAAAACTATGCGAAACATCATATCCGTCCACCATCGCGAGCGGAATCCAATCGTTCGCCGATCCTTCCACAAACGCGAGACAGAGCGCCATAATCGCCAGCGCCACCGTCCGTTTATTCAGCCACAAACGCCGATCCGCAGCCTTTTCCTCGACACTCGCCGTCTTGTCCGCAGCCGAATCCTTCCCAATTCCCGCCGGCACGAATCGCGTCGAAATCATCAGCGTCGCGAACAACAAACACGCCACAACCGTCAAATGCCAGCTGACTGAGATGCCCAATTTGATACAAATCGCACCGATTCCAGCGCCCGCCAACGTCCCAATACTAAACATCGCGTGCAACACCGGCAAAATCGTCTTTTTGATCCGGTACTCGATCTCCGTTCCTTCCAAGTTCATCGCGACATTGCACATTCCCGCGCCCATTCCAAAAATGAAGAGCGCTGCGAAAACCACGATTTGGCTTGCGACAAGCGCACCGATCGAAAGCGCGATAAACCCGCTAAACATGAAAAATGCACTCGTCATAATCGCAAATCTTCCGCCCCGTGCCCGCACAAAAAAGTTAGCCAACACCAATCCGAGAATCGATCCCATCGACAACCCGAGCAAAATAACCCCCATTGTCCCCGTCGTCGCATGCAACGCGTCCCGCAATTCCGGCGTTCGCGAAATCCAACTCGAAAAACTAAATCCACACGTCGTAAAAATTATCAAAATCGCATAATACCACTTTTTCTCCATAAAAACTCCCTTTTCTATCCCATTTACTGCAGTGTCAAAATCTGCTTAATCGTCCACAATACGCCGTCCTCATCGTTCGACCGCGCGATAAAATTCGCCGCTGCCTTCGTTTCCGGAAAACCATTCCGCATCGCAAAACTATAAAGCCCAGCCTCCATCAGCTCCAAATCATTCAGCCCATCGCCGAAAACCATCGTCTCATCATGCGTCACGCCCAGAATCTCCTGCAATCTCGCCACCGTCGTCCCCTTGTGAACGCCAACATCCGAAATATCAATCCAAGCCCCTTCCGACGCCACGATATACGCCTTATCAAAAAAGTCCTCCAACTGCGTCCGCGTCTGAAAACTATCCTCTTTCACATCATAAATGGAAATCTTCACAAAATCAACATCAATCTCGTTAAAATCCGCAACCCGACGCAATTCCGAATACGAATGCTTCATCCGATTAAAAATCTCATCCGGCACCGTATCCTTCACAATCGCGCCCGCCGAAGTACAAGCAATAATCACATAATCCAGACGATATGCCTCCAATTTTGCAATCATCTCAAGCCCCAATTTATTTTGAATCAGCGACTCATAAACAAACTCCCCGTTCCGCTTAATCCGCGCCGCACTATCCCCCAAAATCCACAAATCCTTCGTGTCTGCCGGTCCAAACATTTCCTCCACGCGGTCACATTGCTTCCCAGTACAAGCCGCGAACGCCACATTTTTCTGGGCCATCAATTCCTTCACTTCCTGATAAAACTCCCGATTAAACGCACCCTTACTATCCAAAAACGTCCCATCCATATCCGTAATCACTAATTTAATCATCCGTTTTCACCACTTCCCATAATTTTTCAACCAATGCCTCATTTTGAATCCAATACGTAAAACCCGCATCGTGAAACCGCATCCCAGCGCGATTATCCAGCTCACACGTCGCCAAAATTTTTCGAATCGGAATTATCGTGACGTCATCCTGATGAAGCGCCATCATATACAAACTGTTCTGCGACAACCGATATCCCACATCATATTCCCGCCGATACTCCTGTTTCTCCACTCTCAGCAATCCCCTCATCGCCAACACTCCTCAAGTAAGATAAGCCAAATCCGACATCGCCAGCCACTGCAAGCCCGCCATCACATCCTCATCAAACGAATCAGCACAGAAAAATTGCGCCTCATTCGGCTGTCCCTGCAAAATTCCATCCTCCGAAATCCGCGTCATAAGCTCCGACTGACTCAAACCCGTCATGTGAATCACAAACGTATGCGGTGCCAAAAGACTGTTATAAATCCCGATTATCTCCAACAAATTCTGCACCGATTCCGCAAACGAGCTCGCACAATCCTGACCAATCAACTGCGGCAAATACCGGGCTTCCCCCGCCAAACCATTCTGCCCTCTGAAAAGCTGATTATTGTGAAAAAGACTCGCGCCAGGCATACTCATCGGCAAATAATAAATCCCAACAACATAATCCGATTCCGGGATTTTCATCGCCTTGCAATAACCGATCGTCGCCAAATTCGCGTCATTTTCCACATGAACCGGAATGCCAAAACGATTCCCAATTTCCGCTTCCAAATCCCAGCCGTTGAGCGCATTATGCCAACTAACCGCGATTTTGGAACCTACCGTTTTGCCAGGAATCGAGATCGCAATGCCAGAAATCGCAATTTCCTCCGCCAAAATTTCCGTGGCAGCATCAACAACCGCGTCAATTTTCACATTTTCCATTGGATAATCCTTCGCCAGCTTTACATCCCCACGCATATTCACAATTCGCGCCACAATATGTAATTTCCCGGCCGTTTCTTGAATCGAAAGGAGCGCGTAATGCTCAAAATTATAGTTGAAATGATAATGCACAGACGGACGCCCGATTTTAGGGTGAATCAATTCCCCACCGATAAACTCGCCCGCCTCCACAAGCTCCTTAACGAGACCATTCACCGTAACCGTACTTATATCCGACTCGCTCGCCAATTTCGCTTTCGTCGCCGAGCCATATTTGAACAAAATACGCCGAATTCTATTCAAATTTGCCGCTTTCACCACATGCTTATTTTCCATTTATTTCACCGCTCCGGAATATATTTAAAAGACTTAATTAAGTACCTTAATTATATAAAAATTAACCGGAAATGTAAAGCCTTTCTTCACAAAAAAGCTCCCGCGCACTTCAGGAAACCGACCTGTCATGCGCGAGAGCACCATTCACTATTATTTTCTACGCTTGCTTAAATAAATACCACTCATCAAAATAAAAACTCCACCAATCCAGATTAGCGTCTGATTTTCTGTATCGCCAGTTTTCGGCAAACGATGCGCTGTCATTTTTTGAGTCATAGGTTGCGCCATCTGATTTCGCGTAACTTTTTCTGGTGTGACACGAATTGCCGTTTCTGGTGACTCATCTCTCGGCGGAACCACTTCTTGATCCGGCTTCACTGGTGTTCCTAGTTCCTCTGGCGTGACCGGTGTCGGTGGTTCCGGCAATTCCTCTGGCGTATCCAAAATCACATTGCTCACCCCAACATGCACAAATTCCTGTTGCGACCTCACAATCGAAAATGGTATCGGCATCGCGTCTAACTTATACCCCTCTGGCGCCGCAGTTTCCACAAACTGATAATCCCCCGGCTCCAAATCCGCAACAACAATCTGTCCCAAATCATCCGTCACCAAATTCGCCTGAATCACATTCCCATCACTATCCATCAAATCAAAAACGGCCCCCGCCAAATGTTTCGCGGCATCCACGCTATCCATTTTCGTCAAAACAACGCCACCTTTTATCAGTGTATTATCCACCGTTTGGTAATACACATTCTGATCCCCCGTCGCTTTTGAAATCACAATCGGAATCTCCGTCGCGTCCAATTGATAATCCGTCGGCGCCTGCGTTTCCACAAGTTTATACTCCCCAAGCGGCAAATTATCAATCACAATCTTCCCTTCAAAATCACTGACAAGTCCAGCTTCCACAACGTTTCCATCCTTGTCCACCAAATCAAACATCGCACCCGAAAGTAGCATTTTTGACGTCTGGTCTTGCTTCGTAATAACCAACGTTCCGAGAATCAATTCATCCTCCACGACCACATTTACCAGCGCGTTCTGCTTCTCACCAATCGTGAAGTACTGCGGTTCCTCATTGATTTTATAGCCACCTGGTGCCATCGTCTCTACAAAACTATAATCTCCCGGCTCCAAATCACGCACTACGATTTCACCGTTTTCATCTGTTTTCAAATCCGTCAACACGACTTCCTCGCCCTTCATCAAGCTAAAAGTCGCGCCCCCCAAGCGTTCCGTCGTGCCTTTCTCATACTTCACGAGCCTCGCCTCACCGACAAAAGCCTCATTCACAACCGTCACATCTTTATTCGCCGCGTCCATCTTAACGACAATCCCGGCCTCCGAGCTCTCCGATTTAAAATACCCCGTCGGCGCCGTCAATTCCTTCACGACATACTCCCCGTAGCGAATCGACGCAAAAGTCAGAACACCAAACTCATCGGATGTCGCCGTCCGCAAAAGTACTGTCCCATCCTTGCTATACAAGCCAAACTCCGCGCCTGCCAATTTTTCCGAAGTTGCCTGATCCACCTTATGCACCGTCAACGTTCCGCGTCCACCCGAAGCACCACCCGATCCATCCGATGTCCTAACAATCACGTCCGCCGAAGTCGTCGTTTGCTCCGTCGTCAAATTAGATCCCGTCAAATGAATCCCGTTGCTGACCACTTCCATGTCCGCCGCATCAATAAACGTCTCGTAACTCAGCAAGTAAGCCGTCGAAATCGTATCCGCAAAAACAATCTCAAACGACTGCTCCCCCGTCACACTATCCCGATGCACAACCAGCTCATAATCCTCACCTTGAACGAGCTCCGAGCCCTTCACAAAACTCCCATTCGCCGCCATTTCCGTGTGATACAAATGAATCGTTTCCGGCAGTAAAATCTGATTATTACTCGGCGTATCGACCACTTTTGCATTATGAATCACCGACTGCCCAGCATTAATCGTCACGTCCCAGCGCATATTATCGCCATCTTGCACGCCATTTTTGCTAACATAATTGCCACCATGCGGAATCGTAACAAAACCATCCACCTTCGTCAAATCCTTGTCCCCATCAGCCAAAGTCGCCGAATTCTCATACACCGGCAAAACTTTTCCATCCGCAATACTCGTCTTAAAAGTCACATAATACGCCTCAGAAATCTCGTTTTTGAAAGTCACTGTCACCGTATTATCACTCGTATCAAGCGTGTAAGCATCCGCATCGACTATACCACCATCCGAATAACTATACGGGTCCTTGCCAAGCGCCATCTTATGCACTTCCACCGTCTCCGGCAACAGCTTCTGCTCATCCGGAACAACATCCTTCAAAATCGGTTTTTCAATCGTCAACAAGTTAAAATTAAAGCCAACCGTCCACGTAATCTCCTTGCTTAACGCATCATAAGACCCCAATTTAAAGCCATTTTTCTGCGTATAATACCCCGGGTCAACCGTCACCGAATCCGTACTCGATTTCTTCCCACTGCCCAACTTCCACTCTAATTTCGTATCATTTTTAAAAACCGAGCCATTTTGAATATCCTCAAATTGAAAAGAAGTCGCGTACGTCAAAACAAGCTCATGCGTCATCTGACTCGCGTAATCCCCAATCAGCGCGATTTCAAAACCGCCCGCATGCGAGCTCAGTGTATAATCCACGCCCTCCGTCAACACTTTTTCACCATCGACCAACTTCAACGTTTCCGGCAATAAAGTCAAACCACCCGAAGCAAAAGTATCCCGAATCACCGCATTATCCATCGCATAATTATGCACATTGATATGCTGCTCCCACTTCATCGTTTTTGAACTATAATCCGCATCCACCAATTGCTTCGTAATACTATGCGCCACAACGCTTACCGTCGTTTTCTTAGGCGGTGCATTCGGTGTTTCTACCTCGTTCACAACCGTCGTCAAATCCGCATTCGCGTCCGTCATTTCCGTCTCATACGTAATCACATAAGCCGTCTGTACCCCGTCATTAAACTGCAAATCAAACCCATTTTGCGTCCCATTCACAACCGGCGTCACCACATAATCCTCAGCAGGAACCACATCCCCGGCAACCGCGTTCCCGTCCGCATCAATACTCACATGCTTCACAACAATCGAGCCGTCCACAAGACTATGCGTCCCATCAAACAAATCATGCAAAACCGCATCCTGCTGCGCCACACTCATCCCATCAAAATTATACTCAATCGTCCACTTCACACGCTGCGTCTTCGGATCGAACGTACCACGCTTATTCAAATGCTCCCCGCGCTTAATCGGAACCGTCGCCGAATCCGTCACTGTCTTCCCACCATTTTCAAAAGTCGCCACATTCGTAAAATCAACCTTGCTCATATCCTCAATCGCCGTCTTGTATCGCACTTCATACGCAGCAGTCGATCCATCCGCAAACCGAATCTCAAGCGATCCATCATCCGTGTTCACAATCGTATACTCCGAAGCATCCGCAAGCTCGCCAACCTTCGAACTCCCATCCATAAACACATCCAAACGATAAACCTCAATACTATCCGCATCAAGCACCAAACCATCCGGAATCGCATCCTTCAAAACCGCGTCCTGCATCACGTTCTGCTTCCCATTCACCTGAATCTTCCAATTCAAACCATCCGGACTAAACGCCCGATTCGCCACGCCCGTTTTATCTATATCCTTCCCATTTTCAGGCATAAAATGAAGCGTCAAACTATCCGAATCCTCCACTGGAAACTCCACAACTTGCGAAGTCGACGTATCCACTTTCGACAAATCAAACTTCGTATTGAATTGCAGCGATCCAGTCACGCCCGAATCGAGTGCAACATTTTCATTAAAAGTCATGACTACCGTCCCGTCCGTATGCGCAACAAACGTCCCATAATCCCCAAGCGACCCCGTCACATTCGAGTACAATTTGAAAATATCAGGCAACTCAAACGTATACGTATCGCCGCCCTGCACGTTCCACTCATCCAACAACGCCCATTCAAAATAAATATTCGCCGCCGAATCCACCGTAAGCCGATTCCCCTCCGTAAAAGCGTTTCCATCCTTATCCGTCAACGCCACGTCCGTAAGCACAGACCCGGTAATTGCTTTTTTCCCCATTTTCAATTTTGGCGCAGCTTTCATCGGAACCGTTACCTCTTTTGACTTCGCCCCCATATCAAACGCCAGCTTCACGTCAGCCTCTTTATTCTCCACATTCGCCAAAAACGACAAATTCCCACTCGCCGAACGAGGAATCTCCGTATCCACCTTGATTTCCATTTTCCGGGCAACCGGGTCCATCGTTGCCTTCCCGTACACTATCCCCGACACATCCTTCAAGTCCACTACCTGTTTTGCAACAATTAGATTTTCAGGCAACTCCAAGACCGTATCAGTCCCAGCCTCCACAACGCCCATCCCAGACTCCCAGGCATACACGACCTTCAAATCACCATCAGAAATTCCATCCTGCTTTTCAATTGTAACATCCTTCACAAATCCATCCGCGACACCATCCGCACTCGCTGGAATAACCGACACAAATTGAAACATAACTAACATCACCAAAACCGTAAAAACTACTGCCTTTTTCATCTCTAAATATCCCCTCTTCATTTATTTGCACAGTTCCCGCACTGCACAACATGTTGCTGAATCTAGGATGGCCTGTGTTTTTATTGTCATTCTCCGCTGAGTCCAATAAAATCGTAAGCCCTTTCAAGATGTTTATATAAGAACGCCGTCCACTCAAAACGAGCTTCTTAACGCAATTAAAAAAGCACTATTTTTTGTTCGATAAGATGCATATGTATCGCAAGTTAAATGTGTCGAAATTGTGACTTTTTATGCAACAAGTAAATAATAACACATATTTCTTTATAAAACCAAGAAAAACCTGCATTTGCTGTCAAAAACAACAAAAACAGGTCTTTACTACGTTAAAAAAATTACTTTGTATCACTTTTTTCACAGCTTGATTGGCCGATCCAATTCATACAAATGACGATACCGCTCTTCGGTCCGCAACAATTCCTGATGCGTCCCGTCCATAATCACATCGCCATTTTCCAAGAATAACACCCGATCCATTTTTTCCACACCGACAAGATGATGCGTCACCCAAACGAGCGACTTCCCTTGCAGCGTCTCAAAAATCGTGCCGAGCAATTCCTTCTCCGTAATCGGATCAAGTCCAACAGTCGGCTCATCTAGCACAACAATCGGCGTATCTTGCAGTAAAATCCGAGCCAGCGCAATCCGTTGCCGTTCGCCACCAGAAAAACGCGCGCCCATCTCCGTCATCTGCGTATGATACCCATCCGGCATGCTCATAATAAAGTCGTGCAGCTTCACCTGTTTCGCAACCTCCGCCACTTCCTCATCCGTCGCATCCTGATTCCCCATCCGAATATTGTTCAGCACCGTCGTATTAAACAAATGCGCCTTCTGGTTCAGCATCGAAATCATCTCCGAAATCTGCGGTCGAAGTTTTGCCACATCATCCCCATTCAACGTAACCGAGCCCGATGTCGGCGCCAAAGCCCCCTGCACTAATTTCAAAAATGTCGATTTCCCCGTACCACTCCGTCCCAAAATCGCGACCTTCTCGCCCTGCGTCAACTCAAAATCCAAATCACGCAAAACCGGTACTTTCGACTCCCCATAACTAAAAGTCAGTTTTTCCGTACGTAAAGTCACGTTTTCCGTATCGATCGCAATTTTTTCAAGCGCACCTTCCTCTTCCCAAGTCAGAAGTTCCGCGTCCTCGATTTCCTCCAAACGCGCAATCGAATCCTTGTAAAGCGAGCCATCACTGACCGCATTACTCACCGGAATAAAACTCTCCGACAATGCCAAAATCGCCAACACAAACGCCGCAATAAACGTCGGTTCAAAAACGCCATCCACGACTTGCCGGTTCGTCCAATACACCATCGAAAGCACCATGACACCAATAATCAGCTGCCCAACAAAGTCCCGCAACGTTGCAAAACGCGCCTGCTTCGTCTCCGCCGCCAAAAGCTCCTTCTCGTCCGCCTCATAATCCGCGATAAAGCCTTTTTCACGACCACTAAACATCCAGTCACTAATCCCGAACACCGCATCCGTGAACTTTTGATACAACTTATTCCGCTCCTGCTTCATGTACGCATTTTTCCCGCGCGCGTAAAGTAACGAAATCCAAGGCATCACTAGCACAAGAAGCGCAATATACGCGAAAAATAAAATCGCAAACGGTATCGAAAAGACGCCGAGTGAAATCACAATCCCGCCATACAAAACCATCGCCACGATATTCGGCAACAGCGTCGTCAAATAGTAATTTTGCAAATGCTCAATATCATCCGAAAGAAGCCCCAAAATATCTCCCGTCCGGTAACGCGAACGCATCAACAACGCCTGCGGTTCAATGATTCGGTACAAACGCACACGCATCTTCGCCAAAATCCGCAGAACGAGCGAATGACTCGCCAGCCGTTCAATATACCGCGATACCGCACGCATAATTCCAAATGCCCGAACCCCAACGATCGGCACATAAATCAATAAAATCGTCTCCGGAATCGTTGCCGCCGTCGAAATCAAATACCCCGACGTAAACATCAACGCCCCCGTTGAAAAAACGGTGAGCAAACCAAGCAAAATAACCCAGAGGAAAAGCATCCGATTTTGTTTAATATAAGGCCCAATCCAGCTACTTTGTCTCATCAGATCTCCTCCAATTGGGCTTTGATTAACTTCGCATAAAAGCCATTTTTCGCGAGTAATTCCGCGTGCGTACCAACTTCCACAATCGCGCCATGATCCAACACAATAATCCGGTCCATTTCAAGCATCCAATGCAAACGATGCGTCGCAAAAAAGACAAGGCGATCCGCGAACAAATCAAGCATCGGCTGCTTCAACTCATACTCCGTCTCAATATCCAAATGCGCAGTCGGCTCATCCATCAGCACAATCCGGCGATCACTAAGAAAAGCCCGCGCAATCGCAATTCGCTGCTCCTGGCCACCACTAAGCACACGCCCAGCCTCACCAACAAGCGTATCATAACCCGCGTCAAGATCCGCCACTAAATCGCGCAAGCCCGCCGCATTCGCCGCCCGTTCCACTTTGGCATCATCACTATCCGGTGCATAAAAACGAATATTTTCCCGCACAGTTTCATGGAACAAATAAGGATGCTGCGGAATATACGTCACCTGACTCTGCCAAGCCGCATCACGCAATCCCACATGCTCCTCCTCATTCCACAAAAACGCACCGTCCGTCGGCTCCAAAAAACCACTCAGAACATCGATCATCGTTGACTTCCCAGCCCCCGTCGCACCAATAATCCCAATCTTTTCAAAACCCGACACCGTAAAATTCGCCGCATCAAGTGAAGCCTGTGAATCCGGCTGATGTTGCACCGTCACATTTTCCAAAGCAAACGACGTATTCGCATCAAAATCCAAAACCTGACCCGTCGCGACCTCCGTCATGTCCTTATCAATAATCTCCTGAATCACACGCCCAGCCTCTTGCCCGTCCAGCGTCGCGTGATAATCCGAGCCAACCTCACGAACCGGCAAAAAATACTCCGGCGCCAAAATCAGAATCGCCAGTGCCGGCTGCAAAATCATCGTGGACTCAATCAAGCCCAGCCCAAGAAACACCGCCACCGTCGCGACCGACAGCATCGTAAAGAAGTCCAGCGCAAACGAAGACAAAAACGCCATCCGCAAAGTCCCCATCGTCGCCTTCCGATAATCCTCACTCACCTTCGCAATATTCCCCTCATGCGAGCGACTAATTCCCAGATACTTCAATGTCTCAAGGCCCTTCAACGAATCCACAAAATGATTCGACAAAACCCGATGCGTCTCAAACTGACGATCCGCCTGCGCCCTCGTAGCCAGCCCAATCATAATCAAAAACAGAATCAAGATCGGCAACGTCAGAATCAGAATCACGCCCGACGTCGTATCTTCTATAAATACGTAGATTAAAATCATCGCCGGAATAATCGACATGTTCATCAATTTCGGCAAAAACAGCTCCAAATAACGTCGGAAATCAGCGACACCTTCCATGACCATCGTCACGACTTTCCCTGTCCCCTCCGCACTCGTAAAGCGCGGCCCAAGTAAAAACAGTTTCGAAAGCAACGCCTCACGCATCGCCGTCCCCGTTTTCGCAGCATAATCATACACAATTTTGCGTTTCCATACATTCAAAAAATGCCGTACGAGATAAGCCCCCGCAAAGAGGCCTAAATCGAACAGCGCGTCACCCCACGGATCTCCGTGAAACAGCGTCGTAATCGCAGTTGCTAAGTATTTCGCCATCGCAATGATAGCCGCGCCCTGAATCAAAGTCAGGACGGCTAGCACGGCAAGGATCGGTTTTATACCTTGGTATTTCAATAAATCTCTACCCATCAGTACGTCATTTTCTCCTTACTGGATACACGCTTGCGGAACACATAATAGCTCCAGATTTGATAACCTAGTACAAACGGCAAAAGCGTCAGAGCCACGATTGTCATTACTTTTAGCGAATAATCGCCGGATGCTGCATTATGAATCGTTAAATCATACAACGAGCTTGTCGAACTAATCATTACACGCGGGAATAATCCTGCAAAAATCGCACCGATCGTCCCAACAATTCCAAGTCCACTAAAGGCAAACGCCCAACCTTCGCGGCCCTTCCAAAGAGCAAGCGCAGAGATTACATAGAACACGACCGTTGCGCCAATCATAATCGGCAACAAAATCGGACGAGCTTGGAAAATATCTGTATAGAAGAACGCCATCACGACGAAAATCGCAAGGACAGGAACCGTTACAAACCACATCCGTTTTGCAATACGAGTCGCGCGCTCACGAAGATCATCATGCGTACGAAGCGTAATAAACAGCAAACCGTGGAAGTAACAAATCAGCGTCACAGTCAACCCACCCATAAGCGAGAACGGCGTAATGTAATCAAAGAATCCTGCATTCATATTCATTTCACTATTAATCGGCATCCCCGCAACAAGTGACGAGAACAAGACGCCAAGTAAGAACGGCGGCAAAATACTACCGATAAAAATAACCCAATCCCACGTCTTCACCCAAGCTTTTGTATCATGTTTCCCACGGAATTCAAACGAAACACCACGGCCAATGAGCGCCAGCAAGAAGAACACAAGTGGAATGTAATACCCACTAAACATCGTCGCATACCAGTTAGGAAACGCCGCAAAAATCGCGCCCCCAGCCGTCAGCAACCAAACCTCATTTGCATCCCAGAACGGTCCAATCGTATTGATTAAAACACGACGCTCCAAATCATTCCGAGCCACAAAACGAGTCGAAATCCCAACACCGAAGTCAAAACCTTCCAAGAAGAAAAAGCCGATGAAAAGTACAGCAACTAAAAGGAACCACAGTTCGTTTAATTCCATCTTAATTCGCCCCCTTTAAATCAAATGGATCGACAGACGCTGGTTCTTTTTTGCCTTTTTTCTTATCGTGATTATGCGCGTCAGGTCCAGCCTTAATTTCGCGAATAAATAGCCATACGAGTACAATCGCGAGCGCTAAATAAATCGCTGAAAACGCAATGAGTGAGAACAAAATCGAGCCCGCCGAAACGTTCGGTGAAACTCCGTCCGCCGTTGACATGTAGCCAAAGACCACCCACGGTTGCCGTCCAACTTCCGTCATAATCCAACCCATCGAGTTCGCGATGAATGGGAAAGCAATCATCGGAATCATCAGACGTAGATACACTTTTGAAGTCGTTAATTTTTTGCGCCATGCAAGGAAAGCTCCCCACAAGCCGAATAGAATCATCAACATCCCTGAAAGCACCATAATCCGGAAGCTCCAGAAGGACGTTTTAACAGGTGGAATGTAGTTCATGTCCGCCCCGAAACGATCTTTATACTTCTCTTGATACTCTGCCTGTAGCGATTTCATACCTTGCACGCTACCAGAGAACGTCGAGTAAGAAAGGAAACTTAACGCGTATGGAATATTGACTTCCCACGTGTTTTTCTGGTTTTCCACATCAATCCCCGCGATCATCGTCCACGGTGCCGGATCGGCTGTATCCTCCCAAATCCCTTCCGTCGCCGCCATTTTCATCGGTTGCGTTTTAACAAGATATTGCGCTTGTTGGTGACCACTGAAGGCCGTACCAAAACCACCGATAATAACGAGAACGAGCGCGATCTGGAACGATTTTCGGAAAAAGTCCACATCTTGCTTTTTAAGTAATTTGTACGCGCTGACCCCGGCTACAAAGAACGCCCCCGTCGCGAACGCACCAAAGATAACGTGTGGGAACTCCACAAGTAACTGTCCATTCGTAATAAGCGCCCAGAAATCGTTCATTTCCGCACGTCCATTGATTTCTTGGAACCCTACTGGATGTTGCATGAATGAGTTCGCCGCTAAAATCCAGAACGCGGAGAAAACCGTTCCAAGTGCAACAAGCCAAATACACGCCAAATGTAATTTCTTGTTCAAGCGATCCCAACCGAAGATCCAAAGTCCGATAAATGTCGATTCCATAAAGAAAGCAAGTAGCGCTTCAATAGCAAGCGGTGCCCCAAATACGTCCCCTACGAATCTCGAATAATCCGACCAGTTCATCCCGAATTGGAATTCCTGAATAATCCCTGTTACTACCCCTACCGCGAAGTTAATTAAGAACAAATGCCCCCAAAACTTCGACATTTTTTTGTAGATTTCTTTTTTCTTCACAACATACAACGTTTCCATAAGAGCAACCATAAATACAAGTCCAATAGAAAGCGGTACAAATAAGAAATGGAAAACGGTTGTTGATCCGAACTGAAGTCTAGCTAAGAAAAGTTTATCCACCTTTTTTCCTCCTTTTGTGTTATTTGGGCGTTTAACCCCTTTTGTTTAGCGTTATCATAATTTGCCGATTGTATACTATACACGTTAATCGCTTGTGAAAAACTGCGAATACTATTGCAGTTGGTTGTGTTTTAATTCACAAATGATTTTGTAAGAAAAGAAACATGTGAAAATCCCCTGTTTACCGTGAAAAATTTCTATTTTTCAGGCTTTGTCTATTTTCTCACATAAATATGTACAGCTCGGTTCATTAGAATAAGTTTTACCTAGTTCTTATTCTATCTCATTTTGCCCTAGATTTGTTTAGTTCTTTTGGTTCTATTTTCATAAGGGAAAACGTGGAGGCTCGAAATGAGTCGGGTGGCTCAATTGAGTGGCATCAGTTTATTGCGCATTTTTTCACATAAAACAGTATAATGGATGTTAATTGCATTAAAATAGGTATTAAGGCTTCTTTTGCTGTTTTTTCTTCGCGCGCAAATCTCGGAAAAAGTTCGTTAAAATGGCACCGCATTCATCCACTAGGATTCCTGATTCGACCTCGCACTGGTGATTGAAGCGCGAATCTTGGAGTAGGTTCATGAGTGTTCCGGCAGTTCCAGCTTTTGGATCGGCAGCTCCGTAGTAGACGGTGGCAATACGGGAGAGTAAAATCGCGCCGCTGCACATTGGGCATGGTTCGAGCGTGACATAGAGTTCCGCGCCTTCGAGTCGCCAGGCATCTTGGTTTTTGCAGGCGTCTTGGATGGCTAGAATTTCAGCGTGCGTGATGGCATTTTTCGTTGTTTCGCGGAGATTGTGCGCGCGTCCGATGATTTCCCCGTTAAGCACGACAACCGCGCCGATTGGGACTTCTCCTTTTTCGCGTGCTTTTTCGGCTTCGATTAGGGCCTCGCGCATGTAGGTTTCTTTAGACATGAATTGTTCTCCCCCTCTTGATTATTCTTTATTTTAGCATAGGGATGCGGTTTGTGTCTTTTATTTGCTTTGGTTGGAATCATATAGTACCATGTATTAATACTAGGTCATAAAAAACGAATTGAAAACAAGGAGATGTTACCAAATGAAATCAGAAAATTTAATTGCCCCTGAATTTTATAATATTACGGATGAGATTGCACAATTTGACTCGGAGAAGACGGCGCTGATTTGGCAGAATGAGGCTGGGAATGTGAAGGAATGGTCATATCATCATTTGTTGGAGCAGGCGAACGGGTTTGCGAATGTGATCAAGGATGCTGGAATTGGGAAGGGCGACCACGTGATCGTGATGATGCCGCGCTTGCTTGAGACGTACGCGGTTTATATGGGGATTTGGCTGACGGGCGCGATTATTATTCCGGCCTCAGAGCTTTTGAAGGCGCACGATTTGGAGTATCGGATTCATCATGCGAACGTGAAAGCTGTGATTGCGGACGCGAGTTGTACTGCGGAATTTGATAAAATTGTGGACGCGCCAAGTGTCGTGACGCGGATTGTTGTTGGTGCGGACGGTGTGCGCGATGGTTGGCAGAGTTATGAGCGGTTGGTTGAGGATGCCGACGCTGAGTTTGAGAAGGTAGCGACGCGCAAGGATGATCCGTGTTTGCTGGCCTTTACGTCAGGCACGACGGGGAATCCGAAGGGTGTGGTGCACGTGCATGGTTGGGGTTACGCGCATATTCGGATCGCTGCGGACCACTGGTTGGATATCCGCGAGGGCGACACGGTTTGGGCAACGGCTGGACCTGGCTGGCAAAAATGGGTTTGGTCGCCGTTCTTGTCTGTTCTAGGTAAGGGCGCGACGGGTTTCATTTATAGCGGTCGTTTCCGTCCCGCGAAACAGTTGGAACTTTTGCAAGATAGGAAGATTAACGTGTTGTGCTGTACGC
Source organism: Listeria sp. SHR_NRA_18 (assembly GCF_003856515.1). Taxonomy (NCBI): domain Bacteria; kingdom Bacillati; phylum Bacillota; class Bacilli; order Caryophanales; family Listeriaceae; genus Listeria; species Listeria sp. SHR_NRA_18. The sequence goes on from NZ_QPKR01000002.1 coordinate 41,338, forward strand.
CGACGGAATACCGTTTGATGGCGAAAGCAGATCACTTGGGTGCGTATGATTTGAGTCATTTGCGCAGCGCCGTTTCTGCTGGTGAGCCGCTGAACCGCGAAGTGATCACGGTTTTCCAAGACAATTTTGACATTAAGGTTCGCGATGGTTATGGCCAGACCGAGAGTACGCTTCTGATTGGGACGCTTGTGGAGTTTCCGATTCGTCCGGGGTCGATGGGCAAGCCGATTATGCCGGAGTACATGGCGATTATTGATGAAAATGGCCAGCCTGTTGGTGTCGGCGAAATTGGCGATATCGCGATGCGCAAGGATTTCCCAGCGCTGTTCCAAGAATATTACAAAGAACCTGAGCGTCTGGAAAAAGCGATTCGCGGCGATTATTTCGTGTCCGGCGACCGCGCGTATCGTGATGAGGACGATTATTACTGGTTCCAAGGCCGCAATGACGATATTATTATTAGTTCCGGATATACAATTGGACCGTTTGAGGTGGAAGATGCGTTGACAAATCATCCGAGCGTGAAAGAAGTAGCGGTTGTAGCGAGCCCCGATGAGATTCGCGGTACGGTTGTGAAGGCGTTCATCGTTTTGAAAGACGGTTTTGTTGGGGATGCGACGCTTGTGAAAGAGCTGCAGAACTTCACGAAAGAACACACCGCACCGTATAAATATCCACGCCGCATTGAATTTGTAGAAAGTTTGCCAAAAACCGATTCCGGAAAAGTTCGCCGAGTAGCCCTGCGCGACGCAGAATTCGCGAAAACCGCACAATAATCGTTGCCAAATCCCGCAAAATTGGGTACAATCATTCCAAGTAACTTGCTTTTGAGAGAGGGAATGGTATAGATGGAGACACGGTTTATAGAGGCCACCCAAACACACGATTTGCGCCACCGCGTGCTAATTCCAGATCACCCAGTGGAGGCACTTGTCTACCCCGGAGACGAGGATCAGACGACGTTTCATGTTGGCGTGTTTGATGACGACGAGAAACTGGTTGCGATTGGGAGTTTTTACGAAGAATCAGATAACCATTTTAAAGGTGAAAAACAGTACCGTTTACGCGGCATGGCGAGCGATTCCAACGCACGATTGCGCGGACTTGGAAAAGCTGTGATTGTGTTCGCGGAGGAAGAGCTGGCGCGACGTGACGCCGACTTGCTTTGGTGTAATGCACGCGTGATAGCCACTGGATTTTATGAGAAAATGGGATTCTATTCGGTTGGAGAAGAGTTCGTGATTCCGAAGATTGGTGGGCATTATCGGATGGGGAAAGATTATAAATGATGCAACAAAGCCCAAATCTCTGGTCGGAGATTTGGGCTTTGTTTTGGTAACATAGAATGTCCTTACTGGGTCATAAAACCTGGTAAAGAATCTACAATATTAAGCAACCTGTTTGAAAAATAGATCATTCTTATTCATGGGTTCTTCTCTCTGATTAGTAATCACTTACCTATACGAGAAGTATAACACAGCTTAATACGGAAATTTATATTTTTCATAGTCATACAGCACGACAACTGTCACTCTACCATTTTTGTAATCCATTCCAAAACCTATCTTTTGATTTGTGTTAGAGTCCTGAAATTCAACCATGTCACCATATATCTCCGTATTTTTCTTTCTGTAATTAGCCCCCTATTTCCGCTGAACATCCGCAAAACTACTGCCAATCCCGATTCCTTTTTTTGTCGTAAAAGTTTGTCCATCAATCTTATCCCGGAGCTCCATACATACAATTTTTTTAGTTTTAGAATCTGTCGTCACAATAAACCCATCTGCATCATGGAAGTAGTACACGCCACTGTCATATGCAAATTCAGGATAATACTGCGTCATTTGCGACTCGTCCATTCCAATGACTAAATTGCCGACCCCCTCATTTTTTAGCGAAGTATCGCCAATAGGCCAGACATTCTTTACCCACAGAATTCCCACGTAGAGACACAGGCCAGCTAGCAGGATTCCAAGAACCAGTACTATTCTTTTCACCATCCTAAAATTCATACACATTCCATTTCCGAAAAAGCGGCTTGCAGACGTAAAATATCGCGAACCCAATCATGCCGCCTGCCGTGTTAAGCATGAGGTCATCCACGTCAATGGAATGCGGGATAGCTTGGTATAAAAGATTCTGAATCAGCTGCGCCATCTCGATTGCAAGGGTGAAAATAAGCACCGTCACCAACATCCGCTTCCACGTCACACGATATTTCGAGCATAGTGGATACAGACATCCAAGCGGAATAAACATAATAATGTTCGCAACGACCTGAAAAACCGTGCCGTAATTATCCACATTTCGATACACATATATCTCGCTAATCGTCGCAAACGGTACTACGTTAATCCACCGCAGATTCGTAAACATAGTCTCCCGAAGCTCTGGCTCAAGCTCGATTGGGAACAACGTAAAACCAACAACACCCGCCAAATAAACAAATAGGAAGCTTTTAAAAACAATTTTTTCGACTGGCGCTTTGTGTCTTATACAGCTGATCAAAAATGGAATATAAATCAGCGGCGCTATAACGAGCAGTAATTCGGCTTTTATCGTCACGTTAATCTCACCTGCCTATTTGTTTTTGAGTGTGCCATTTGCGGTTATCCAGTAGTAGCGATTGTCTTTGTTAGCAATTAGATAGTACTTAGAAGAATCGCCGTCTATGTAATATTGATGCGTTGTAGTTTTTCCAGTATAGCTTTTTCCTGGTATGAAGGTCCTCGTACCATATGATGAATCAAAACCGAATCTTTCTTTTTTAAGCGTTATAGTAACTGGCGTAGCGACCTTTCCCTCAGCCGAAACAATGAGTTGTAAATTCGCGTATCCTTTTTTGAGTTTGTGGTATTTACCGTTTTTAGCACCGTTTACTACCTCATGCTGAAATTTGATATTCACATTTTGGCTTACCGACGCATATGCTGTCAACAGCGGAATACTTAGCATCACGACTCCTGATATAAATGCTGTTATAAATTTTTGAAACTTGTTTTCCCTCACTTTTCCCAACTCCCTTTATTTAGTATCAAGTGTTATTGTAAACGACTACACGATAATAGTCAAAATATTATAAAAATAATGTATAGAAAGATACTAAACAAAAAATATAGACCAAAAACGTCGTGAAAACGCTGATGGCCTGTATTTTAGGAATCGTGATTAGTGAGGACGTGTTGATTGTTAGTTTAGCCTTTTCCTAATTAGTGCTAAAAATGTATAAAAACGTAAGCTTAAATTTCAACTCAAAATCGCCCATTCACCCGCTGAATAATTCCTTTTAATCTCGGAACCAAACCCGGCCCCGGACACTCCGTCGTATCCACCGAATTCCCCTCCGCACATTGATGCCCAACGATCCGCATCTTCCTACCGTACCGCGTATTAATATCTCGAATCAGCGTCACCAGCGAATCAATCGTCGCTTCACTCACCTTCCAATCCGGCGCTTCCGTAACATTACAACACTCAATCCCAATCGAATAAGAATTCGCCGCTCGTGCGTGCCAAGCCCTCTTGTCCTCGCCAACATACGCCCGTATTTCCCCGCTTGGTCCAATGCCATAGTGCGCCGAAGCTTCCCGTTCTCGCCAAACCTCAGGGACATCATCAAAATCCGTTTTAGCCATGTGATGAACAACTACCGTCGTGATTTCTGCGCCTTCTCTGCTGTTCCATCTCTCCTCACCGGGATTCACAAAACTTTCAAAATCATGCGGGGTCGCTAGTGGACTAATCATCGCCATGAAATTCGCCTCCTTGCTTTTTCTAAAAGTATAACACACGAAAACCACCCCAATTTCGGAGTGGCCCGTCTCATTATTTCTCTTCTCTCAACTTCCGATTCCGTTCCGCCAGTTCCACAAGATACATTTTCTCCTGCTTATCTGCTTTATAGAACATCAACGCAATCGCTGCAATCGCAAAGCCGACAATCGGAATCCAAATAAAATTGAACTCAATCGCATGTAGCGCGCTCGCGGATTGGACTTTATTCGCTTGATAACCACCCGCCGCTAAAATTCCTGCAGTCATCGCGCCACCAATTCCCATTCCGAATTTCGCGCCGAAGCTTGATGCGGAAGTCAGCAAACCTTGTGCTCTCACACCGCTTTTCCACTCGCCATAATCGACGGTATCAGCAAGCATAACTGAAAGCAATCCGGAGATAAATCCAGTTCCAAACGCGTTAATCACAACGCCGACAATGATAATCGGCACGCTCAAGCTATATGCCCCAACGCCCATAATCACTTGCCCAATAATCGCCAAAACAAGTCCGCCGACCATCGTGTTTCGTTTGCCCAATCTTCCCGCTACAGCAGGCGTCATCAGCAATGTCAAAAGTGAGCCAAACGCCAGCGCCATAATCATCGGCACCAAATCTTCACGTCCCAAATTGTACTTGAAGAAGTAAATCGTCGTTTGGTTTTTCATCGTCATAGCCATCCAATAAATGAAGTTCATCAAAATCATGATTGCCCATGGCCAGTTGCGCTTAATCGCTTTTATACTGTCTTTCACGCGCACCACTTTTTGCACGTTTTCAATCCGTTCTTTCGTGTTGAAGAAAGTGTTCAGTAATAATACCACCGCCACGATGGAAAAAATCAAAATCGTGAGGAAAAAGCCTTTTTGGTCGTCTCCTTTTCCGAGTGCTGCTACGATTGGCAATGTGAATACGGTTACAATGATTTGTCCTAGCGTGCCACCAAATTGGCGAATTGTTCCCAAAACCGTTCTTTCTTGCGGATTATTCGTCAAACTTGGCAAAATCGATGTGATCGGCAAATTCACGCAAGAATATAAAATACCTACTAAAATATATGTGATATATGCCCATGCCAATTTTCCGGCGTCGTCAAAGCCTGGTGTCGTAAAGGTTAACACGCACATGAGGCCAAATGGAATCGCGAACCAGAGGAAAAATGGTCGACTTTTGCCCCAGCGTGTATTGGTGCGATCGATGAAAATCCCGATAATCGGTCCATCAAAGGCATCGATCACGCGCGCGACTAGAAATAGCGTTCCAACTGCGGCCGCGCTTAGTCCGTAAACGTCTGTATAGAAAAACATTAAATAGGTCGAAATAACTTGAAATGCTAGATTACATGCTGTATCACTTAAACCGTAACTAATTCGTTCTTTCCATGGCACCATTGCTTTCAATGGCTGTTCCGTCGATATTCTTCCTGTCGCTTCCATTAAATCTCCACCTTTTTTAGTAGTCGCCCATCTCGTTTCGGAGACGGGCTCGATTTTTTATGCTAGTTTGATTGTTTTTTCAGATGTTTCATATGTTTTTATCCCTGATTCCTGTTGTTTATGCCAGATGACTTCGTAATTCGCCAAACCTTCTGTGTGAACTGTGATTTCGGAATTGTTGTTTTCCACGCGAATCGTTGCTTTTTGCGTACCGTTTGCTTGGTAAATCACCGTTTCCGCGTGTGTGCTAGCCGTTTCAAAACCGTATACATGAATCGTTGGATTTTCCGCATAATCATATTCGGCGTGATCATCCTGCGAACCGCACACGATAATGCTGTTTTCCTTCGCCAATAACGGGAAACTCATGTAATCGTGATGCTCGCTAACCCACGTGCCGCCGTCATAAACTTCATCTGTCAGGATATTCGTCCATTTGCCTTTTGGTAGATAAAACTCGCCGCGGCCTTCGTCGTTAAAAATCGGGGCTACGAGTAAATTCTCGCCCAGCATATACTGACGGTCAAGCGTTGCAGCAGCTGGATCTTCCATGTATGAAAGCACCATCGGACGCATCATCGGCATGCCATCCGTGTGCGCCGTCACCGCTTGCTTAAACAAGTACGGCATCAAACGCATTTTCAGCTTCGTAAATTTCCGCGTCACGTCCACCGCTTCCTCATCGAAAATCCACGGCACGCGATATTCCACGTTCCCATGATAACGGCTATGCGATGACAACAAGCCGAACTGCGTCCAACGCTTGTAAATATCCGGCGTCGCGCCCTCCTCAAACCCGCCAATATCATGACTCCAAAATCCGAATCCAGATAGCATGAACGACAACCCGCCGCGCAACGATTCCGCCATCGAGCTATACGTAGAAAGACAGTCACCGCCCCAATGAACCGGGAATTTTTGCGATCCGACCGTTGCCGATCTCGCGAATAGTACCGCTTCTTGCTCGCCACGCTTCTCCTTCAACAGGTCAAACACGACTTCATTGTAAATGTACGCGTAATAGTTATGCATTTTTTCAGGATCAGAACCGTCGAAATACTGCACATCGGTCGGAATACGCTCGCCAAAATCCGTCTTGAACGCATCCACACCCATGTTCATCAAAGCACTCAACTTATCGCGATACCACGCGCACGCCGCCGGATTCGTAAAGTCGACAATCGCTTGTCCTCCTTGCCATAAATCCCACTGCCACACGGAACCGTCCCGATTTTTAATGAAGTAGCCATGCTCCTTACCTTCCGCAAAAAGCGCCGACTTCTGAGCAATGTACGGGTTAATCCAAACGCAAATTTTCAAACCCTTCGCCTTCAAGTTCGCGAGCATTTTCTCAGGTTCTGGGAAAACACGACGATCCCACTCAAAATTGCACCACTCAAAATCCTTCATCCAGAAACAGTCAAAATGGAACACATCCAGCGGAATATCGCGCTCCTTCATGCCATCAATAAAAGCGTTCACCGTCGCCTCATCGTAATCCGTACAAAACGACGTGCTCAGCCATAAGCCAAACGACCAAGCAGGCGGCAACGCAGGTTTCCCAGTCAAATCCGTATACTTCCGCAAAATTGCCTCCATCGTCGGACCATAAATAATCATGTACTCCAGCGCCTCACCCGCAACGCTAAACTGATTTTTCGACACGTGCTCCGAACCAACCTCAAACGACACATGCTCCGGATGATTCACAAAAACACCATACCCCTTATTACTTACAAAAAATGGAATGTTCTTGTACGACTGATCACTACTCGTGCCGCCATCCTTGTTCCAAATATCCACCGTCTGGCCATTTTTCACAAAGTTCGTAAAGCGCTCGCCAAGCCCGTAAATGTTTTCTCCAACGCCCAAATCAAGCCGTTCGCGTATGTAATTCTGATCCGCAGACGTAATATAACCTTGCCCATTCACATCCGATTTCGTCAAAAACTGCTCGTTCCCGTAAAAAGACAACGCATAGTTTTCCTTATCAATCATGACTTTTAGATCACCAGACTGAATTGTAATCGCTTTCTCATCATCCGTCGTATTCAGAAGAACTTGCTGTTCATTAATCCCAAACGCAGGCGACTTGCGCTCTCCGCCATCATGATGCTTCAAACGTACTGTAAACACATCTTCTCGCGGCGAACTAATCTCCGTCGTCATCAAACCAAGATTCAGCGTATCCCCACGCGATTTAATTTTTTTAAAAGGAGCAAAAACGGTCACTGTATCCGCTTTCAAACTATAGTCAAATACTTCTTTCGGATTCTGAATTTCAAAACCCTCTTTCACGAGCCAAATACCATCTGTAAATTTCATCACTGGTCCCTCCTCATCAAGTTAGTTAGCATGATAAACTAACTAACATTATAATAATACGAACGTGACATTTTGTCAAGCGCTTTCTTATTAGACAAAGCCCTCATTTATCGCTACAATAGATAAGAGAACAAGGGGGTACCACAATGTTTGCAAATCGAACTGGAATTAGAGAAGCCAATGAACGCACCGTTTTGAGCGTCATCGTTAACGACGGTCCGCTTTCACGAGCGAATCTTTCCGAAAAAATCGGCCTAAACAAAGCAAGTGTTTCCGCCATCGTCAAAAAACTGATCGAACAACAATTAATCACAGAAATCGGTATCGGCGAAAGCACCGTTCAAGGCGGTCGAAAACCAATTATGCTTGAGCTAAATAAAGCAGCAGGTTTCGCGATTAGCGTGGATCTTGGCTACGATTACATAGATACGATGATTCATTACCTAGACGGCACCATCCGAAATCGCAAACTGCTTCCCTTTCGAACCATCGAAAAAGCCACAATCACCGCTGATTTAGTCACCATCATCCAAGAAATCACCGCAAAACTCCCAAAATCACCTTTTGGCATTGTTGGTATGACCATCGCGATTCACGGCATTGTCCACAACAACCAGATTAACTTCACGCCCGCCTATGATTTCACTGATTTCCCGCTGGCCGAAGCCCTGCAAGAGCACTTTGACTATCCGATTTTCCTAGAAAACGAAGCGAATCTGCTCGCACTCAGTGAACACGCCAAGCATAGCGCCTACCACAATCTCGTTTGTATCAGTATTCACGCAGGAGTTGGCGCCGGAATCATCACAAACGACACGCTTTACACTGGCGAAAACGGCCTCAGCGGCGAGATTGGCCACATGATTGTCCAGGCAAACGGAAATCCCTGCACGTGCGGCGGTAAAGGCTGTCTCGAGACCTACAGCTCCGAAAAAGTGATTTTAGACACGTATCGCGAACTAACGGATAATCAGGAAGCCATCATTCCCGACCTGTACCGCGCTTATGCCGCGAATGATGCCATTGCTACGAAGCTCATCGCGAACATGGTGGACTATTTGAGCATCGCCGTTCACAATGTCATCACGCTCTACAATCCAAAAGTTATCGCGATTCACAGTGAAATCAGTCGCCTCATTCCTGATTTCCCAGAGAAGATAGAGCAACAATTACCATATTTGACCGCACAAAACATCGAAATCAAAAAAGCCAGCCTCGGCGAAGAAGCCATTCTATTCGGCGCCGCGGTTGTGACAATTTCCAACTTTTTAGAAGTCCCAAAATTTGAATTAAAATAAGAAAAGGCGTGCATTTACTTCGAAAAGTAGCTACACGTCTTTATTTTTTCATCTCGTATCAACCACCTCAAACCGCTGACACACAAGCAATAAATCTGGCGTAAACGTCAATCCAAACTGCTCTAATTCCGACGTAAAAAACCGTACATGCGCGTCATACCAATACTCATAACTAAGATCGCCTTCCCCTTCTGACCTCGCAAAGTCCTGCGACACCTCGTTCATTTTCACAAGCTCCACTTCCGTATATCGAATAATTACCAATGGTTCATTTTTCCCATCCAAGACAATATTATACTCCCCAACTTCTGGAATTGGCTCGTCCTCTATTTCATGTACACAATGCGCCGCACACGAGGCCGTTTTAACGCCATCCACAACGAGCGCTCCCAGCCGATCCGCCATTTCAGAACCATAGCCAAACGCCCACGCCTCTGGACATTCCAAGTCTAAGCCACGCTCCTTAGCAAATGATTCCCAGTATTTCTTAATAATCTCAGACATTTTTCTCGCCTCCTTTTTTCTGCATAAAACTAAACCATTTCTGGATTCTTAAACAACCCGCGCCAAGTCCGTAGCATGATAATCAGACAAACCGTAAAGGCTCCGACATCTGCAAGTGGGAAGGCATACCAAACGCCGTCGAGTCCCCAAAAATTCGGTAGGATTAAGAGCAGTGGAATCAGGCAAATAATCTGACGCATCAACGAAATCACGAAGGAAATCCGCGCTCGGCCAAGTGCTTGATATAAACCACCACACACAATCTGGAATCCAATCGTCGGAGCTGCCAACAAGACAACCTGCACCGCATGCGCCCCATCTTTTAGCAGTTGTTTGTCATTCGTGAAGACGCTAACCAATAAGTCTGGAAACAGTTCCACCACCGCAAAAGCAACGACGGACATCACGGTCGCGGCCACAATCGACATTTTCACAGCTTTCACCACGCGCTTATATTCCCGCGAGCCGTAGTTAAAACCGACAATCGGCTGCATCCCTTGTGTCACGCCATTAATCGGCATAATCATGAACGATGCGATTCTGTTCGCCACGCCATACGCCGCAATCGCCATCGTTCCACCATGAATATTGAGCATCCAGTTCACCGAAATCGACACGATACTCCCAGCCGACATCATGATAAACGACGGGAACCCAATCGCCATGATGCTTCCCGACAATTTCCAATCAATATGGAATCGGAACCCTTTTAACGTCAGCGAACTTTTGCCAGATAGGAAATAGATTAACAGCCAAACCGCGCCAACCGCCTGCGCTATCAACGTCGCAAAAGCCGAACCTCGAATCCCCATATCTAGTCCCATAATGAAAATTGGATTCAAAATCATGTTCAAAACCGCCGAAATAATCATCGTCAGCATCGCAATTTTGGCATTGCCCTCAGAACGAACAATGTTATTCATCGCCATCGCAAAGGTTTGAAATACCGAGCCCAGCAGTAGAATTTGCAAGAAATCCTTCGCGTATTGGTGAATCTCCGGCGTCGCGCCAAACATCGTCACCAGCGGATCCAGGAAAATGAACGTGACAATCGCCAGCAGCAAACTCGAAATGACCACAAGCCAAATAACCTGATGATACACCCGGTTTGCTTCCTCGCCTTTTCCTGCGCCAAGTGCCCGCGAAATAATCGACGCACCGCCAATTCCGAACATCGCTGCCATCGCCATCATAATCATCTGTACTGGAAACGCAATCGAGAGCGCTGCCACACCAAGCGATCCAACGCCCCGCGCCACGAAAATCGTATCGACAATATTGTACATACCCATCACGAACATTCCGACAAACGCAGGAACCGAAAGACGCCACATCAACGAACCAATTTTATCCTCACCTAAGCGCTTACTTTGTTCCTTCATCTACTCACCCGCCTTCTCATGATTTTGCGCATTGTCCGCCATTCGAAGCAGTAAATCGAGTAATTGCTCCCGCTCTGCTTCGGAAAATCCACCTGTCAAAACGCCAGACCACGCCTTCATCGTCTCCTCAATAACAGGTTGCACCGATTTCCCTTTTTCCGTCAAATAAACCATATGTTTACGCTTATCTTGCTGATTCACTTCTCGGCGAATCATGCCCAACTCTTCCAAGCGATGAATATGCCTCGCCACGTTCGCCTTGTCCACCATAAATCGCTTCACAATCTCATCTTGTGACAACGCATCCTCATGATAAAGCGTCGTAATATAACGTAACTGCCCAACTCCCAGGCCATACTCCTTCAACCGCTCTAACTTAAATGTATTTCCACACCGATTCACGATAGACATCGATTTTGCAATAATCTCATAATGTTTCACCATAAAATTCCCCTTTTCCAACCTCTAAATGGTTGCGACATCAACTTTACTCATTATACCGAATATAAGTTCCCGCCGCAATCAAATTTGACTTTATCTAGCGGTTTTGACACAATAAATAGAGTAGAAAGCGAGGCTAGAACGATGCAAATCAAAAAACTAAAAGAGCGCTATCCCGATCTTACATATTCCGAAAAACCGTTAAAAATAAATACGACACATCTCTTCTTTTACGAGAATCCATACTATTTCGCGATCCCTAAGAGAACGCTAACAACAGCGGAAATAGACCTACTGCAAACACTTTTCCAAGCACCAGCACCTGTTTTCAAAAACGAACGGCTCACCGAATGGCACGCCTTACTATTCACGCAAGAACCGCTCACAATCAAGCCAGAGCCGCATTCTTACCGCATCACACAATTCCAAATCCAGTCCGCACCGCCATCCAAAAAAACACTACTCGAGTGGCAAAAAGCGTTGATTAGTTTCTTCGCGCAGGACACCGAATTACTCATGCTGACCGATAATTACGGCATTCTGATTGAAAAAATAGCGGGATCCCTGCTCGGTGAAGAAGAACTCGATGCCATCGCGACCACGCTGGAAAGTGATTTTTACGTGCAGGTTCACTTTTTCATGGGGCTATTCCACGAGAAAAACGCCTTGCTCCGCGACTTATTCGCCGAAGAACAACGCCTGTTCCGACAAAATTCCAGCCAACTCGTGCAAACCGTCGAATCCAACTGCTTGCCGATGATTGCCGAACAGTTGACGAGTAGTTTATTAGCGCGTGAAATCGGCCAGCTTTTTGAGAAAGATGAGACTTGGAAACCGCTAATTAAGGCGCTTTGGGAGCAGCAAGGGAATCTGAGCATGACTGCAAAAGCGCTATTCATGCACCGCAACACGATTCAGTACCGCATCGATAAATTTCAAGAATTGACGAACCTGTCGCTGCGAAAAACAGATGGGTTGCTGTTTGCTTATCTGAGTTGCCTGCTTTATGAAGCGAAAACATAAAAAAAGCTCTGGAATAATTTCCAAAACTCAAACGATTGAAAACGCTATTTTTAGATATGCTAACGGTTACTCGTCCGGGCGCTCCCTGCTCTGCGGTTCAAAAATGAAAAGTCCAATACCTAACACTACAATCCCAATGATTAATAGATACATCGCATAGCCCCTTTTCAAAAAAATACTAACAACTCTAATTGTTTACCCTATTCAAAAAAAATATGCACAAAAAAAACGATTCTACTGTTTTGTACACGTGGAATCGTTTTTTGAGGTATGCTGCCAACTAAAAAAAGCCTCCCGAAGAAGACTTTTCAAATCATTTACTTGGAATCGGCTCTTGAAGTAGCGCCTTACCTTCCTTATCCTCATAAGTAACCATCATCTCAACCAAGTCGGAATGCCAAACTGGAACGCCCGCCTCACCCGCTAACTCGCAAAACTGCTCGAAATCAATTTTTCCAGCTTGTGCTTGTTTCACCGCGTCTTTGATGGCAACTACTGAGGAGGCTAGCGCCACGATTTTCGGTACGCCGTTCAATTGCGCTTCGACCTTCGCGCCCTCTGCATCCCAGAAAACATACATCCCCGTTTCCACGAGATAATCGTATTTCACGACGCCGGCCGCTTTGAATCCTTGCACGACTTTCGGGAAATCGCCAGCGTTCGCCTCACTCGTCGCGACTTGCATAATCGTTTCTTGCGTTAACATGGGCTTGCCTCCTACTTAAATGTCGTTAATTGTGGTGTCGCATAAATCGAATTATTATTGAAAAACAACAACGCCTGGTCAATATCGTATTTTTTCACGTAGGCTTGCAAATCGAGATTTTTATAATAACGCAAATCCAACACGTGCACATTCGCATAATACGGCGCGATAAATTGGATAAACGCGTTCGCATAGGAATCCTTAAAAATCAACAAATTCTTCTGCGTCAACGGATCTGGCGTCTTAATATGGAGCTCCGGATAATCCGTCCCAATGTAGGCTGTGTAACGATTCGCATACACCGCAGGATCCGTCAAACGACTCATCACGTATAACGAATCGCGCTTCTCCTTGATCACATCCAATTGATACGGCGCACTCAGATTTTTCTGCTCCGCGACCATCACTTGATCCGACTTAGACACAAGCGAAGAAGTCGTTTTCCGAGCATCCGAACCGTAAAATGACAAACCTTCCAATTTCCAAGTCCAATCGTCCACCGTCAATTGTTTCACGCCAGAATTCATCGCTTTCGCCACTTTTTCCGATGCTAAAAATGCGGCTTTGGCTTGCCAATGATGATCGGTATAGAAAAACATGTTTTTCTCGTTCTTATTTTTGTAAAGGACTTTCGAAACATCGATATTCTGCACATACTGCTCGTCGATAAGCGGCATCAAACGCTCGTATCCCTCACGCCCAAAACTCGGATAATAGGTCGGAAACTTGTCCTCAAACACCGTCGACTTATTCGGAACGATCACCAAACTGGTTGTAACGCCTTGTTTTTGCAATTCCTTACCTACATCATTCACACGCTCAGCGATTTTATCCGCATCAGCCTTTGTATATTGCTCCACTTTTGTCAGCAAATAGCCATCTGGCGCGACGTATACATCTTTGTACACATCTTGCCCCAGCGCCACTTGGTTCACGCGCATATTTAGCTCCGTAAACGCATCACGACGCGGAAATTGATCGTTAAAAAAGACATCCCAGCTCCTCATATACTGACCGCTTTTCACTGCCTCCGAGCTAAATGCAGGCTCTTGCGCCAAGTTACGACTTTCTAAAATAGACACTTGATTTTTTCCAGCAAACAGATAGAAGAAAAAAACGCCGAAAATAAAGAGTAGAAACCCAGTCGATAGTAGTATGTTAAATAGTTTTTTATTCACAGTTATTCTCCTAACGTTTTAAAATCTGAAATAAATGAATGGATTGAATGTCGAGCCAACAACGAGCGCGACGGAATATACGAAAATGAAAGCTAGAACTGCAAGTGTCGCCACGTCTTTTGTCACGTGGAGTGCTCGATGGCTTTGCATGAACGTTAAGAGTTTGTCGCTCGCAAAGAAATTTTTCACAAGCGGTGTACATGCAATGATTGCCACAATTAGAACAATTGCATATTCATGCATATAATACGTTGCTCGTGCATCCCAGAACACACCGGAACCGAACATTGAGCCCAAATAACTCCAAATATCGCTTACATTGTCGATTCGGAATAGGAGCCAACCGAAGATGATGACGATTAAGGCATACACGTGTTGTAACGCCGCCGGAACTTTCAGCAAAGCTTTGCCCAAAAAGGCTTTTTCCAGCATGATGAACAGTCCGTAGTACGCGCCCCAAAGTAGGAAATTCCAACTCGCGCCGTGCCAAATCCCTGTCGCCAGCCATACAATCGCCAAATTTCGATAGACCTTAATTGGAGAAACACGATTCCCGCCAAGTGGAATGTAGAGGTAATCTTTGAACCACGTTCCAAGCGAAATATGCCATCTCCGCCAAAATTCTGATACCGATTTTGCAATATACGGGTAGTTAAAGTTCTCAAGGAATTTAAAGCCGAACATCCGACCAAGACCAATCGCCATGTCAGAGTAACCTGAGAAATCAAAAAAGATTTGGAGCGAATAGAAAATCAAGCCAATCCACGCCGTCCCAACCGATAAGCCGCCACCCTGACTTTGAAAAATCTGATCTGCGACAAGTCCGCAGTTGTTCGCGATAAACATCTTCTTCGCGAGGCCTATAATAAAGCGCTTTACTCCACTCGTGAACAAATTAATATCGACTTTTCGACTCTCGATCTGATCCGCAACCGTCTGATAGCGCACAATCGGCCCAGCAACAAGTTGAGGAAACAACGATATGTATAGCGCGATATTCAATGGATTCTTCTGCACACGCCCGTCACCGCGGTACACATCCATCACGTAACTTATCCCTTGGAACGTATAAAACGAAATTCCAAGTGGTAAAGCAATCGCTGTCCATTCAAAATTGGAACCAAAAAACGTCTCGATATTAAAGACAACAAAGTTCGCATATTTGAAAATTCCTAAAATCGCTAAGTTTCCGATAACCATCAATGTGATAACTAACTTGCCGTGCTTTCCTTCCCGCTTCGCCTTGTCCGCGAGCAGTCCGAACACGTAGTTAAGTAAAATCGAAAGTAGCATGACATAGATGAATTTCGGTTCTCCCCAAGCGTAAAAAAATAAGCTGGCTAACAGTAACATAATGTTTTTCAATTTTTTCGGCGTGATAAGATAAATAGCTAAAACAAGTGGTAAAAATACAAACAAAAACGTCGTAGTACTAAATAGCATGACTTTTCTCCCTTTTCTCTCGATTCTTGAAGTTTTTTGAATACTATATATCTTATTCATTTTACTACGAGTAAGGGTAAAAAACAATATACATTTTACAACAAAATCGATACCGCGCAATAGGCAAGCAAGAGCGCCATCACAATGTTCAGTCCACGCTTATGTTCTACAAATATTTTGCTGAAAACCGAGCCAAACATAGCCCAGCAACACGTGCCTGAAAAGCCGACAACGGTCAAAATCAATATGAACAGGGATACTTGCCATACGCCGCTAAAATACGGCAAAACAAGCGTTGAAAAGGTCGTAATTCCGTATAAAATCACCTTCACGTTTATGAATTGCATTACCATGCCTGTAAAAAAGCAATTTGGGTCTAATCGCACTTTTTTCGCGTCTGGATTCTTCGGTTTGTCTCGCAAAATCACCCAAGCTAGCCACAAAATGTACGCAGCCCCGACAAAACGCATAAATGGTTCAATAGTTGGGATAAAATCATATAATGCTGCGCTAAAAATCGCCGATGCTAGTACAATAACGAAAAAACCTGCCAAAACACCTAAACAGAACTTAAAACTCTTTTTAAAGCCGTCATTACTTGCATTTGACATCGCCATAATGTTATTTGGCCCTGGTGTGTAGGCTGTCAAAAATATATAGGATAAAAATGCTGCGATATTGAACATATTCTTTACCTTCCTCTCGTCGGATGATATAATACACAAAAAGGATACTATAACGTTTATACAGTATACGATACATTACGTGCGTTATATTGTCAACATGAAAGAAGGACAAATTTGTGGATAATATTAGTGCTGTCGTCTCAGAAAATCTAAAATTGGCTCGCCAGAAAAAACGCCTCAGCCTCGATGAACTAGCGAAACTCACTGGTGTCAGTAAGAGTATGCTTGGCCAAATCGAGCGCGGAGACGTCAATCCAACGATATCAACTTTATGGAAAATCGCGAATGGGTTGAAGGTTTCTTTTACAGAACTCGTGACAAAACCGAAGATTGATTATGAAGTGATTGATCGTAAAACGCGGGAACCGCTCATTGCTGATGACGGGAAATGTCGCAACTATCCGATGTTTACTTTTGACAGTGAACGCCGCTTTGAGACATACTATTTGGAGATTGATCCGGATGGAAGGTTGGAATCGACGCCTCATCCAGATGGTACGGAGGAGTTTATCACGGTTTTTTCTGGGGAGCTTGTGATTGCTACTAATGGGGAAGAGTTGAAGGCTAAAGATGGGGACTCGATTCGGTTCAAGGCGGATCAGGAACATGTGTATACGAATGCGAGCGCAGATGTTTGTAGGCTGAGCATGATTATTTACTACCCAAATTAGATAAAAAAGTAGCGTGAAGTTTGAATTTCACGCTACTTTTTTCATATTAAATCTGGAATACTTTTTGAATCATGGCAAGTGTTAATTTCGATGTGTCGCTGACTAATTCGTCTGTTCCAACGAGGCCAGTTCCGACGCCAATCGCTTTCATACCAGCGGATTTGATTGCTTCCACGCCGGCTTGGGCGTCCTCGATTCCGACCGCGTTTGCAGGCTCTACGCCAAGTCCAGCGGCTGCGACAAGGAAGATTTCTGGGTCTGGTTTCGAATGTGTGATTTTGGCTGCATCGGCAAGGTAGTCGAAACTATCCGTCAAGCCAAGCGCTGCCAGAACCATCGGCGCGTTTTTAGAAACGGAAGCCAAGGCGATTTTCAAGTTTGCCGCGCGAATCGCAGCTAGCAATGGCTTGATGCCAGGCAAGATATCCGCGGCAGACAAGTCTTTCAACAACTCCACGTAATGCGCGTTTTTCTTAGCCGCCAATTCCTCTTTTTGCTCCAGTGTGAAGTCTTTTTCGCGCCCACCTTTTGCCAGAATCAAGTCGAGCGAATCCATCCGACTAATCCCTTTTAGCGTCTCATTGAACGCCTCGTCGATCTCGATATCAATATCCGCCGCCAACTGTTTCCACGCTAAATAATGAAAGTGCGCGCTATCCGTAATCACACCATCCAAATCAAAAATAACTGCTTCTAACTGTTTCACCGTATTCTCCCCTTCAGCAGAACCGCCACATTTCGGGCTGTTCGTTCAATATTTTCACGCGTTTTAGGCAAAATTTCAGCAAGCGTCCCAGCCGTTGCAATCGTTGGAAACACCGCATCTATTTTTGGATAAACCGCTTCAATTCCATCTCCAATACTACCACAAATTCCTATCACCGTCGCGTTTTCAGGCGCGCAGTTCGCAACACCAATCGGCGCCTTGCCAAAGACCGTCTGACCGTCCATGCGACCCTCGCCAACCACGATAATATCAGCGTCCGCGCAAGCTTCTTCCATCTTCAACTCCCGCAAAACGAGCTCGATTCCCGGCTCAAATTTCGCACCTGTAAAGAGCATCAAACCAGCACCCATTCCGCCACCAGCACCACTTCCCGGCAACTCGCGCACATCCTGTTCAAAAATCGAATAAAAGCCTTGCATCGCGTTATCCATGCTCGCAATCTTGTCCTGTGCCAAGCCTTTTTGCGGTCCAAAAATAGCTGCAGCACCGTTCTCACCACATAACGGATTCTCCACGTCAGCCGCAATCCGTATCGTCGTTTCCGCCAATCGCGAATCGAGATCCGTCAGCGAAACCGAACTAATCGCGCTCAAATTCGCACCAATCGCCGGCACCGGTTCGCCACGCAAATTGTAGAATCGCGCGCCAAGTGCCGCCGCCATGCCAATTCCGCCGTCATGGGAAGCACTTCCACCGACGCCAATCACGATTTCCCGTACCTTCGCATCCAGCGCATGCTTGATCAACTCGCCGACACCCGCCGTGCTCACCATCAACGGATTGCGTTTTTCCAGAGGTACTAAATGCAATCCGCACGCTTCGGCCATCTCAATAAAAGCCCGCGTCCGATCCGCGCTAAACGCCATTTTCGCCGTCACAACTTCACCAAGCGGTCCCGTCACACGCACTTCCTCCATCACGCCACCAGACGCATCCGCCAGAATCTCGATCGTCCCTTCCCCGCCATCGCCCACAGGCAAAAGCTGATACTCCGCGTCTGGAAACACGTCAGCAAATCCCACTCGAATCGCCTCCGCAACCTCCTGCGCTGTTAAACTTTCCTTATATGAATCTGGGGCAATGACTATTTTCATGATCGCTCTTCCTTCCAAAATTTAAATTTCTAGTCCAGTCGTCATACAATGCTTCTCACCAAAAATGTGCATCTGAATTGGTGCCGTCGTGTCTTTTGTCACGCGAATTTTATCCGATTCCAGCTCGATTTCCAAACGTTCTCCGTGCCATACGAACGAAAATGCCAAGCGCTTCCATCCAGCCGGTAGTCGCGGATTCAAATGCAGTTCGCCATCCGCAATCGCCACACCGCCAAATCCGAATATCGCCGACAACCAAATCGCACCAAGCGACGCCGCATGCACACCTTCATCTGTCCCACCAGGAGCCGCCTCAAGATCAATTCGGCACGCTTCCTCGAAGAAACGATATGCCTTCTCCGGCTGGCCAACCCGATTTGCGACAATCGCATGAATCGCCTTACTAAGCGAAGAATCATGAATCGTGTGCTCCTCATAATAATCCAAATTCCGCGCCACAATTTCCTCCGAAAACAGATTCGGCATCAAATAAAGCAACATCACCACATCCGCCTGCTTCAAAATCTGCATCTCATTCACTTCCGCACGCGAATAATCCAGCAAAATCGCCTGAGATCCCTGCCGCGCCTTATATTCCGACAAATCAATTTCCGGTTTACCCAAAAACGTATCATCTTGCGGAATCAACTTCGACACATCCGGCTGCGGTAAATAAATTTTCCGTAAAAACGCCTCGCATAAATCATAAAACGCCGTATGTTTTTGGCCATATTTAGACATAAACCGCAACGTCTGGTACACATTTTCGTGCGCCAAATAATTCGTGTATGCATTATTATCCACATGTTCTGTATACTCGTCCGGACCGATTACATCTAATATAACATATTTTCCATCCTTTAATACAGCCCTACTTAACCAAAAACGCGCCGTTTCCTGCAAAATTTGCAAACCATCACGTTCCATAAACAGTTCATCTTGACTCGCTTCGTAATAATTGACCACAGCATGCGCCACATCCGCCACAATATGGTGTTCCGCAAGAGCCGACGCCACTTTTTGACGCTTCCCAGTGCGAACATTAATCGCAGCAAATTCAGGCGTCTCTTCCTCTCCACTAAACGCGCTCTCCCAAGGAAACAACGCCCCTTGATAGCCATTTTTCGCGGCCTTTTCACGTGCTTGCTCCAAATGAAGATAACGATAGCGCAACAACTTCCGCGCCTTTTCCGGATGATTATACAAATGAAACGGCGCAATAAAAATCTCCGTATCCCAGAACACATGCCCCTTGTAACCTTCACCCGTCAGCCCTTTCGCCCCAACGCTAAAACGCTCATCGTGAGCCGGTGTCATCGCTTCCAAATGATACGCCGCAAAATCCAACGCCAACTGATCAAACGCATTTTCCGACGTCACCTCCACCCGATAATCCTGCCAAAATTTCTGCCAAGAACCGCGCGATTCCGCCAAAGCTTCCTCATAACTCTTCGCCGCGCGTATTTCACCGAGTCCAAATTCCGCTGGGTTTTCCGTCTCCAAACTCGTCGCGATAACGCTTACCTTTTCCAGCGAAAACGGTTCATTCTCCGCCAACTTCTGGTTCACCGTCACGAGCAACTGCCGATTCTTCGCTGCAAAACTACCTGGCGCGCTAATCATCGACGTCACCGTCACATCCTGCCCACTTTGCGTCGTCACATAATCGCCCTGCATCCACGTTTCACTAAACACACGAAGCGATTTTTCCACCAAATGTTGCGTCCCAAAGTTCGTCTGCTGACCATCAATCCCCGTCCGAATCCGCACATCCGCGTCCCCCGAAAGGCTCGTAATCGCCACTTTCGCATACACCTTATGTAATTCCTTCTTACTTACAAAGCGTTTCAAACAAAGCCCGAACCGTTTCCCATTCGGATGCTGCCAAACTAATTCACGACACACTTCCCCTGTCGCCAAATCGAAAACTCGCTCAAAATCCTGCACTTCCCCGCTATGCATCGAGAAAATCACACCATCGATTTCGAACTCAAACCGCGTCACATCAGGCAAATTCACCAAATCCGAACTCACTTGCCCCTGCGCTTTATTATATATTCCCGCCACATACATGCCACGCGTTTGCTCCGGATAATCTTCCTCAAATCCCGCGCGGACGCCCATGTAGCCGTTCCCCGTCGTCATCAAACTCGCATACGTATCGAAATAATGCGGATCTATTCTACTCTCCCGTAATACACTGATTCTACTCATAAATATACACTCTCACCTTTTTCTGCTGATTCGTAAATCGCCTCAATCAAACGCTGAACCTGATAACCCTGCTCCCCGTCAGCCACCATAACTTCCGCACCAAGCACTCGGTCCACAAACGCCTGCATACTTTTTGCATGTCGCTCCTCGTCCGCCGTTTCCTTTTTCAAAATTGTGACCAATTCGCCAGCCCGATCCGTGTAAATCTCTGCTGGAAACAACGTCGCACCAGCCTCATCACCGAAAAATTCGACATTCAGCACAGCCTTCTCTTTCATCTGCAATACAAAAGACGTCTCCAACTGCAACAAGCCACCATTTTCAAACTCAATAAACGCAAAAACCGCGTCCTCTACATCGTATTTGGCAGGATCCCACGTTCCAAACGTACCTTCCGACTTCTTTGTCCCAATTTTTTGAAACATTTTGGCGGTCACTTTCTTGACCTTTGGAAAATCCAATACGTACATCGCCGCGTCCAACATGTGAATGCCGATATCGATCAGCGGACCTCCGCCTTGCAACGCCTTATTCGTGAACGAGCCCCAACCTGGAACGCCCGAACGACGCAACGCCTTCGCTTTCGTCATGTAAACCTCACCCAGCACACCGTCCGCATGAGCCTGCTTCACTTCACGCATATCCGTCGCAAACCGGTGATGAAAATCATACGCCAAAACAAGCCCCTGTTTCGCCGCCAAATCACGCATCTGCTGCGCCTCATTCGCCGTCATTGCAGGCGGTTTTTCACACATAACCGCAGCACCATGCGAAAGCGCCAACATCACATTATCAAAATGAAACCGATTCGGCGTACAAATACTCACCATATCCGGTTTTTCCGCCTCAAACATCGCCGACGCATCCACGTAACTACGCGCAAAGCCATTCTGTTCCGCAAAATCCCGTGCACGCCCTGCATCTGGATCCACGACCGCGACCAGTTCCAACTCCTGCGTCCGCGTTTTGTAATACGCCGCATGCACCTTCTCGGCCACTTGCCCCGCACCAATAATCGCCACTTTTTTCAACTCATGTTCCCCCTTGAAATACTGCCTCCAAAATCGGATTTTAGAGGAGTATCGTATTTCTGAATATAGAAAAACTACAATCTATGATTTACCGCCAAACCTCAGCGTGGCGACAAATGCTTAATTTCTAGGCAAAAGCGAGCACCAGCGCGGAGCGTACTATGGCACGTGAGCACTGGAGCGGAGCTTTTAACGACGAAAGTGAGCGTTTGTCGCCACGCTGAGTTTATCTACAATTCTTCAAATGTTCCAATGCATCACGATACGCTTTTTCCGGGTTATCCGCACGAACTCGGCATTCAAACGTCAAGAACCCGTCGTAGCCATCCGCCTTCAACTGGTCGAAATGCTTTTTAAAATCAAGCGATCCACTGCCCGGCTGATAGCGATGATTGTCCGCCACATGCACGTGCTCCACTAAATCACGATTCGCGTGAAGTGCCTCCGAAATCCCGTCTTCTTCAATATTCATATGATAAAAGTCCGCGATAATTTTCACATGTTTCAAGTTATTTTGCTCAATATAACGACGCGCATCGCCCAGCAAATTAATCATGTGATCCTGATAGCGATTCAGCGGCTCCAGAAAAATCGTCGTGCCAGTCTCTGCCGCAACCCCGTCCAAATAAACGAGCGACTCACTCACAGCTTTAAAATCTCCAGCTTCCGAACGCGGCGAAACCATTGGTGGCAAGCGATACGTGAACATTCCCCAAGCCGCAGGAACCACAATCCCTTTCCCGCCAACCTCTTGCAACGCCTCTAAAATTGCCTTTATTTCCTGCAAACCGCGCAAACGACGCTCTTCGATGAAATCACCGATCCAACCATCATAACCACCACACGCCGTCGAAACCGGAATCCCAGTCGCCGCAATCGCCGCTTTGACCTCCGCCACGTTTTCCACGAGCAGTTTTCCGTCGATTTCGAAACCTTCAAATCCCATTTCCTTCATATATTCGAATTTCTCCATGATACCCTCTGGAAAAAATGCCTGATTCTGCGTCCCAATTTTCATAACGTTTACCGTCTCCTTCTAAAGTTCGATTCCCATCTTAATACTCAAATCCGGATTCTGATCCACATACTTCATGTAAGCCTGCGCACTCTCATCCAAACTCACAATCGGATCAATCAAATCCTCACAATCCAGATACCCGTTCATCAAAAGTTCCCAACACGTTTCCTCGATTCGCTTCCGATTCCAACGCGGATAATCTGGATTCGGCTCACTCGACGCGCGTGCAAACACGATTTTGGCGTTATTAAAATGCGCTTCACGTCCCAAATTAAATCCATCCGGAAACGGCTTCGCGAACGCTACGTACGAAATAATTCCGCCATACGCAATCCCGCGTAACGCTGCTTCAAGCGCTTGAGAATTCCCACTCGTCTCAATAATCGAGTCCGCGCCAAGTTTGCCAGTCAGTTTTTTAACTTCAAATCCAACGTCCGTTCCAATCGGGTTAAAACAAGCATCCGCACCATGACGCATCGCAATTTCGCGACGATGTTCCAATGGATCGACACCAATCACGATACTCGCACCAGCCTTTTTCGCCAGCTGAATCGCAATTTGTCCAATCGCACCCAGCCCAACAACCACGACATAATCGCCCGCACGCACATGCGCCTCACGAACACCACTCATGGCAAACTGCGCCGGATCATAACAAACCGCATTTTTCCAACTAGCGCCCTCCGGCATTTTGCGCAATTTATAATTATCGACCGCCTTCACGATCACCGTCTCCATAATCGGCCCGTAAGAGCAAACCATGTCGCCAATCGCGTACTCCGTCACGTCCTCGCCAATCTCAACGATCTCGCCGACAACCATGTTCCCAAGCTGAAACTCACCGAACACGATCCCACGCGCCGAACCTTCCGGACGCGGCATAAACATATTCCATTCCTCGTTGAATTCCTCATCAATAAACGGGCTCACACCGCGAAAATCAACGACCTCCGTTCCATGTTTCGGCGACGCAAACTTCACCTGAATCCGAGCCTCATCCTTCGCCAGCTCCCGATCCACATACTCCACCAAATCCGCAACCCGCGGCTCCGTAGCAATCAACTTTCTCATTATCCAAACTTCCTTTCTAAATTCCAAATCCATTTCCTGTAAAATTTCATAAAACACAAAACATACTTGCGTACGTAAAACTAGAACAGCATTTTTAACAGTGCAGGTAAATCGTCCCTCACCCAGACATTCCTTCCAACACCAAGGCACTTTCGTGCCTCCAAACATGAGTCAGAGTGCCTAGAAGCTTTTAGCTTCTAGGCAAAAGTGAGTACCAGGTGCGGAGCGTACTTGCGTACGTTAACTGAAAACAGGGAGGGAGTATTATCCCCAACCATGTGAGAAGTTATGCGAAACTCCGTGTAGAAGAGCACTGGAACGGAACTTTTAACGACGAAGATGAATGCTTCTCGTCGCTCTGGCTTAGCCTTTGACGCCACCGTCGGTAAGATTTCCTTTGATGAAGCGTTCTGACAAAGCGTACATGATAACAACTGGTAGTGCTGTTACAAGGGACGCCGCCATCATTCGACCCCAAATATAATCTGGTGTACTGAACAGTGTGTTCAAACCAATCGGTAACGTGAATAACTCTGAATCCGACAAGAATATCGATGCAAACAGATAATCATTCCAAGCTACCATGAAGCAATACACGAACACCGAAACAATCCCTGAGATCGCCAATGGCACAATAATCCGCAAAATAATCTGCATCCGATTCAAACCATCCATCATCGCTGCTTCCTCGATATCCACTGGAATCGTATCAAAATAACTAATCAACATGAAAATCGCAGTCGGTAATGTCTGCACAACCATCGTAATAATCAACGCCGTTCTCGTGTCATACAAGCCAACACTCGAAATAATTTTAAACAACGGCACAATTAACAAAATTCCTGAAAACATGTAAACCGTATAAAAACTTGCGTTAATCGTTGTCCGCGCTCGGAAACGTAATTTTGACAATGCATACGCCCCAAGAATCCCTAAAACAACCGCAATTCCCGCTGCAACTAACGCAACGATAAAACTATTTTTAAAATACGTTAAAAATGGGAAGATATCTGGGTTGAAAATATCTAAATAATGCTGAAATGTCCATTCCTTTGGGAAAAACGTTGGCGTTGTTGAAATTGCCTCTTTTGGACTCTTAAATGACGTCATCATCATAATCAAGAATGGAAACAGCGTGAACAAGAGAAATAACACTAGACTCACATAAAAAACAATTTTCTTCGTCCGTTTTGATTTTTTACTACTTACCGCCATTTAAATTCACTCGCTTTCTTGTAACCATGATGACCACGAAAATGATGACAAATAGAATCACCGAAATCGCCGATGCTTTACCTAAATCGTTGAACGCAAAGGCTGTTTGATACAAGTAAACCCCAAGAATATTTACCTTGTTCGTCAGTAAGTATACGTCGGTAAACATGTAGAACATCCAAATTGCACGCAATGTCACAACCGTCGCCAAAACTGGCATGATCGCTGGTAATGTTACAATTTTGAATTTATCCCAAACGCTTGCCCCGTCCATTTCCGCTGCTTCATAAAGCGACTTATCTACCGTTTGCAGAATCGCTAAAAACGAAATGAAGGCATACGGGAAATAGCGCCAAATCGCGAATAACACGACTAAAATGAAACTTGAAACGGGATTATCAAACCATAGCGGCGCGTCTTTCCAAAGGTGCAGAATATCGCCACCAACATAATTGATCACACCGTAACTATTGTTGAACATGTATTTCCAAGCAAAAATCAGTGAAATCGACGGCGTTACGTATGACAAAATGATAAGTGAACGCGCCGTTTTCCGGAATCTGAACTCCCGGTTGAAGAAAATCGCAACCAGAAGCCCCATTCCTGTACTACCAACAACTACTAGAATCGTGTAACCAAACGTTAAAGCCAATGACTTATAAAATTCGGCATCCGTTAAAATATCAATATAGTTTTGCAAACCGATAAATGTTGAATCCAAATTCGGATTGAGCGGTAACTCTAAAAAGCTAATTTGAATGTTTGAAATCATCGGATATGCCACTAACACAAGTAATAAGAGGATACTAGGCGACAGCAAGGCCAGCGCCATTTTTGCATCCGAGCGTTTATATGCTTTTGTTTTCATAGTGCCTCCTTATTCTTAGTTATTGGATTCGGCTGTGCTCTGCGCTTTTTCAAGCTCCGACTCGACATCCTTGCCGCCAACCGTCACGTTATTCACCATTTTCGCGATAACGCCTGAACTTGTGATATCGCCCATTTTGGTGAAGTTTTTACCGTCAACTAAGCCGAAAATTTGAATATCATCGAACGATTTCGCGATTTCCTCAGACAACGCGCCAAACGATTTTACGACTTCATTGTTTTTGTACGCTTCGTTCTCGATAACGCCTTTATTTACCGGTTGTGCGCCACCTGGAGACATTAATACCCATTTCGTTTGGTTCTCAGGTTGTGACAGGAACTCCACGAATTTTTTACCTGCATCTTTTTGTGCATCATCCAAGCCGTCAGAAAGCGCTAACGCCGAAACCGTTCCGTACACTGCTTTTTCCTTTTCTTCCGGAATGATAAATCCGACATTACTTGGGTCGCCATCCGTGAATACCGCCGGCAAAATGTACGTCGAATACATCGCCATTGGAGCCGTACCATTCATGAACGCATCCTTGATTTCCGTTACATCATTCGATCCAGGCATCGTGTATTTCGCCAACTCTTGATAGAATGTCAACGCTTGTTTCATTTCCTTCGTATCAATCGTAATGTTGCCCTTCGCATCTAAAACGTTCGCCTCATTGGAAAGCGCAAACTGAGAAAATGCTTGCTCCGCCATCGCGCCTTCTGCTGTAGGGATCGCAATACCGTATTTCTTATTTGCTTTATTCGTAAAATGCTTCGCAATTGTCAAAATGTCATTCCAATTCTTCGGCTCCTCGAAATTCGCCGCAGCTAAAGCCTTCTTGTCGTACCAAATACCTTGCACCCAGCCCGTAAGCGGAACGCCGATATAACTTTTGCCATCCTCAGAACGCACCAAGTTCAACGCACCTTCATAATAACTATCCTCGCCAACCTCTTTAATCACGTCTTTAATCGCCGCTTGATCGATCAACTTATCTTTATCCATTACTTTCGCAAAATCTTGACTTACTTCCAAAACTGCCGGCAACTTACCAGATCGTGCCAACGTTACAACTTTTGTGTTAAACGCATCTTCCTCTACTGGCACTTGCTTCACTTTAATGTTCGGGTTTTCCTTTTCAAATTTCGCAACTAATTCTTTAATAACGTCCAAACGTTCCTTTTCAACCGAAGAATGCATGAATTCAATCGTCACTTCTTTGTCATCCGCACTTCCCGATGAACCGCCACACGCCGCCAAAATTGCACTCAACATTAACACAACAACAAGTAAAATCGAACCTCTCTTTTTCACCTTAAAACCCTCCTAGTTTTTGTTTGTTAGCCAACGGAATTCATAAGGAGCAAGAACAATTGGAGCGCTCCCAGAAATCGGCTGATCTTTTAAAATATCCCAGTTCGCAGCGACATCACACGATATCGGCTGATCAGACAAATTATGCAACACCAAAATACTGTTCCCTGAAGCATCCACACGCCTAATCGCAAAAATTTCTTTCCCTAAATCCACGACTTCCATCGGTACATTGGGATGGAATAAAGCTTGCGTTTTGCGAACTTGGATCATGTCTTTAATCCCTTCAAAAGTACGATGCATCAACGTTTTATCGTCCGCGAGCCCCGTTTCAATCTCCGAAATCGGGTATTTTTTGCGGTTGATCGAGCGATTATGCCCCGTTTGTGCGACACCATCCACATCATTTCGCGCGCCTAAAATACTTTGCACGTAAACCGCTGGAACACCTGGAATCGTCAGCAATATCGAATGCGCCAACAAGAACCGCTGTAAACGTGTATCATCGTTGTCCGCCAAGCGATTCAGCGCATCCATATACGTCACATTAATCTCATACGGACTCTGCGTTCCATCTGGATTTTGCTTATACGAAACAAGCGCACCTTCCTTTTCCAAATCCGCTACCAGAGCCAAAATCTCCTCCTCCGGCAAAATTCCACGAATCGGATTCAAGCCAATACCATCATGCGAAGCGAGGAAATTGAAAAACGTAGCATCCTCACCCGGCAACTCCAAATCACGCGCCCAGCCTGACAAAGCCTGCCCATCACCCCTATGTATCGCCTGCAAAACAAGTGGCGGCAACGGGAACTGATACACCATATGCGCCTCATCCTGGCCATTTCCAAAATACGTAATATTGTCTTTATGCGGCACGTTTGTCTCCGTAATCATCACCGTTCCAGGAGCAATCTCATCCAAAATACCACGGAACAACTTCACAATCTCATGCGTTTTTTCCAAGTGAATACAAGACGTCCCCGGCTCTTTCCACATGAAACCGACCGCATCCAACCGAATATACTCCGCACCTTCCTCCAAATAAAACGCCAAAACATCAATCATTTTCAGCAACACATTCGGATTTCTAAAATTCAAATCAAT
This sequence comes from Listeria sp. SHR_NRA_18, assembly GCF_003856515.1. Lineage (NCBI taxonomy): Bacteria > Bacillati > Bacillota > Bacilli > Caryophanales > Listeriaceae > Listeria > Listeria sp. SHR_NRA_18. Next base: position 69,865 of record NZ_QPKR01000002.1, read on the forward strand.
CTGATCCGCGCTAAACGTCGTCCAAATATGCTTTTTCGTACCATCCGCCATCTCAAACTCTGTCAAAACCGGCGTCGCACGCGGCCTAGTCACGGCCGTCAAATCCGTCTCTTTCGGCAACGAAACAAAGAAATCATCATATGCCGCATCCTGATTCAGAAACCCTTGAAACCAGTCACTTTTCGCCGACATATGATTACAAACATAATCAAACATCAATCGCGTCGATTGCGTCAAATCCCCAACATTCCGCCAATCACCAAGCTTTGGATTCACCATTTTATAATCAATAACCGAAAAACCATCATCCGAAGAATACGGATAAAATGGCAAAATATGAACCACCTCAAACATCTCATCCAAGTATCTATCATACATCTTCTTAAGCGTCGTCAGTGTAGGCTGATCCTTTTCCCAAAACTGATCACCATATGTAATCATTACCACATCTTCTTGATCCCAGCCTGACTTCCGTTGCTTCAACTTTTTCGTTCGCGCTTCTTCTATTCGCTCTCTAATCGCCTTCTCTAGAGATGTAGCGCTTTCACTGCCATATATATTTTCCAATCGTCCTAAAAGAATATCCATTTCTACCTCCTTTTATGGTACCGCTCCCACAAAAAGAGTATATTACAGAAAGCGCTTTCTGTCAATGCTATTTTTCACATTCTCCTAAAAAATATTCTCTAACACTATGTTATCAGTCATTTCATTTCTCATTGGACATCTTTACCACAATTGAGTAGAATAGATAGCATAGATATATAAAAAGATGGGAACGGTCTCATCAAGATAGAAACAAGGAGGAAACAACTACAATGGGAGCCACAATTTACGACATAGCACGCCACGCTGGAGTCTCGAAATCTACCGTTTCGCGCGTACTAAACAATCAATCAAACATTTCCGCCGACTCCAAAAAGCGCGTTCTCACAGCCATTGAAGAACTGCAATATAAGCCAAGTAAACTCGCACGCGCACTGACAAATTCAGGATTCGACGCGATTATGGTCATCTCAAACCGGCCAACCAAGACCACGGCAGGAAATCCGTTTTTCTCAGAAATCATCCATTCCATCTCGGCCATTGCAGAAGATCAGAATTTCGACTTAATTCTGCAAACATCTCGCAATACCGACGATGAACTCGATAAATGCATTGCCAAAATCAAAGAAAAAATGATCAAAGGAATTATCATGCTAAGCTCACCCGCCGACGAATCCTTTTTCGAAAAACTCGATCCATTCAACATCCCCATCGTCGTGACTGGGAAAATCGATGGCAACTACACCAACGTTTACTCCGTAGATACAGACAATTTCAAAGACTCCTACGAACTAACAAACCTACTCATCAAAAATGGGCATAAAAACATCGCTTGCCTACACGCACCACTGAACCATCACGTCTCCATCGACCGACTTGCCGGCTACCGCAGTTGCCTATTTGATCACAACCTAGACATTCGTCGCGACTGGATTTTAGATAGCGGATACACAGCCGAAGATGCCTACAACGCGGCGCACCAGCTACTATCACACCCTGACCGCCCCACCGCCATTTTTGCCACAGACGATTTAAAAGTACTCAGCATTTATAAAGTAGCCTCGGAGCACAACCTACAAATACCGCATGACCTTTCCATCGTCGGCTACAATGACCGCGTAGTCTCTAGCTTCCTATCTCCACCACTGACCGCCATCGACATCCCCACTAAGCGATTAGGAAAAGCTGCCACCGAGTTACTTTTCAACTTAATCCAGCAAAATGGTACCCCAATCAAGAACATGATTATCGAAACCAAACTCATAAATGGAGCATCAATCAGCCATTTAAACGCATAAAAAAATCTGGAGAGAGCTTGTCACCGACTCTTTCCAGATTTTTTATGCTTCATATGTTGGCGTGGCATCCTTAATAATCACCGTATAATCGGATAGTCCAGACAAAATCCGATGCACTTCAATGAGCTGTTGCTCTTCATGATATACATAAAAAACGGTATACCTATCAAAGCTCAGTTTACGATAGGGTTTAGAAAGGTACTTCTCACTATCGTATAGGCTACCCATTTTAGGAAATGCAGCCAAATTCACAAACAACTGCTCCACGCCCTTGCTAAAATTCTCCTCCGCTTGCGACTGATACAAATCTTCTAACAAATAAAGTGAGATGCTTTCATAATCGATGCTAGATGCCTAGAAAGGCTAATCTTCACGCTATCACCCATACGCCTATTCCCACTCAGCAGCAGATTCTGCGCGTACGCGTTCTGTCAAAATCGCTACATGACTCTTCACTTCTTCCCAAGTGCTTGTACGCCCAGTTACGAAGTCTTGTTCTGCCTGAATTAGTTTCTCATGAACCATTTCATCCGTTGAAGCTACCCATGTCTGTTCATATGCAAATTTTGTGGCTGTTTCATTTACAAAGCTATCTTCCATGCTCGCTGTCATCTTCTGCACCTCCGTCTTTTATCTTTCTATTATAACACATATCGAAATCTTTTCCTATTCATTCATTCGTTTTGTGTCAAATTCGTTTTTTGCATAGGCTTTAAGCTTTTTTAACCTATACAAAAAGATACTTTAGCCTTCAAAGTATCTTTTTGCCATCTATATATTACGAACCATCACATGGACAGTATGCTCTTTTTCACCGTAAGTTTGTCTTTTTTCTTCCTGTTTCTCAAAGCCAAGGTGAGACCAAAAACCAATAGCCTCTTTATTCTCCTCAAGAACACCAATTCGCAATGAATCCGCGCTCCCATCCGACGCCCAATCCTTAATAACTTGATAAAGCACTTTCCCAAATCCGCTGCTACGCTCTTCAGGTATCAACATTAACAGTCCAATAATCCACTGTCCTTTGCGTGGAAAATCCGCCACTACATCAATCAGCCCAATCGGTTTATCCGCTTCATCAAGTACTGCCATCACAAACTTATCTAACTTTGTCTTGCCCTTCGGTATCTCCGTAATAATATCCCGCGCATTCTCCTTGGTCGCTGCCACCCCTTGCTCTATCAAGAAATAATCCTCACATTTCGCACAAACTTCCTCAGCCAAAGCCACATCTTTCTCCGTCAAAAATTTCACATGATAATTCCGCTTCTTCTCCAAATATCTCACCATTCCCCTGTTTATTTCGTAACCGCACGCGTCTCATATTGACACATTTCTTCATACGTTTCGATACTCATCACTACCATATCTCCATGCCCATTCTTCGTCAAAAAAATAGGTTCACTACGTTCGTGGACAATCTTGGAAATATCAGTAAAATTATTTCTCAAATCAGAAACCGGTCTAATTTCAGGCATCTCCTTGCCCTCCTCTTATCATAATATTATCATTATTATATCATAATTATGATATAATGGCTAGTAAAAAACCGATTTTAAGCAAAGAAAATAGCCAGTCCTAAAACCAGCCATTTCCCAATAAATTCAATTAATAGGCGCCTTCCAGAATCAAAATACTGTTTCCCTCTGGATCAGCACATCGCAACTCTTTTCCTCCCCAATCTGCCAAAAATGGTGGTTGAATAGCTACACCATTAAATTTCAATGTCTCATATGTCTTATCCAAATCCGCCGATCGAAAAACAAATTCCGTAGGTCCGTGCGTTGCCACATCCCCACTCGCCTTATCCCAAACAATAATCCCAGGATCATGCCTCGAAAAAGCCAATTTAGCCCCAACATGATTGCCATGTCCCTCAAACATCAGTGGCACACCCAACTGTTCCTTATAAAAACGTACAAATGCTTCTGGATTACTAACCGCAATATTAATTCCTTCTAAGCCTTCAATCATCGCATTTCCTCCATCCTTCATTTCCTATTATTTATTTCCCTAACTACCCAACACAAAACTAAAACAGTTAACATTTTGTTTTCCCGCACATAACGAGTATACTGAAATGGAGGCACAACTTGCCGATATTTTATAGAAAATTTTAGGAGGCTATTCGACATGAGCAAGCAAATAAATAAAACCGTACTCATCATGAACTTCGAAACAGAAAGCAAGTCCTATCAAGCATTTTCAGAAATCAAAACCCTTCATACAGAAAGAAAAATTCGCGGTGAGCAAATGGCGGTTGTTGAACACGACCACAATCATAAAATAAACGCCAAAGATTTCCTAGATTTCACAGGCGGTGACAAGAATATGAAAGGCAGCCTAATCGGTATGCTAGTAGGTATTTTAGGCGGTCCACTAGGCGTTCTTCTTGGTTGGATGACCGGCGCAATTATTGGCTCTTCACAAGATGCTAAAGAAATTCGCGATGCCATGAACGTTTTCGAAAAGACATTGGAAACCATTCCTGAAGACCAAACCGGCGTTATCCTTATCGCCGAAGAAGAGCACAACGAATACATCAACGAATTAGTAAACAACAAACTCGGCGGCCGCGTTGTTCGTATGGACGCAAACCTTGTTGCTCGTGAAATAAACCAAGCACAACAAGCAGAAAACGATGCTAAGAAAAGTGCTAAAAAAGGCTGGTTCAACAAAAAAGAAGACTAATATGAAACTCCAATCCTAGCATAGCGTTTATGCTAGGATTTCTATCTATACAACGAAATCAGCAGTTCCTCCACCTGAATCATATCCACCTGCTCAGGAAGATCTGTCTCTCTAGCCGCCCGTTCAAACTCCTTCTGTAAAACAGCAACCTGCTCAAAAATTTCCTCAAACGATATCTCCCCATTTCGAATCGCCATCAACAGTTCATGCTCTATCCGTCGCTTCGTTATAATCCCTTTTCCCTCTAGAATATCTCGCCCTGTCACCAACATTCTAACCAAATGCATCGCGTGCTTATATAGTCTTGGTAAATCTTTCGGATGTTCCGTTGTCCCGAGCTTCCCATACGTACGCATCGTTCCCTGCATTTCCCCGTAAATCCCAACAAAATCCCGTAACGGATACCCTCGTAGCCTTGCATCCATCACAATCTCAGCATTCTCCATCCTCAGCACCAAACCATTATCCCCTAAATCTGCATACTTCCCCTCAAAATGCTTCATTTGTCTCTGCAATGTTTCCAATACATGCTGCTCCTGCACAGCTTGCGATGCCTCATTTCGAACCAAAGCATTCTGCAATCGTTTTAGTTGTGCGTTCGCGTAATTCCCAAACGTCTGCTCCACACGCTTCGATAAAAATAAATCCACGTTATCTCGCACTACCCTACCAGCCTCTGAGCAAATAACGATCTCATCCTCATCTACACCAAGCAATTCCAGCACATTCGGATTTCCCTGTGCGCACAACTTCATAAACTTTTGCGCCCCGAAAATCACCGTATCCGTCTCCTTTTCCTCAAACTGCTCAAACGTATTCAACCCGAACAAATACCGTTTATCTTCTATCAAAAAGCCACGTAAATCCAAATCACTCGTCTCGATATTCGTCCCGTAACCATGCGAACCGCTGGCAACCAGATAAGCAATCCCTCTCAAATCTCTATTATCCCTTAAAAAATCATACGCAGATGTCTCTATAACAGCATCATACTTCGTCATTTCAAATCAACTCTTCCCACTCTGATATTTACTACTAGTATACCAAAAACTGCTCCCCAAAAAATAATTTCTCTCCCCAATCAAAATATCTTGACTTTACATACGAATCGGGGTATTTTAAGTATAACCAATTCCTACTTATAAAGTAAGAATTAAAAAGTAGTTACCTGAGAAAAGGGGAGAAAGTATGAAAAAAAGTATTTTATTCGTTTTCACATTAACCTTAATGTTGGTATTAGCAGCATGTGGTGGTTCTGGAAGCTCGTCAGACAGTGCGAGTGGTTCCAAAGATAATAATTCTATCATTATCGGTGTACCTGGTGATCCTGAAGTCGTGAATCCACTATATTCAAGCGATCGCGTCACTTTAACTATCCAGCAAGCACTCTATGCACCGTTATTCTGGGAGTACGATGGTAAGCCAGCACTTGCTGATAAACTCGATGTCTCCGCCGATAACTTAACATACACGGTGACTCTAAAAGATGGCCTAAAATGGCATGATGGCAAACCGTTAACTGCTGACGACGTTGTTTTCAGTGTGAACTCTATTATTGATGAAAAACAAAACAGCCCATTCCGCGGAAGCTGGGTATTTAACAATAAGCCTGTGAAAGCAGTTGCTGAAAATGCCACGACCGTAAAATTCACATTACCAGAAGTTGCCCCTGCCTTTGAAAATACATTAAATACTTTCTACCCAATTCCAAAACATATTTTTGAAGGTGTTGCAGATATCGGTAAAAGTGATAAAAACAATGAACCTGTTGGATCTGGTCCATATAAATTTGTGAACTATAAGTCTGGCGAATACTATTCATTAGAGAAGTTCGATGATTATTTCGATGGTAAACCAAAACTGGATAAAGTAACATATCGTATCACAAAAGACCAAAACGCAGCAAACCTAGCGTTACAAAATGGTGAGATCAACCTAAAATCAATCCAACCTGCTGAGCGTAATAAAGTCGAAAAAGCAAGTGACGTCAACATTATTACGTACCCAGAAAATCGTTTAAGCTACATTGCATTCAACCAAAACGTAGCCGCGCTTAAATCAAAAGACTTGCGCCAAGCCATTTCATTAACCCTTGACCGCAAAGATTTAATCGATGCCGCTTACGGTTCCCAAGAATACGCAAAACCTGCAAGTTCTTTCTTAACGGAGAACACAAAATTCTTCACTGATAAGGTAGAAACATATAACCAAGATATTACGAAAGCCAAAGAACTTTTAGCGAAAAGTGGTTATAAATCTTCTGATAAACTCAATATCATTTATCTAAACAACAGTAAAGCACAAGAAAGTATTGCACTCTATGTTCAAGAACAACTGAAATCTATCGGCGTTTCTATAGAACTAAAACCAACCGATCCAACAGCGATGAACAATATCACACTGGATCGCAAAAGTGACGCCTACTCCTTAATGCTCGGTGGCTATATCATGGGTAACGACCCTGATCCGTACAAAACACTTTATATGACAGGCGAACCGTATAATTACTCAAACTACAGCAACCCCGCTCTAGATAAATTGTGGAACGAAGGCGCTGTAACAGCAGATGAACCAAAACGTCAAGCTATCTACGAGCAAATCCAAACAACCATTGCAGACGATGCTGTCGTATATCCAATTTCTTACGATAACGCCGTACTTGCGATTGACAAGAAATATCAAGGCACGAAAGAAGCAACACCACAACCTGTAACGATGTTCCGTGATCTATCTAAGCTTTATATTAAGTAAGTTTTGCCTCTCGCATGCTATAATAACTTAATGTGTATAAAATGAAGCCCCAAACTGGTAGGAAAGCCAAGTTCCAATTTTCCTGCTGGTGAGGGCTTTACGTTGTTTCACTATACTTTCTTGGTAAGGGGCTTTTCTTCATGATACAAACCATCTTCAAACGTGTACTACAAATTATACCAATGCTGTTCATCATTTCGCTTGTTTCTTTTGCATTGGTTCAATTGGCGCCTGGAGATCCGATTTCTTCTTTCGTTACGCCGAATATGAACCCTGATGATGTCGAGCGGATACGTCAAAGTCTCGGTCTTGACCAACCAATTTATGTGCAGTATTTCAAATGGCTCGGCAATGTGTTACAAGGAAATTTCGGCTATTCCTTGATTAATAACCAGCCTGTCCTCGGCCAAATTATCGAACGCCTGCCCGCAACAATTGGTTTAATGGGAACAGCGCTGTTCTTTACACTCTTGTTCTCCATTCCACTTGGTCTCATTGCTGCCGCGTATGAAAATACAAAATTAGATCGCGTCCTCAATGCGATTTCTTACGTTGGTATCTCGATTCCCATTTTTTGGTTTGCGATGATTTTGATTGATGTATTCGCGATTCGCCTTCATTGGCTTCCAAGTCTGGGGATGCGCACTATCGGTGTTGAATCTTTCTGGGATATCGCGAAACATGCCATTCTTCCAGTTACCGCATTGACTTTTCAAGGGTGCGCTTCATATTATCGGTATGTGCGATCGAACACGATCAATCAGCTTAAAGAAGAATACGTATTATTCGGATACGCGAAAGGTCTTTCTAAAGCACAAATTATGCGTGGCCATGTCCTGAAAAATTCATTGCTCCCAGTTATTACATTACTCGGCATGTACTTACCGCAAATTATTACGGGGGCTTTTATCACAGAAAGCGTGTTTTCTTGGCCTGGTATGGGGTCGCTTGGCATCAACGCGATTTTCCAATTGGATTATCCAATGATCATGGCTATTACGATGTTCTCTGCTTTACTACTGATTATCGGTAATTTGCTAGCCGACGTCGCCTATACCATTATCGATCCACGCATAAGGGAGGTTAGCTAACATGATGAAAGCTGATTTAAGTAAATTCACCAAGCCTAAAAATGTCCAACCTCCTGAAAAAGCACAATTGCCTCGAGAACGTACATTTTGGCATTTCTTATTAAGTGAAAAACGCGGACTTATCTCAATTGGAATTCTGGTCTTGTTAGCATTAGCCTGCGGACTAGCATTCTTATCACCCTATGATCCAAACGCGTTATCTATCCAAGACAAGCTACTTCCACCGAGCAGTTCGCATTGGTTCGGCACAGATGATCACGGCCGCGACTACTTCACGCGCGTGCTTTACGGAGGTCGTGTATCATTAACTGTTGGCTTCCTCGCTATGTTAATCGCCCTCGTTGTGGGAACAGTAGCTGGAACAATCAGTGGATTCTTCGGTGGTATTGTCGATAGCCTATTGATGCGTTTCCTAGATATATTCATGTCGATACCATCCTTTTTCTTATTGATGATTTTGAACGCTTATTTGAAGCCTGGTATCGGAAATATTATTTTGATTATCGGGTTACTCTCGTGGATGGACGTTGCTCGGATTGTTCGAGCTGAAACGCTGTCGCTTAAAGAACGCGAATTTATCCTGTATTCTAAATCAAGCGGTGCGGGTGTTTGGCACATTATCGTCCGCCATATCATTCCAAACGCAATGCCTTCGATTGTTGTTGCGGCTTCGCTAAATATTGCTGCTGCGATTCTAACCGAGTCGGCGCTAAGCTTCCTTGGACTCGGCGTGCAACAACCGAATTCTTCATGGGGTAGTATGTTGAACAATGCGCAGGGTTATATTGGAGACGCTACGTATTTAGCACTTTTCCCAGGCGCCTTGATTCTACTAACTATCCTGTCATTTAACGTTCTTGGTGATGTGTTCCGTAAAGGCCTGGAACCTCGTGATGTTCATAAATAATCGTTATGTACAGCCCTGATGCAATCAAGCACTGGGGCTGTTTTATTTATTTCACCTTTAGTTCAATCACATCTGCGCGCATCTCGTTGACGGCTTGTTCGATGATTTTGATCTCGCTTGCTAATTCACTCAAATTGTCAATTGTTCTTTGGTAACGCTCTTCCCGTTCATCATTCTTGCGCATCATCCACACTAGTAAGGCTACAAAAAGGATGCCAAATGTGATTTCGGTCGCGTTTGCCACTAAATTCTCTAGTCCCGTAATAATCACTTCCAAACTGTAATAGTTTTTCTTCTCCATCTCCATCATACCTCCCCGTTCAGTATGATTTTCTTACATGAAAACCAATTTCTCCTGCGAACACTCTGCTTCATACGCAACTAGAAATGCTTCCAACGCGGCTTTCTTTAATCGGTAATAATGCGATTCGCTCCAACCGATACTCATGTACACTTCGATATTTGTGCGTTTCCTCCACGTCACGTATTTGGCTAACAGGACCTCCCGTTGATCGCTGTTTAATCCATTAATCGCGCTTGTGATTTGTCTAATTTCGATATATGCTGGTTCTTCGGAGATTTTTTTGGTTAATCGCAATTCGTTTTCTTTCGTGCGCCTCGGCATACTTCGTTTTGGTAGACTTAGTAATAATGCGTTGTACTTGAACAATAAATGCTCGGCTTCTTTGCATTTGCTCATTCATTATGCTCCCCCTAAGACTGCTTTATTTTGGTTAAAATAGATTCATATAGGTGTTGCCGTTCTTGGTCGTCCCATGTTGCTAATTGTTGCTTGGAATAGGTTGAAAAGTAGCTGATGAGGGATAATTGTGTGCGTATTTCGCTTGCTTCCTCATCGTTATTTTCTAGTTTTTCTTGTTCTTTTCTCAGATTTCTGATTTTACGACATATGAAGCATTTGCGATTGCATTGGTAAAATGTGACCGCTTGTTCGTTGTGAAAATCAACCAGCCGCGAGAATAGAACGTTAATTTCTCTCTGTCTTTTTTTGTTCATCTTAATCTCTCCCTTGCCCCATTTTTTAAGGAGTAATCCTACTATAAACCCCACCGAATACGAAGTCAAGGAAAAAACGAACACTTGTTCTTAATGTGTTTTAAAGTTGGCTATACAGCTTGAATGAAGCGGTTTATTATTTTTAAATTTGGGAGTTTTTTTGAAAATTTTGTGCTATAATAAAAATATTAATGTTCGAAAACTAACATACGGATGGGGATGCTGGAATGGCTTTTGTCGAAATGGATCAGATCTATAAGCGCTATCAACTAGGTGAGAAAATAGTGACGGCAAATGATGGTATTACGTTTCAAATTGAACAGGGTGAGTTTGTTATTATTGTAGGTCCTTCTGGCGCGGGGAAATCTACTGTACTCAATATTTTGGGTGGTATGGATATGAGCGATGAGGGGCATGTTTATATTGATGGAACGGATATTGCGGCTTTTAACGCGAAGCAATTGACAGGATATCGGAGGCAGGACGTTGGTTTTGTATTCCAATTTTATAATTTGGTGCCGAGTTTGACGGCGAAGGAAAATGTGGAACTAGCGACGCAGATTTCACCGAATGCGATGGATGCGGAGGTCGTTTTGAAGCAAGTTGGTTTGGAGGAGCGGATGGACAATTTCCCAGCTCAGCTTTCAGGTGGGGAGCAGCAACGGGTTGCGATTGCTCGAGCGCTCGCGAAACAGCCGAAATTGTTGCTTTGTGATGAACCGACCGGCGCGCTTGATTATAATACTGGGAAAGCGGTTTTGAAATTGCTTCAGGATACATGTCGAAACACTGGTACGACAGTGATTGTGATAACGCATAATACGGCGATCACGCCAATTGCTGACCGTATTATCGAGATTAATAACGCCAAAGTTCGTGATGTCAAAATTCAGAAAAATCCTGTTTCGATCGATAGCATTGAATGGTAAGGAGAATCCGATGAAAAAAGCATTATGGAAAGACATATGGCGAGAAATCGCAAAATCTAAAGGCAGATTTATTTCGATTTTCCTACTAATCGCGCTGGGCGTGGCCTTTTTTGTGGGCTTGAAAGCGACCGGACCGGATATGATCAACACGACGGATAAGTACTATGACGCGCAGAACTTGATGGATTTGCAGGTGCAGTCGACGTACGGTTTGAACAAGGATGATATCGCCATTTTAAATGATATTCCTGGTGTGCGAACGGTTCAACCAGGCTATACGACGGACGTGATGTTTCAGGATTCGCTGCTCATTACGAAGGTTTTTTCTTTGCCTCAGAATAATCTGATTAATAAGTATACCGTTGATAAAGGACGGTTGCCGCGAAAAAGTGGCGAAATCGCGATTGATTCTATTGGAAGGGCGACGAGCCATTACAAAATTGGTGATAAAATTACGTTCGTAAACAGTGATGGTAGCGCTATGAAAGGGAAGTTTCACGTGACTACGTTTACGGTTGTTGGGACGGTTTCCACGGCGGAATATATTGAAAAAGGAACGCGCGGGACGTCGACGATTGGGAATGGGCGCGCGGATATTTTTGCGGTGGTTCCGGAGGCTGATTTTGACGCGAAATATTACTCGACGGCGTTCATGACGTTTGATAATACGGCGAATGCGGAGGCTTATAGTGACGCGTATGATTCGGCGATTGAGCGGAATACGGCGCTCGTGAAAAAGGCGCTGAAAGGACAGCCAGCTGCGCGCTTGGACGCGATTCAAGCGGATGGCCAGGTGAAAATCGATGAGGGACGCAAGAAAATCGCGGATGGCCTTGCGGAAATCGAGAAGAATCAGCGGAAATTGGATGATGCGCGCGCGACGATAGATCAAGGCTGGGCGGAATATTATGACGGGAAACAGGAGCTGGAAACGAAGCTCGCGGACGGCCAGGCTGAGATTGATAAAAACGAGGCGAAGCTTGCGCAGGCAAGGAAAGATATCGCAGCTGCGGAGCGGAAAATCGCGGATGGTGAAGCGCGGATTCGCGAGGCAGAACCGCAGTTGGAAGATGCCCAATTGGAGCTAGATGATGGGCAGATGATGCTTGACGAGAGCAAGGAACAACTCGCGATGGTGCAACGTTTGTACGACGCCGTGAAAGACTATACGCTTGGTGATATTCCAGTCGCAGATTTGGATGAGGAAACGCAACAGGAGATTATTGATAACGCCAATGCGTTTGATCCCGAACTCGGCGGCTACATCCAAGATTATTTTGACGGGACGCTTTCGGAAGATCAGTTAAACCGCCTGAAAAGTGAGGCTTCGAATCAGCTCGCGATGGCGAACAAGGAAGTCGCAGATGCGCAACGGGAAATCAACCGCAACCGGCAATTGCTCGCCGACAAACAACGCGAATTAGCTCTGAAGAAACAGGAGCTGGATCTGGCTAAGGAGAAGTTAGCGCAGGGCAAGACGGACTATGCAAACGGAATGGCGCAGCTTAAAGCGGGGAAACAGAAACTCGCGGACGCCAAAACGGCTGGTTATGCGAAACTGGACGCTGCAAAAGCCAAGTTGGATGCTGCCGAAGCGACGTATGCGGCGAATTTAGCTACTTTTGAAACGGAGAAAAAGAAGGCTCTGGCGGAGATAGCGACCGCGAAGAAAGACCTCCAAATTGCGCAGGAAAAATTGGATGCGCTCGATTTGCCGAAGTATTTTATTAGTGACAGGACAGATAATCCTGGTTATACGGAATATAAAGATAATGCGGATCGGATTGCCTCGCTTTCCACGGCCTTTCCTGTGTTCTTCTTTTTGATTGCAGCGCTCGTTTGTTTGACGACGATGACGCGGATGATCGAGGAGCAACGAACGCAGACTGGGACGTTAAAAGCGCTTGGATATAGCAATGTCGATATTATCGCTAAATTCCTTGTGTACGGCTCACTGGCAAGCCTCGCGGGGACTGTGATTGGGCTCGCGATAGGTTTTCAAGTGTTCCCGCAGATCATTTTTGTGGCTTACGGTTCGCTTTATAATTTGCCAGCGCTTGATATTTCCTTCTATTGGAGTTACAGCCTGATTTCGCTTGCTGTGGCGCTATTCTGTACGACTTTGACGGCTTTCGTATCGTGTCGTGCGGAATTACGAGAAAATGCGGCTTCCTTGATGCGTCCAAAAGCACCGAAAAACGGGAAGCGAATCTTGTTGGAACGCGTGCCTTTCGTCTGGAAACGGATGAATTTCACGAGCAAGGTCACAGCGCGGAATATTTTCCGATATAAACAACGGATGCTGATGACAATCCTTGGTGTGGCGGGATGTACAGCGCTTCTGCTCACAGGATTCGGCCTCAAAAATTCGATTGGTGACATCGTTCCGCTACAATATGATCAAATTATGAAATACGATGCGGTGGTCGTTTTGGATAGTAACGCTACGAAAACGCCGCTTCAGGACTACAACACGATTATCGATAATACGCCAAATGTGAAAAGCGCGCTCGATGTGGCTCAAAAAAATATAACGGCGGTCGAAAAAGGCGTCGCAAATCAAGGCGCCACGCTAATCACGCCGAAATCACTCGATAATTTTAGCAACTACGTCGTGTTACGCGACCGGAAAACGCATAAAGCCGTGCCACTAACCGATAATGGTGCAGTGCTCTCGGAAAAACTCGCGAAACTCTATGGCGTCAAGCCCGGCGATTCCTTAACCATCAAAGACGGCGACAACAATCGCTACAAAATCAAGGTCACCGGCATCACAGAAACCTACGCGATGCACTACATCTACATGACGCCGACCTATTACGACCAAGTTTTCAAAAACCAGCCAGAATACAATACCCAGTTGCTGAAACTCAAAAATACGGATCAAAAATGGCAAGATAATTTTGCGGAAAAACTGCTCAAGAATCCCGCCGTGCTCGCCGTCACGTACACCAATACTGCGAGTAATGCGTTTGGCAGTACGATGGATAGCCTCGATATCGTGATTGTCGTCCTGATTATTTCAGCGGCAGCACTCGCCTTCATCGTTCTCTACAACCTGACCAACATCAACGTTTCCGAGCGAATTCGCGAATTATCGACCATCAAAGTACTTGGCTTCTATCCAAAAGAAGTCACGATGTACGTCTACCGCGAAAATCTTATTTTAACCATGATGGGCATCGTCGTCGGCTTCGTACTCGGGACATTCCTACATCGCTTCGTCACCTCCACAGCCGAGGTCGATATCTTGATGTTCAGCCCAACCATCCACGCGATGAGTTACGTCTACGCAGCAATCCTAACATTGCTGTTCTCAACGCTTGTCATGATCGTTATGCACATCAAATTAAAGCGGGTAGACATGATCGAAGCATTAAAATCAGTCGAATAAAAAATAAGCGACCCGTTCTGAGTTTAAGAACAGTCGCTTATTTTCTTATCTAAAACTAGCAATCGTTTGCGGTATATTTCCAGATTTTGTAATCTCCGAAATAACCGCAACCCCTTCTGCACCAGCATCTCGAATTGACTCTACATCATTTTGTGAAATGCCCCCAATCGCAACAATCGGCAACCCAATCCCAGCCTCCCGAATATCACGAATCAACCGCAATCCCGTCGTTGGTTTCGCGTCCAGTTTCGAAGTCGTTGCAAAAATAGGGCCCACTCCAATATAATCAAGTTCCGCGTAAGTAGCCGCTACCTCCGCCTGTGCCAGCGTATTGACAGAAAGCCCAATTTTCATTTTCCCAGCACATTTTCCAATCACATCCAAAATCGCCATATCATCCTGCCCCACATGAATCCCATCCGCGCCAATTTTCAACGCCAATTCTACATCATCATTCACAAAAAACGGAACACCGTACTTCTGACAAATTTCCTGACATAACTTAGCGAGCACCTCAATTTCAGCCGCTTCAGTAAGAGCTTTTTCTCTGAATTGGTAGCAAGTAACGCCAGATTGAAGTGCATCTTCCAAAACGGAAAGTAGCTGTCCTCGTGGAACATCCTGCGTCCCCGCAACGAAATAAATTTCTAACATATCTCTAACACTCATTCCTGATGCTCCTTCCTGTGTGCCCAATGATTTGTCGGACCGTGCCCATTCCCAATGCCAAGCGGTTGCGAAATCGCACTCGTTATAAAAGCTTTGGCGGTACGAATCGCGTATTCCGTAGAAGCACCTTTCGCGAGTTCAGCCGTTATACACGCCGAAAAAGTACAGCCAGTGCCATGTGTTTGCGTCGTTTCAATACGCCTCGCATCAAGCCAAAAGGAAGTGTCCCCATCCAACACATAATCACGCGATTCCTCGCTATCCTGACTATGCCCTCCTTTAATGATAACCGTTGGGACGCCAAGTTTTTGAATGCATTTCGCGGCTGTTTCCATTTGCGCATTGGTTTCAATAGACATTTCTGCAAGCGCTTCTGCCTCCGGAATATTCGGCGTCACGATAGACGCTAACGGTAGCAATTTTTCACGAATCGTCGCAATCGCATCTTCACTCACGAGCGGCGCGCCACCTTTGGCAATCATGACCGGGTCGACAATCAACGCGCCCCAACTAAAATGCCGCAACCTCGAAACAACCGTATCAATCGTCGCAACATCCACCAGCATCCCCGTTTTGACCGCAGTGATCGTAAAATCATCATTCAAAGCATCCAGTTGCGCCGCCAAAATCTCGACCGGAACCGGGTGAATAGCCTGAACCCCCATCGTGTTTTGCGCCGTAATCGCAGTAATCGCTGACATGCCAAAAACACGGCGCTCCTGAAACGTCTTAAGATCAGCCTGAATCCCCGCTCCACCGCCACTATCAGACCCAGCAATCGTAACTGCTTGTGGAAAAATCATCGCCGAACCTCCTCCTTCACGCACGCCAGCTCCTCTTGATTATGCGTCTGCCACGATGCCAATTCATCGATAAACGCCACCCGAAAAGAGCCCGGAAGTCGCCGATTTAGCGTTTTCACAGCATATTCCGAAGCAATCGCATAGCTCGCCGACGCCGCCACAACAGCATCTAAATAATCATCCGTGACGCCAACAAAAGCTCCAATCACACAACTCAACAAACAACCCGAACCCGTAATTTGTGGCAAAAGTGCATCCCCATTTTCCACGGTAATCACTTGCCTACCATCCGAAATCACGTCTACAGCACCACTAATCGCAACAATCGTCTGATATTCCCGCGCTACTTTTAAAGCAATCTCAGCAGCTTGCGATGCATCTCCTGAACCCGCATCAACGCCTCGCGCCTGCCAATCAACACCAGCAATGCTCGCCAGCTCGCCCAAATTCCCGCGAATCACCGCGAACTGAATTTCTGCCAGTAAACGCCGCACCGTTTCCCGCCGAAACACCGTCGCACCAACACCTACAGGATCCAGCACCACCGGTTTTCCCGCTACATTCGCCGCTTTTCCAACAGCCAGCATCGACGCCACCAAATCCGCGTTCAGCGTCCCAATATTGATCACAACCGCATCCGCCATCCCGCCAAGCTCCGCCATTTCCTCCACAGCCGCCGCCATAATCGGAGACGCCCCAATCGCAAGCAAGCCGTTCGCCGAATCATTCGCCACCACAATATTCGTAATCACGTGCACCAACGGATTTCGCGTCCGAACCGCCTCAATAAGTTGCCAATTCGCCATCCAAATCACCTCTCCCATCCCATGTTTGCCGCTCGAAACCCATGTCCCAAAACGCCAATTCCGCGTAACTACTAATCCGAAAATCCGCCCGCATCTCCGCCAACACACCATCCGGCAACCCCTGCGCCACCCGGTCCAACAAATCAATTTGCCGTTGCAATCCTTCCGCATACGCCGCATCCTGATAAATATCCAACCAAGCCTGGTACAACGGATCCGGACTCACACAACCCGCATACTGCTCGCCAATTTCCCGATACAACCAATAACACGGCAAAATTCCCGCCAAAATCCTGCCCAGCGACTGCGAACCAGCCAGCCGATACATGTGCGACGTATAATGATAAGCCGCCGGACTCGGCAAAATCCCATCCAAATCCGCCGTCTCAATCCCCACATGAGGATAAAATTTTTCCCGCATCGAAAGTTCCGAAGCCTCCAAAGAAGCAAGCGATTGACTCAGCTCCATCATCGCATCATAATCATCCGCATAAGCAATCCCAAGTGCAATCACCTTCACATAATGCGTCAAATAATAATGATCCTGCAACAAATAATACCGAAACGCACTCCTGTCCAAACTCCCGTCCACCAACTGCTGCACAAACCGATGATCCTTACTCCTCTGCCAAATTTCCCGATTTTCCGCATGTAATTCCTCCGAAAAACGCACCATTTCCAACTCCTCCTTTTTTCCATACAAAAAAACGCCTTCCCTCACGTCAGCAATAGCGCAAGAAAAGGCGTCATGATTTCTACATCAAGTTCCCAATACTTCCCTACGCGAGTGCTAACTCAACAGGTTCAAAGGGTCCATGAATTTATATCCATATCTCGGTCTTAAGTAAGACTCCCCTAGTACAAGAGATTGGTTACTACCCAAGATAAATCGGCGGCAAGCGTTCGCATTCCACAAGTTTCGCGGACTTCCGGTTCTCATGTACAGTCGTACACTCCGCTTCCGGCTTCCACTAAACTTGTGGAATACAAATGCTTTCGCTCGATTTGTGTAAAGCATGGTCTTCTTCCTACCCAGCAGGACAACAACCATTCTTATCTCGCGTTCTATCCCAATCTCCAATTATTCGTTTTTTCACCCCAAGTGTACCACAAATAAATCCGATTCTCCAAAAAATACGCATTATCCATCGAAAAAATGGGTATGGTGTTATAAGGGAAACCAACGTAGAGAGGATGGGAAGTCAAAATGACAATCTATCGTAGGATTTTAGTAGGTGTGGACGGCTCCAATGAAGCAGAAGAGGCTCTAAAACGCGGCATTCAAATCGCAAAAAAAGACGGCGCAACACTCGGAATCGGCTTTGTCGCTGATGTCCGCCGAATCGCGCCACTTATCGATTACGAGCAAACATACGCCAAAAAAGCCAAAGAATACGGCAAAGGCCTCGTTGAAATTTATAAAAATGAAGCAGAACAACTCGGCGTCGAAAACGTAGAAACATTCGTCAAATTCGGAACTCCAAAAACAACTTTTGTGAAGAAAATTATCGATAAATTCGAGCCAGATTTAGTACTCGTCGGATCCACTGGATTAACACCCACCGAGCAATTCATCCTAGGTAGCGTCTCCGATTACGTAGCCGCACACGCACCTTGTGACGTCATAATCGTCCGCGGGAAAAATTGGCACGATCGTAAATCAATCGAATAACATTGTGAACCAAGTAGGCCAATCGCTCTGCTTGGTTTTATGCATGCTTTCTGTGCTATACTACGAGTATTAACGTCTTACATAGTAACAAAGAAAGAAGGCCGTACCAACCATGCAAAATGAAAAAACAAAAACATCCCTATACTTACTACTCGTTCTCGTGATGGCCAGTTGGGGACTAAACGTGACAGCCACCAAAGTCCTAGTCGCCCATTTCCCACCCATAACCATGACATCTTTCCGAATATTCACAGCCGCAGTCGCCGTCTTTATTTTTCTGGTCGCAATCGGCAAATTCAGACTTCCAACACGGCGCGAACTCGGCTACATATTCGCCGGAAGCCTATTCAATATCGTGCTACACCATTATTTCCTAGCATCAGGTCTAACGATGACAACTGGAACAAATGGCGGGCTTATTTTAGGAATAGGACCAATCTTAACAGCTATTTTAGCCGTTATTTTTTTGCGTGAAGCCATTTCGATTCCACAATTAATCGGACTCGTATCAGGACTTCTCGGCGTATCACTCATCGTGCTCACTGGCGGCCAGGGACTTTCAGGCGCCTCACTCGGAGACATCTATGTATTCATCGCAATCCTATCTCAATGTTTCAGCTTCATCATCATTAAACGCATCTCCGGTTCACTCGATCCGCGACTAATGACCGCGTACATGCTACTCATCGGCTCGATTCTACTATTCTTCACCAGCCTTATCGAAGAACCAAACGGACTTGCCCAAATGAGCGGCCACTCGTCATCCCTATGGTTACTTTTCCTTGCCTCAGCCCTACTTGCGACAGCATTCGGAAACCTAATTTACAATTTCGCAGTCGGTCAAATCGGCCCATCGAAAACAGCCATTTTCATGAATCTAAATCCATTCTTCTCACTTATCGGTGCCGCTTTATTCCTAAACGAGCAAATCAGTTTCATGCAAATCCTAGGCTTCCTACTCATTATTATTGGCGTCGTGCTAGGTTCCGGTGCCCTATCTGAACTCATCCGCGCCAGAAAAAGAATACGCAATCCAGAAAAAATCATGGATGAATGATGCCTCTTAAAAAGCATCCCCATCCATGATTCCAATTATTTCTCGACATAAGAATCCTGCTCCACAATAAACCGCGGTCTTTGTTTCACCTCAGAATAAATACGCCCAATATATTCTCCGACAACACCTAGACTCATCATCTGCACGCCTCCAATGACCCAAATCGAGAGCATCAAAGACGACCACCCCGTTGTTGCCGTACCAGATAAATGTTGCACAAATGTATAAATGCCAATCACAATCGCAATGACAAACATCAGCGCGCCAAGCCCCGTCACCAGTCGAATCGGCGCCACACTAAACGACGTCAAACCATCCGCAGCAAAAGCCAGCATTTTTTTCAAAGGATACTTAGATTCACCCGCAAACCGCTCTTTCCGATGATAATAAACCTTCTCCGATTTAAAACCAATCAGCGGCACAATCCCTCGCAAGAAAATATTATTCTCCGGGAACAAGTTCATCTCTTGCAGCGCCATACTTCCAAGCAACCGATAATCCGCATGATCAGGAATTAAATGAATCCCAAACTTGCCCATCATACTATAAAATAAATGCGCCGAACCACGCTTGAATCGAGTATCTGTCTTACGCTCATCACGAATTCCGTAAACAACCTCATAACCCGCGCGATATTTCTCCACAAACTCCGGAATCACACCAACATCATCCTGTAAATCCGAATCAATCGAAATAATACAATCCGAACGTCCTTCCGCCGCCTGCATTCCAGCAAGCAGCGCATTTTGATGTCCAAAATTCCGGCTCAATTTCACGCCATTGATATGATCCACCGTCGCCATCGCATCCGCAATAATATCCCACGTCTTGTCACGACTTCCATCATCAACAAAAAGCAGATCACTAGCCTCATCTATCATCGATTTACCCTTCATATCCTGCAAAATCAGTCCCAGCTGATTCATCGTCTCTTTCAAAACTTCCTCCTCATTGTAGCAAGGAACAATAATCGTTAATATCGGTTTATCCCGCATTCAAGTCACCCACTTTATATAAGTATATTTTCCAAGCTGATTGTTCATCCTCAAATGTTTTTTCTAAATGTAGATTATTTTCCGCCGCATTATCAATAGGTACCGCCGAGAAAATATATTCCCCACCCATTTCTCTAAACGCCTTCGTATCAAGTTCCAAATGCTTAATATGCTTCTTAGAATTCTTATCAAACAAATAGTTTTTCCCGAGTTCTGCCGAGAAAATATACACCCGATTCCCCCAGCCATCATAATAACCCTTCAACAACGGACTCTTATCCAGCTCTTTCGCAATAATCTCGCGGAACTTCTCCTTATAACTCAGCGGATACGAATTCACATATCCATCCAACGTATAAAAACCATTCTCCTGCGAAATCGAAGGGTGAATCCCAATACTCGCCACTCGATAATCCTTCTGCGGCTTCCCAATATACGCTTTTATATCCTGAAACTGATTCCGTGCATAAAACTGATCAATCGATGGCGTCCCAGCCTCACGATAAACAATCTCTGAATTCCCAGCAAATACTACACCAATCTGCAGAACCAACCCTAAAATCGCAAACTTCTTCCACCAACCACCCTTACTTGCAAAATAAACAAGCGCAAGAGCAAATATTCCATAAAAAATGAACGGCTGTAAAAAATGGAACCGCGAAAAGTTAAACGAGCGCATAATCGAAATCTGTTCTTTAATCGGATTCCAAGCACCCCACCACCAAAACGCATACCAAACCGATAACGAAAAGTTAAGCCCCAGTAACCACAAAAATGGTTTTTGCGTTCGCCAATCCTTTTTCACTAACATCACAATCAGGGCTAGTAAAATCACCGGCAAAATAATATATGTGGCAAGTGATTGATCATGCGTATGTCCAATCGTGAAATTCTTAAACGTCAGCCTAATAGACCCTAAAAAGCTATTATTCGGCAAATCAAAAGCACTTCTCGAATCCGGCTCATTCGTTTGGAAAAACATCTGCGAAATAAAACGATAGTTCACCACACAGTAAATCGCTGACATGTAAGCCATACTGCCAAAAAAACGCCAATTCCAGCCACGTTTCTTCACAATATCATACACCCAAATACACGCTACTAAAAACAACAAAAAGCAAAAACCAAGAATCAGACTTGAATAAAACGGTAACAACGTCAAAATCAACCAATTCCAGATGCTCTTCTTCCCTTTACGAATGTTCAGAAACGCCCATAACGCAAGCGGCATTCCCAGCGTACTGAGCATTCCCGATGGCCAAAACGGCGTCAAGGCAAATGCTACTGATACAAAAAGCGTTATGTATTTTTTCGATGGATCTTTAATAATATAATCGCGCAACCACAATCGCATACCGATAAACGCAAATACCCGCGTAATCAGCTGGCTAAAGGCAAACGCGAGTGGCGTCGGAAAAATCGCGTACAACCAGACAATCCCAACAAACTGCGAATCAAACGCATCCCTAGGCGCAACACCATCCAACATTTGAGGAATATTACTCCCCGTTTCCGCCAAATAATTCCCACTATTAAGCAGTACTCGATACCATGTCATATTAGAATCCAAATTATCGTGAATTCGAATATGGCTGTTCCCACCAAGAATAAATAGCGGTGCGGTAAAAATAAGTATCAGCGCAATCGCCAATAATTCTTGCTTTCTTTCTATCATCCAAGTTTTCATCCAATTCCACCTCTTTTTTTGCATCTGTTGTCAATTATAACAATACTTGCCATACATCGCAAAAAAATAAGCAAAAGTTATATCCTCACACTAGCACATTGCCAACTAGCCACGCATCATGCTCCAAAAATCGCTCTATTTCCACTCTATAAGATTCCTTAAATAATAAATAGGCCCTTTCCCCCGTAGAAAAGCATTCCTTCACAATACAAATCACAAGAAAGCTCGGATTCAATGTATCATACTTCCCGTTTCGCAAATTCAAAAGCGACGTCGGCACATATTTATCCACGTACGCATGCTTCAATGTCACCGCCAAAATACTTTTATTAGACCTAATCGCCATATCATACGCTAAATGCAAATAGTTCCCCTGAAGGCACACTTTGACCTGCTCCCCAATCAACTCATTCAAAAGCGGCAACGCTTGTAGCTTCTGCTTCGTTGTCCCATCCTTCTTCAAAATAACATCCTTTATTCGTAATGTTTTATTATCAATGTCATTATAAAAAGTCGCCGCACCTACCGATACTGCACACCACACAAATGCATACAGTGTATCGACAAACACTCATTTTCGTCGTTAAAAGTTCCGTTCCAGTGCTCACGTACCTTAGTACGCTCCGCTCTTGTACTCGCTTTCGCCTAGAAACTAAGCATTTGTCGACACACTGAGGTTAGACGAGCCATCACGTCGAGTGCTTTTTCTACATTATCAATTTCTCTTTATCCTTATACACATAAGTCACCCGTTTGTTAACAAAATGTTCCTTAAAAAATGCATGCCCACTCGTCAGTTGTTTCAACATAGTTAACACTCCTCATGAAAATTAGATAAAGAAAAGAAGAATAGCTAGTGCTACTCTTCTCTCCACATGGCAGGTTTTTCCGTTGCTCGCCAACAGTCAGCCCTTATGTCTGACATTTATATCGAGTTGACCATGTGCCTGCCCACATTCTTTTCTCTAACCTGAGTATAGCACACACTCACTTCATCTTGCAACTATTTTTCCAACACAGATTGACGTGTTTTTGACCCCTTATTCTGTAATTTTCACCTGCATCTCAGAATCATACGTCTCATTCCCATTCACCCGATAGCGCACCGCAACTTGCATATCCTTCGTTATATTGTTCGCTTTCACATTGATCAAGAAACTCCCATCAGGGTTCACTGTCGCATTTTTGATACCAATGCCATTAATAACGACCATCACGATTTGATAGCGCCCTTGATTATTCACCAACATTCCTTTAATATTCGTTTCGCCGACTTTATAATCTGCATATCCCGTGTATAAATTACCAATAAACGGCGTCACCGGATTCGGAAGCTCAAGTGGCGCAATCCGCAACGTCGACGGCATCGTATTATTCAACACCCGCGTCGCATCCGTCTTCTTCGTACCAGCATTCCCCCAAATCAAGAGGTTATTAATATAGTTCGAAGTCGTCGTATCCGCAACCGTTACCCAGCCATTGATTTGCTTATCCCAGGAAGCCTTATTATCCGTAACACTCAGCAGTTCCACCGGATTCCGAACCTCCACCATCACCTTATAATAATTATCCACCAACCCATCAATGTCGAAACGGTTGTTCTCAATACTAATACCACGCGATTTATTCACCGCGCCCGTCAAAATTCGCACCGGATAACGAATCCTACCACTCGCATTGAAATCATTGTTTTTAATAATAATATTTTTCGGCGTTGTTTTCACACCTTGGCGATCCCGTTCATACAGCGCCATAAACGCAAAATTATCATAACTATCCAACTGGACAAAATTATTCGTAACCCGCACGTTCTCCGCCCCAGACAAGCGAATCGCCGTGTAACCCGTCATATTTTTCTGTAGCGTTGCATCCACGCTATCCGCTACAATTTTACCACCCTTATCCGTCTGCACCTCATGCTGTAAACTTAAATCCGTTGCCTGTGGATCCTTCTTTTTTCGCTCGGTGTTATTGATTTGAATATTGCTCGGATTGTATTTATTGCTGCCCTCCCCGCCGATAAGCCGGTTGCTATCAATGATAATATTATTATTCGCGGCACCGTAACTATCAATCCCGCCGTCCACCATCGATTTCCGATCATCCGCTGAATATTCCATGTTCGCCGGTGCATAAAAATGCTGCGTACCATAGCGCTGCATCCAATCACGAATTTCATTCCCAATAATCGAGATTTGCTTCGTTCCGCTACCACCATTCCCGCGATACATCACGATACCCGCACGACCAATATTTTCAATCTTATTCTTCTCAACAACCACCGTCTGGCAATACTCCATCGCAATCCCACTCTGCAAATTAGAATTCCGAATTTCCGAGTTTTTCACCGATCCATTCTTAATCCCACCCAGATAAATAATCGAGTTCGCCTGCTCATTCCCGTCCGCAATAATGTTCTCCATTTGGATATTATCGAGGCGCTCGTAAGGCTCAGCAAGCGATGTACTATCATCCTTATAATCCCCCGCAAAATTAATCAAAGAAAACGCGTACGCATGCCCACTCATAATGACTGGATCAATCTCATACCGAATGCTTATATCGCGAATCAACACATTCTTTATGTACTTAGGGCTCGTAGGATTCGCAGCCTCTGTCGTCAACCCTTGCTTCGGCGCCGTGAAAACTAATTCACTATCTTTCGCATTCGCCGTCGCCCCTTTAATAATCACATTAGACGGGACTTTTAACGTATTATCAACATAATATTTCCCCGTCCCAAACTGAATCGTCGTACTGTCATCACTCAGGTTAATCGCTTCCAAAATTTTCGCCCATCCAAGCGCATTCCCCGTCGCAGCCGCCTTATTATCCTTCTCCATAAACCGATCCACTTGAATCACCTCAGCCGCCTGAACCCTCATCACTCCACCAAAAACAAACATCAACATCATCACAAAAGCAAAAAACACTACTTTCCGTTTCACAAAATCAACTCCCTTTCAACAACATAATTCCAAAACAACTCATAACGTGTTGATTCAGATAAAGAAAGTATACCTCGCCAAATCACGCGAAACAATTGCATTTTCCACCAAAAACACAAAATTTCAAGATATTTCATCGTTTTCCACCAATATTATAAAAGATTACATCTCAACATTTCCCGCCATTTTCCGAATTAGCAACTCCGACACAAAATAGAGTTTCCCACACTAAAAATCGACCAAAAAACACTCCTTATCCCCCAATTTACCATTTTTCAAATGTGACAATTCCACGGCAAAAAGTCCTTGTAAGCGAAACCAAGCACTTTTTCACATAGATTCATTCGATTATTAGTCATTAAAAACAATAACAGCGTGCAATCTTGCTTTTTCAACAAGTTCAGTATACACCTTCCAGTTCACTCTAATGCAAATCTGAATGTTGCAAAATCACCCAAAACACGGTATTCTGGAGTTAATCGACAAGGAGGAGAACTAATGAAAATAATCCGTACAAAAACATATGAAGAAATGTCCGAAAAAGCGTATGACGTTGTAAAAGCAGTCATCGATTCCAAAGAAAACCCAGTAATCAACACAACAACCGGCGCAAGTTATGACGGTATGTTCGAAAATCTCGTAAAAGGCATCAATAATGATGAAGTCGACATCGAAAAAGTGTTTATGATGAACCTCGATGAATTTATCGCCCCGCGCGAAAGCTCATTCAGCGTATACAGCTACATGCACCAAAAATTCTACGATCAAATTAAAAAGCAACCACGCGAAATCGGCCTATTAGATGGTAGTTTATCCAGTTTTGACGAAGAAATCGCGCGCTATAATAAGATTTTGCGTGACAATAAACGTGATTTACAAATTCTCGGACTTGGTGTAAACGCTCACTTAGGCGCGAACGAGCCTGGAACACCTTTTGACTCCCGTTTATTCCTAGCAGATAGCGACGATTCCACGATTAATAGCACGATGCTTTATTACAAAGTGACACGCGAAGAAGCACCAGAACAAATGCTGACGCTCGGTCTTGCCGATATGATGGAAGCAGAACAAATCCTTGTAACCGCTTCTGGCACAAGAAAAGCAGAGGCCGTAAAAGCAACACTCGAAGGCCCAATTACCGAAGATTGCCCAGCATCCATTTTGCAAAAACATCCAAATGTCGTGTTCATTATCGACGAAGCAGCAGGATCATTACTGACTAAGTATTAAAAACTTGGAATCAGGGGTGAAAAAATGGAAATCAGGCTTTTAACCACAGCAGATGTCGATCAATACGTAAAAATCAGACTCCAAGCCCTGCAAGAAAGTCCCGCAGCTTTTGCGACAAGTTTTGAAGAAGAGAAATACACCGCCTTACAAAAATACGAAATCCGCTTCCAATCCCCATATTCCCTGACATTCGGCGCATTTTCAGGCGGGAATTTAGTTGGCGTCGTGACTTTAATTCGAGAAGAACGTATCAAAACGCGTCACCGAGCCAATATCGTCGCGATGTACGTTGCCCCAGAAAGACGTGGCAGCGGCGTCGGCAAAGCCTTAATCGGCACTGCAATCGAGCAGGCGCAACAACTAGAAGGCATCGAGCAAGTTTATTTATCCGTCGTTACGAATAATAAGCAGGCACGAAAACTCTATACCTCGCTTGGATTTGTACCTTACAGTCTCGAGAAACGCGCTTTGAAGCTGGATGGCACGTATTTTGATGAAGAGCATATGGTGTTGTTTTTGTAAAAAAAGGGTCGAGAATAGTTGCCACAACACGGCAGCGACTATTCTCGACCCTTTAATTATTATGTTCGTCGTTGTGTAAAACCAATAATCTGCTCCATACTACTCTTTTTCCACTCACAAAAATATTGCCGCACTAATCCAATAAACCACCGCCGCCATTATACCCGCACACGGCAATGTAATCATCCACGTCACCAGCATACTTTTCCCAGTCCGCCAGTTAACTTCCTTCTTATGATTCGCGGTCCCAACGCCCATCAGCGAACTGTCAATCACTTGCGTCGAACTGATTGGCAAATGGATTAGCGTCGCACTCATGATTACCGAAAGTGAGCCTAGATCCGCCGCAACACCAGTCACCGGTTCAATTTTCATGATTTTCGTGCCTACCGTTTTAATAATCCGATAACCGCCAATCGATGAACCGAGCGCCATCGCGGCCGCACAGCTCACTTGCACCCAGAATGGAATCGTGGAATCCGTCTGCAAACCGCTCGCAATCAAGGCCAGCGTGATAATTCCCATCGTCTTCTGCGCATCATTCGTTCCGTGCGCGTAGGCCTGCATCGCCGTCGTGCCAATCTGCGCCATCCGGAAATGCCGATTCGTCTGTACCAACTTCTTATTCCGAAAAATGAATTTGAACAGCGAATAAATCAAATATCCGACCGAAAAACCGATAATTGGCGAGATAATCAGTGCAATAATAATCGTCGTGAAACCACTCCAATTCAGCACGCCAAAACTCCCCGCCGAAGCAATCGAAGCACCAGCAATCGACCCAATCAGCGCGTGCGACGAACTACTCGGCATTTTCGCGATCCACGTCATCAAATTCCAAATCACCGCCGAAATCAGCGCACATAAAACCACGAATTCCCCATTTTTCAAGGCAAACGGATCCACAATGCTTGACGTCAAAGCCACCGCCACACCCGTAAACGAAATCGCCCCGAAAAAATTCATCACAGCAGCAATCCCAATCGCTACCCGCGGTTTCAGCGCACGCGTCGAAATACTCGTCGCCACCGCATTCGCAATATCATGAAAGCCATTTATAAAATCGAAGGCCAAGCCAACAATCACAATAATAATCGTAATTAAAATCACCGAATCCATCCAACATTCCCCTAATCTGCACGCTTTACTTTCTATATACCCTATTTTGCGCCTGAAAAAGGATTTATTCAAGTTTAACGCAAAAACGCCCCTCGAAAGGAGCGTTTTCTACTATCTATATATTAGTCTAAATCTGTCGCATTCTGTTCTTGCTTCTGCCCTCTAGCTTTACGAATAAAGTAAATCCCAACCAGAAGTACGAACCAAACCGGTGTTACGAACAGTGCCACGCGTGTGTCTTCCGCCAATGCTAGAACGACTAGAATGAACGCAAGGAACGCGAGAATAACGTAGTTCGCAACTGGATATAACGGCATTTTGAATTTACTTTTCGCTGCAAGTTCTGGGCGTGTTTTGCGATATTTCATGTGACAGATAACCGTGATTCCCCAGATATACAAGAAACACACTGTCGAAATACTCGTGATTAACGTGAACACACCTTCTGGCATCACGTAGTTCAGAATAACTGCAATCAAGATAACGATTGTGGAGAAGAACAGCGCATTTGCCGGAACTTTATGCGATGTTAATTTTGTCATTGGGTATGGTGCATTTTTTTCCTTAGCTAGTGAGTAAACCATACGACTCGTACTGAAAACCGCACTGTTACACGCTGATGCTGCCGAAGTTAAGACGACGAAGTTAACGATTGCCGCAGCTGCCGCAATTCCTAGTGCCGCGAAAACTTGCACGAACGGGCTTTGCACCGGGTTAATATCATTCCACGGATAAATACTCATGATCACGATTAGCGCACCAATATAGAAGATAATAATCCGAATTGGGATGTTGTTGATCGCTTTTGGAATAACTTTCTCAGGATCTTTCGTCTCACCAGCCATCAGACCGACGAGCTCGATGCCCACAAAGGCGAATACAACCATCTGGAACGACAGGATAAAGCCGCTCGCACCGTTCGGGAACCAACCGCCGTGACTCCATAGATTAGTAAAACTAGACGCACCTGCATCCGTTGAAAATCCTTTGATAATCATAAATGTACCAACGATAATCAGGGCTAAAATAGCAATAACCTTAATTAGCGCGAACCAAAATTCCATTTCGCCGAACAGCTTTACGGTTGCAAGGTTCATCACGAGCAAAATAACTAACGCGATTAGCCCTGGAACCCATTGCGCCACATTCGGGAACCAAAATTGTGTGTAAAGACCGACCGCAGTCAAATCCGCCATCGCAATCGAAATCCAACAGAACCAATACGTCCAACCAGTAACGAACGCGGCTCCATTTCCAAGATAATCAAAAACAAAATCGACAAAAGAATGATAATTCAAATTTGATAGTAACAATTCACCAAGCGCACGCATAATCAAAAAACAAATAATCCCAGTAATCGTGTAGGCAAACAGAATCGACGGACCAGCTAAATGAATCGATTTCCCAGAACCAAGGAACAAACCAGTCCCAATCGCACCCCCAATCGCTATCAACTGCACATGACGATTTTTTAAGCCTCTCTCTAATGTTCGTTCTTCTGACATATGTATTTCCCCCTTATTATTGGCCAGATGAAACCCTACCAATCAGGCAACATCTCGAGCCTCTGTGAAACAATGTCTTTCAAGATTATTCTTCTATCATACAGCAAAACGAATCCAAACACCATACTTTTTTATTTCACAATGTAAACGCTATCATTTGAGTTTATTGTACCACAGAAATTACCCATTCGACAAAGAAGAACGCTTATAATTTTTATTTTTCTTTGTAACCATTGATAGATAAAGGGTATTACTATGTTTTTAATTTTATATATGAATAGGCTGAATCATCGGGTAAATAGGACGGACATACAACAAATGTCCCGAGTTTGTGAATATATGTGTATATTCGTAGGGTTATATGTCGCAAATGTATTTTTTTATACGTTGAATGCAGCTAGGAAAATCACATGCCGAATAAGGCTATACCAATTTATAAGGCGAACGACAAATAAGCACGAGCCTGATTGCGCTCATGCTTATTTTGGATTACGCTTCTTCCTCCAATATTTCGGTGCGTCGGAGTTTTTGAATGCTGTCTAGAGGGTTCAGTAGCCAGCGAATATGACTGCTAATGGCAACCAACGAGCTGCATGCGAAAATCGAGATACAGATGATGAAAGCGAGTTTTACGAAGGGGTTCCAAGTCGTGAAATCCGCGGCGAACATTCGAATGATGAAGAAAAATATCGGATGGAGCAGGAAAATGACTAGTGAATTATCGCCCCATTTTGTGAGTGTGCTTTCGCGATTGTTGACGAGCATGAATAGAATCGTAATCATGATAAGTGCGATGATGTATTGCTGGAACTCGATTTTTAGGAATTGCAGGATCGTGTTGGAAAAAGCGCTGGATTGCAGGAAGCC
Source organism: Listeria sp. SHR_NRA_18 (assembly GCF_003856515.1). NCBI lineage: Bacteria > Bacillati > Bacillota > Bacilli > Caryophanales > Listeriaceae > Listeria > Listeria sp. SHR_NRA_18. The sequence goes on from NZ_QPKR01000002.1 coordinate 100,369, forward strand.
GTAGAACGCATTTTCAAATCGTAGTGGGTTGTTGGATAGCACATAGACGATGATGAAAATCAGAACTGCGCTGAGTAGTGCTTTGAATTTGAAGTTTCCGAGCGCCGCGCTATATTTGCCCATCGTCTCTTTGTTGATGTAGAAACCGAGCAAGAAGAATGGGAAAAATACAAATGTTCTCTGGATGGATAGGAATTGGCCTGAGATTGTGGGGTTTTCGATTAGGAAACCTGTTGCCCACCAGCGAATTCCGACGCTAGCGACTAAGATACCCGCTATGATGAACATGCTCCAGATCCGATACTTCCCGATTTTGTGGAGCAGGATTGCGACTGCGTAGAAACATGCTAGACTGACTAAGTACCATAAGTGGAAAATTGGCGTTGTGAAGCGGAACGTGAATATTTCGCCGTAATGTGTGACGTATGTTATGACCGCGTAGAATGATTGAAAGATTATGTATAGCAAAAGTAGATTTAATACCTTTTTCCAAGTCACGTTTTTCGCGAAATAGCCGTTCAGAAAAATAAATGCTGGCATGTGGAATGCGTAGATTAGCAGGATGAGCGACTCCATGCCGCCTCTGACTATGAGTAATAAATGGCCGAGTACTACTAAGAAGATGAGAATCCCTTTTATATTGCTAAATTTAACATCTTTTGTCATGATATACCTCCCAGAAGATTATACCATGGTTTTGGGAAATAGATGAATTTTAGCGACTAATCAAGATAATAGGCCAACTGGTAGTCATCTAACCATTGATTGTCCTCCCAGAATTCACGCTTAAAATAGGCCTCCTGCTCAAAGCCAAGATGTTGATAAAAGTGGAGAGCATTCGTGTTGGTAGCCATGACCCGAAGCGCAATTTTGCCGATGTTATTTTGTTTACCAAGCTCGATTAAATGTTCAATTAGCTGTCTTCCAACGCCCTGTCCCTGCGCTTGTTTGGCTACCGAGATGCCGAAAAGCCATTGTTTTTGGCGAGATGGGGCTAGCCCTGGACTGTGATAGACTAGAGATCCTAGAACGATTCCGTCTTCATTTCTAGCTACGAGCATATTTTGCGTCATGACGTCTTTTTTGAATTGCTCATAACCGTTTTCAGTCACGACATGTGGGGTGGTTCCTTTCACCATCACGCTTTTTTCGATTTCCCATAGTTCTGGGATGTCAGATTCGGTTTGAGATGTTATGTGGATTTTCATGCTTATCATTCCTTTTTATTGAGATTTGCTTTATTTTAGCATATTTCCGGTTTGCTACCCTACTAATTCGTATGTTTCACCTTTTTGCAGAGTGGTAAAGATAAGGACGGCAGAGCCTGAGGAGGTTACATATGTCAGGAATTATTTGGACGATTATTGTGGTTTTATTTGTGATTTGGGTTATCGGTCTGATTCTACGCATCGGCGGGAAGTTAATACATTTATTGTTAGTTTTAGCTTTGGTGCTGTTGGTGTGGAATTTGATTACGGGGAATGGGTGATGAGGAAGGCTGTACTATCTTCGAACAGAGGATAGCATGGCCTTTTATTTGATTTTTCTCTTTTTAGTGATATTATGAAAGGGTAGTATACTAGTTGTTTTACTCATAGTTAGATATATATGGGTAGCAGAAAATCACTCTTAAAATACAATCAAAGTTAATATATGTTAGATTACTAATAAAAAAGGAGGTAACTATGTATTTTAAATATTTTTTCATCAGTGTTACTATAGGAACTATCCTTATATTTATTATCCAGGCTATCGTTTTTGTGAAAAAAATAGCCATTCAAGGTGGATTAATTAATGGAGATACATATACAGGGCTATTCGATACTGGCTTAATGCCTATCCCTATTATGTTTTTTAGTATCAGTTTTATTTTTTTGGTGTTGTATATATATAAAGATTTAAAAATAAAATAAAACATCTTCAAAAATTCCATATTAAAACAAAAATCTCCTTGAGCAGACTATGACCTCAAGGAAATTTTTATTTTACATTTGTACGTCGTGGGGTAAAACTAGCTCACACTATTTATTTTTCTACCGATTTAAATTCAATGTGTGAAAATTTTTTCAGATAAAGATATGAAGTTGATCCATAGTACGTTTGACCAGTCCAACTATCAACTTTTTTTAGCTTTTGTGGAACTTTATATGTTGTATATACTCTGCGATGATAAATCGTGTACGATTTATTTTTCTTAACATTCACACTCATACCTGCCGTTTTTGTTACACTCTTAGTAATATTAAAACCCACAGAAGCATCAACTTTCGTTTTAGGTACCTTCAACGTCCCGGTAAATGAATTGCTACTAGTCAATGATTCAGAATATGAAAGTGTACCTGTCGCATTAGATTTTTTAGACGCCACTCCAATTCTCCAAGGACCATACGATTTACCTGTATTAGTTTTACTAGCCACAACCCAGTAGGAAACCACTGCTCGTAGCATAGGAGGTCCTTCGTCAAACTCTATTTCTTCCCCTTCAGGCGTATCCGCCACTATTTCAGGATCGTAGTATTCTGTCTTCTCCCCTATCTCATTCTCTACAACTCCTTGGTCAACCCCACTACCGAATGCATCATCATCTATTACGTCTTCTTCTGAAAGATTACTCTCCATACTAATGCTTTGATTTTGATGCAAGGCAATTGTATCGCCATTAACATCATATGCCGTCACACGGGTGTAATAATCGGTTGTTGTTGCAAAATCCGGATTATTTAAGTGGTAAACTGGAGCTGGATTAATAGCAAGTTCACTTCCCAATCCATTATCATAAAGCTCTTTTCTCCCTTGATTAGTATCATCAGCACTTGGCCAAATCCCTTTTCCTTGCGAGCTCCATCCTAAATTATTTTTCACATCGTAAGGATGGAATGTTTTCCCATCGAATATCCACACCTTATATCCAGCTGCTTGGCTAACTGCATCCCATTCAATACTCAGTACTCCTGAAGTTTCATCTATCGCTGGAGAGATAGTACTAACATTGTCTATACTAGAAAGTGGCATCGTTGCAGTATTAGCATCTGACACAGGCGATTCACCGTTGGCATAAACAGCCACCACACGAGCATAGTAGTACAGCCTATCTGTATAATTCACACTAGGATTGGCCTTATTAGCCGATACATAGGTTCTTAATGGATCTATCGGCAATTCACTTCCTGCTCCGTCCACATGCAATTGATATTTACCTACAGCCAAATCTTCATTTGTTGCCCATATTTTCTTTCCTTGGGTACTCCAACTTGTGACATTGCCGACATTCACATATTGATAGTTATATCCATTGAAAAAACCAACTTTATAGGCAACCGCATTTGCTCTCGGCTCCCATTTTAAATTAAGATATCCAGTGTTACTAGTCAATTTATGGCTTGTTACAACTGGCTTTGTCATCTTTTCATTAGATTGAACAGCGTTAAGGTCAATCCACCCCATATCTTTTCCTGTAGAATCCACAAAATTGACCCATGTTCTTTCCGAATCTGTCTCAACTTCCTTTACAGCCCGGAATGTTTGCTTGAAGTAAGCGCTTGAATTATTAACTAGGGCAGAGTTTGGCGTGTTATGAGGCCCATTGCTGTACACATTGTAAGTGATTTCTGTAGGTACGATTTCCATAGAATAATTGACCACTTTACTTGCTGTAACTGTCCGGAAATTAGCGCCTTGTTTAACCGCATTTTTGTCTACCCAGCCAATTTCAGTACCCTTTAAATCTTTGAAATTAACCCACGTTCTACTGTTATCAGTTACCACTTCTTTTACAGCTTGATATTTGCTACCGATAAAGTTTACTGAATCAGATACTAAAGTTGAATTCGGTAAATTATACGGAGCATTCTTAAAAACATTATACTTTATATCGCTTTTTACAATATCCATTGAATAATTAACATTTTTCGATGAGGTAATAGTGCTATACGCAGCTTCCCCCTTTTGAGGTATAGCAACTAAAGCCATCAACACTACCAAGAACATAATAAAGCCTTTTTTCAGCAAATTTCTTTTGTTTGTCATTCTAAATTCTCCTTTTTCTATAGTTTTAGGTAACCTGTACTCCCTTTTCTCCCCCCTTCCCCTTTTTAGTTAACGCTCTCATTTTGTATATTTATTAACGTTAACAAAATTGGGATTTATCAACTTTATTGTAGCATATATCGGAATATTTAGGTGATGTTTTCTTACTAAAATTTTTCCAAAAAAACCAAATCAGAGAGTAACTATGCTTTCAATGGAAGCTCGCTTTTTAGCATCCCTGCCCATGGAAACCATTTCTTAACTTTTTTACCTCTAATTTCACAAACAAAAAACCGCCTAAGCTCTACAGCCTAAACGGTTTTATGAAATGGGTTGTGAGGGGATCGAACCCACGACCCGCTGATTAAGAGTATTTAGATGTTGATACAGTAAGCTATATAGCATCTTAGAGTAGAGAAAACTGTTTTTAATATATACACATCGCCTAAAACATATGAATGCTTTATACTATTCATTGTAGTAATATAACCATTATCATTCACAAGTACCTTAATTTGATTTTTTTCACCTTTATCAATAACCTTATCCATCGCCATTTTATTAATCACTTGCATTATCTTCCCGTGGAGTCCACCCTCAGAGATGCCATCTAAATTACCACTAGTTCTATACGTATATCTTAGGAAACACACCTCTAGTAATGATAGAACTAGCAAATGCCTAGCTGAGTTAAATTTTTCTATATTATCTAACCCTAACATATTCAAGTCAATAAGTTCTGTTAATAAACTAGTAATTTTCCTATCGTACTCCTTAGCGAGTCCATAATCAAGTACCAGCAACCAGTCATTGTCTATCTGCAACCTTAAATCAGTTGTGATAGGAGGTTTCTTTTTCTCATAAATTTGTAATTCGATAATTCGAGAATAAGAACTCTCTGGCAAATTAATTCTGACACTGTATTCTCCTATAGCATTAGTAGCTGATACATTTCCATTTTTCGCAATAACTAAATTAGTTGAATGGAACCTCAAATCACTAGCATCTCCCGAATATTTAATAAAATCGTGTAAATTAACGCTGTTCCCATTTTCCACTTTAACAAAATGATTAATAATCTCAAATGAGTCGGGCTTCTTTACTTTCTTTTCTTCAATTTTCAAATGTAAATCTTCATTGTTTGTGTTCAAAGTAAAACCTATTGTATATTCCCCTTTATGATTATCTCCGAGTACAACAAACTTATCCCTGATTACCAAGTTAGAATCAGAAAATATTTTTATTTTATCTACAGGTAGCCCTTCGTTTATCAAGTCTTTTAACGTTAGTTCTGTACCCTCAATAATAGTATGCGTTTTCACCTTTAATATCGAAACATCACCTTCCTCAGGGGTTTTTGGATCATTTTCTGATTTAGATTCTTCAATCAGTGCAATTATCAAATCTTCGGTATCTCTGGCTCTATTAAGCATACGTGAAACACTTGTATTATCTCGTTCTGCTCTCTTGTTAACTTGGCTAACCAAAGAAAGAATTAAATCAATGGATTTTTTATCCAAACTCGCCTCATCAGAAATCCCTATTATTTTCTTTACTCCTCTATTATTAAAAATCCGACCTAAATTAGTATATTTCATTTCCTGAGTGATATCTTTATTATTGTAATACTCACGAACTTTCTCATCAATCATTGCTGGTACTGTTTTGGAATTGTTTCTTCTATTCTTGAAAATGTCCTTTTCTCTAGGTGTCCAAGCTTTAAGCCCTCTCCCCCTATCTTCACCTGAATGTTGTCTTTCCATAATAAATAAAGCTTCATCTACATTTGTCACATAACATTTTATTTCTTCAAAGTTAATTACTGGATTATTATTGGCCTTTATTTTTTCTATACTAGCCAAAAAAGTTTTTTTCAAAAAGCTAAATTGTTCAGGATCCTTTAAAATTTTCATTATCGCCACTCTTCGGTTTCCCTCGTATACCACATATTTTCCGATATCTTCATTATATATTACCACAATTTCATTAGAAGGAATTAATCCTCTTGTATATATGTCTTCGGCAAGGCGCAACATATTCTCACCACCGACCTTTTCTATCAATTTCTTTACTGCGTCCTCTTCGTTTACCGCTATATCATGTCTAGGGTTTTCAAAATCATTAAGAAGTTCATCAAGTTTAATATTTATTGTTTGTCCCAATATTGTCCACTCCTAATGTTTATTAGTTTATAGATACTCAGTCACAGATAAATATCGCTCTGGTTTTAACAACGATTTAGTCTTCTTTGAAAAAAACATTACTTCTTTTCCCGCTCGCTTATTTTGCAAAGTATATTGTAAATTAAATTCCATACCATTGTTTGCTTGATACATTTCTTTTATCTCATTTGTTGAATCATAAGTAACTATCCATCGCCTATTTTTCATAACGTTGTGTATTTCATTAGCCAAATTCACATGATCTCCATGTTGATAAAAATTTTTATATAGTCCTGGTCCTTTTTTATAGTAAGGTGGGTCAAAAAAAGTAAACGAATTCCTTGTTATTAATATCTCATCATTTATAAAATCAATGGCTTCCATATTCTTTAATGTTATTTTATTCTTATAACTTTCTATTATTCTTATTTTATTTATTAAAGCAGGTTTATTAAAACGACAATCCATTTTATAATTACCCGTTTGGTCAAACCCACCTATTGGCCCCGCCTTGTCAATAATGCCTGAACGATTAGTCCTATTTAAAAAGAAGGTAGAGAATCCAACCTCTAATTCTGAAAAATAATCAATATTGTTCCTAACCTCTTTTTGTCTTCGCCATTCATCAATATTGACATCTGTATTTTCTATCATTTTAATAAAATTATCTGTATCATTGATTACACTGTTCCAAAAACAGTATATTGTATAATCAAAATCATTAATAATTATTCTATTGACTACCCCTTCAATTAGCAATGCCAAAGAAATAGCTGAGCCTCCACCAAATGGCTCAATATAAGTTGTACTTCCATTTGTAATAATTAACTCTTTTACATACTTATATAATTTATATTTCCCTCCTGGGTATCTTAACGGAGATGGATTCATGTATATTATCCTCCTGCCTGAAAATCAGTCTTTCTACAAATCATAGTTCATTCTTTTAATTTTATCAAATGTCATACCAATCTTCGCCATTATTTTTTTAATCTGGCACTACCTATTCAAAAGCAGGCAAAGATTGCTCTACTAACAAATCATTTACTTTAGAAATGAAATTTTGTTTGAAATTTGATTTTGATATAAAATTATCATTTTTACAATAATACGTTACATATTTATTAAATTCTTGTCTTTTCAAACTCTTAGCCCACGACTTACAACCAGCCACCTTCACCTTCATTTCATTAACAGCACATCCCCCAGGGTATAGCTCATAATTCGAAAAGTCTCTAATAAATGCTTGCTTTTCCTTCCCCATTTTAACAAAAAAATCATCTCCCTCTGGTAAATTGCCAATATAGTAAACCAGAGAAACTTCTGGAGCAAATGAAAATTGATCAGGAAGAATAAGTAACCTATCAAACCTAATTTTACTAATTTCAGTTGGTAAAACATCACCATCTAACACCACAATACAGTTTGACAATAGAAAACTTGCATTTTTACACAGACTTTTCAATATATTTTTACTGGTTCCAGCACCTTCAGAAATTTTTGTAGTAATATTTATACGACTCTTTATATTTCTTGGTAACAAAGCATTAATAAATGATTTAGCTGAATCATCTTCTACAAGAACATCAATTTTATAGTTATCACTTAAATCTTCTGGATTCTCAAAAGTGAGTTCTTTATACGCCTGTGAATACGATGGATTCTCAATTATATTGTAATTTAAATCTCTGGCTCCCTGAGTGCTTATGAAATTTAGTTGTAAATTATTATCCCTAATATCTCGTTCGTATTCGATCGCCTTTTGAATTAAATAAAGAGAATGAGTATTGAAAATAACTTGTATATCATTTTTCTTAGACCACTTCAATAAATAGTCCAGCAATTGCTTCTGCGCAGAAGGATGTAGACTCGCTTCTATTTCATCAATACATAAAATACCCCTCAAACCATTTTGTTTCATAGCGTCCTCAAATGCCATGATAACATTAATCAAGTGACCTAAATTATCCTCACCTGATGATATTGCTGAAAAATCATACGAAGTCTTTTCAGACTTTGCTGGACCTAGCGAATATTTGAAACCTTCATCAGAAACTGCATTCGCATTAAAAAAATTACCTTTTTGAATTATTTTAGTATAGAATTTTCCTATTTTAATAGCTTGCTCATCAGAATATTCTATGGTTTCTAGTTCTTCTGCCTCCGTATTTATCATAGGGAACAACCTCTGCAAATTAATAAACGCAGTGTTTAAATTAAAATTCCCATCTCCTTTTCGTCTCCCAGAAACCACGACACGTGGTACAGGGGTGCTCCCAGCGTCATTTCTCAAATAGAACTCAACAGGTGTAGTCAAAATTTCTTCATTCTCTAGCTCGATTAGTAAATCATAATTATAGCGAGTCTGATCATATTCTTCTGATAGTTTAAAAATTTTATGAACTGGTGTTTTCAAATCTTTTCCAAAAATATTTTTTGCATCTGTACTGAAGGGGTGTCCAATTAACCCCATTATCGCAGATTTCATTGTCCCATTTTTCCCAGAAATAACGGTAAGATTTTTTCCTAATGGTATTCTTGTATCTTTTAGTGTCCTAAAATTATGGATATGTATCCCGCATACTCTTTTTATCTCTACCTGCTTATTATCAATAACACCTAAAGCTTTTTTCGTTTTAGCTTTGTTCATATCGGTAATAAATTTCTGATTATCCATCCCTATTGTTCCCCTCTTAAAGTATTATTCAGTTCTCTCCTCAATATCAATAATCTCCCGTATATCCTTCACATCCAAAGCATCTGCAATCCGTGCGATATGATCAAAATAAATGCTCTGCCTTTTATTATTCACTAACTTACTGAGTATGGCTGGTTCTATATCAGCTAACCTAGATAGTTCTTTCATCGAAATTCCGTGTTTCTCAACTAATGATTTTAGATTAACCACTATAACTTTTTCCATATCCACACCACCTCTTGTCTATACGAACATTTTATACTATAATGAAAACAAAACCGTTGCTCAATTGAGCAACTTTTCGAAAAGGAGGAAAATTTATGCTGTCAAAATCATTTAATCACGATTTTTCATTATTTTGTCACGAGCGTGTGGAACATTTCTTATCAGAAGAAAATTCTAGTATTGAATTTAAGGCACTACAAGAAAGACAATTCCATATAAGGGATGTACTTGAACAAAAGTTAAATAACGATAATGAGCTAAAATATCTTGATGAATTATTTAAATATGAAACAGAAGCTTTTATGCGTATCTATGCAACCGCTTTTAAAGAAGGAATATTATTCTCCAAGAATCCCCAATAACCTTATTTTATGACGACAATTCAATTATTTTCCTTTATAATGGATTTATAGACTAACTTTAGACGGGAGAATAGGGATATGACGCAAATAAAAGTTAATAGAGAAAAGATGATGCATCACGCTGCGGAACTTGGAGATAGTGTCTCGGGAATGACCCACCATACAAAGAAAAATAATACGATGTCTTACACCCAGTGCAATTCTATGACTAATTGTCAGAGAGCTTTACTTGATTTGGTGAACTATGTCGATTTGTTTGGAAAAGTGGTGCAGGAAGATGCTATTCGTATCAAACAAATCGGGGAAGCTTATGCTGCCAAGGATCGAGAAGTCGGCCAGAAAATGCAATTGGAGGTGCGCTAAGATGGAACCGAGAAGCGCGCAAATTCATCAGACATTGCAACAGTTAAAGCGGAAGACCGAACAACAAGAAGACGAGCTCTATGCGCTAAGGAAACAGCAAATTCAGCTAGAAGACACAGAAACTGAGCTTCGGCACATCGAACGTGAGAAAGAAAACCTTATTGCTCAAGCTCATGATGTATGGCGTGGAAATCATGGCAGAAGTGTGGCTTATGATGCGGAAGATACAGCGCATGAAAGTTGGAGAAAATTACGCAAGCATATTGAAAGTACACGGGAGCAGCTACAACAAGAGCAGAAAACCATTCAATCGAGCCTATCTCAAATAGAAGAGGAACGGAAACTGTTACATAAGGAGCTGATTTTATGACTCGCATCGATATTGCAGAGGTCACTCATTTCTCACAACAGTTGCGCACATCTAATCAGGAATTAAAACAGTATGTAAACGCCGTGAAACAAGCCGTCATCGCTTATATCAATGATACATCGATTAGTGGAGATGCCATCGCTAGCTCAAAAGAATACTACGCAGGTGCCTATTTTCCGCTATGTACATCCATTAAGCAAGCACTCGATTTAAGTGAAAGTAAGATGCAGAAATATATCACTGATTTCCACTCTCAAGTAGATTCTTCCCCCAATTCTCGACTTGATGTAGACGGCATTCATGACCTAAATCAAAAAATAACAGGTTTCGAAAATCGTCTAGAGAATGTTACGTCCCAATTGACGGCTTTAAACGGAACAGGACATGCTTCCGAACTAAATTATTTAGCCACGCAAATTTTCGAAGCACATAAAAAAGAAGATATACTGAATAAATTTATGGATTTTGAGCAGAGTCATGGAAATTTCTTTTATGAAGTTGGAGAATTAGCACATTATATTAAGCAGGCACTCGATAATATTCAGCAAAATCTTAAATTTGACGGCAAAACAGGCATGTATCATCTCGAAAAATTGAATCCTGCGACATTCAGCCAGCTCACTAAAATGTATGCGAGCCAGCAAAAAATCGATGATAAGATAAAAGAAATTGAGGAAATCGGACTAACTCCCAACGTTCCAAAAGGAAATAGTGCTGGCTTCATCACGATTGATGGTAAAATGAGTACAGAAGCGACCCTCGATTTTGTGAATCAACAAATGATTTATTGGCAGAGTGAGACCGTTTTCCGTGAAGTGCTTGGCGTGGGTTCGTTTTATCGTGCTGTTTACGGCGTAGATTCTGTATCAGGGAAACATGTTAGTGATGGACAGCGACTATTAGATGGTGCACTCGTATTGACGCAATATGGGGCTCCTGTGCTTGGTTTAGCTAAGTTCACATCTAAATTTGGCATTAAAAATACTGCCCCTAGCTTTGAGTTTGCTGAAACAGGCGCTAGAAATATTTCTGCTGAGCAATTCTTTAAAGAAGAAGCTTTAGCAGAAGAAATGTACGCTAATTTTCGAGCCATGGGCAAACAAGATATAAAATCTATTTCAAGCAATACAGGGGTTCCAGAATGGAGAGTAGAGCGCATTAAGAATCACGTCTTTAATAACCTCCATATAAAAGATTCTGGAGTAGCTAGATTCGACCCCGATTTTGAAATCGCACAAGCTTGGGAACGTTTAAGACTCGGTACATTCAAAAAGTCTGACCTCCAACTATTGGATCATGAGATTTTTGAAGCTAAATTTGAAAGCATTTTTAATACTGATTATCGAACTGCCCACAATAAGACAATTGAATCAGGAAGACCTTGGGATTTCGAGTAAAATTAAAGGAGTGAATACAGTGGCAGTTTTTATAGTCATGACAAAAGAGTACGAAAATGAGGAAAAAGTCGTCTATAAATATGGTCCTGATGAAAAAATATCAGGCATTATTGAATATAACAAGGATAACGGCATGATTAGCCAGCAAGAGCCTATTGTTTCAGAATTTTATCCAGATGAATTCTTTTTTAAGCGAGCTGGAAGGCGCTTGGCTAGAATGGCTATTAAAGACAATGGCAATTTTGTTGAACGAACTACAATTGAATCCTAACAATATAAAAACTCCTTTTAGAATACTACTAAAGGGAGTTTTTCGTGGATTATTCAATTTTCCAAGCGTCTTAGAGTTAGATACTCTCATTAAACCTACTTTGCTTTGTGTGTTTTCATTATCTCTATGAACATTTCATCAAGATTTCGAATAATTTCTTCTTTCCCCGCTTCAAATGCTTTCTTCGGATTATTTCCAGCTGATTCATAGTATTGCTTACTTGTTATCATATCTATATTGTAGAGTAGTTCCTCTACACGGGCTATGGCTTTTTTATCTGATTCCATACTTGCATCTAAAAATTTAATAGCTATATTTTTTATCAAATACCCATTTGTTAAATCTTGTTTTATATCATCTTTATGCATATGGTAGTACTCACTAATACCAGCCATTTGGTTCAAAAACATCTCGTCCGTAATTGGCAGAAGAATATCATCCACAGACTGTCCAGATATTTCTGCAATTTGTTTTAATCTGTCTGGCTTAGGTAGACTAACCCCTCTCTCCCATTTTGATACTATGCTAGGCGTAGTTGGTGGCGTAAACATCTGACTAAATTGTTCTAAGGTAACACCTAAAGATAATCTAATCGATTTAATATTCTTTCCAACACTCTTTTTTCTAGCATCTATTTTTTTATCCCTCATAATTAATAATCCTCCCTTTTGTAAAAATTTTGTACAAGTAAAAGATTAAGATACAAGCTTATCATATTTGTCGTAAATTGTCACCAAATCATTGACATATTCAAATATAATAGATATAATTACATTATGTCGTAAATTGTCGCATTTATTTTTTGACAACGATTGTCGTATTTTGTCACGTTTGAAATATAACTTTGTCCCGACATGGCGCGAAAGCGCCAAATGGCAATGTTGAGCGGCAGCGATCGGGACAGTGCCAAGCTTTGCTTGGCACTAAGGGCGCATATGTAACACCGCCCTAATAATACAAAAATAAATAAGAAAATGACTGGTATACCAAGCAATAGCGTACTAGTTAGCACGCACAAATACGCCTAAACTTGAAAGGAGGTGAATAATTTGGCTAGAGAGAATATCAGCGTTGGAATAGATTGGCTGACTATCGTATTTGACAATCTACACGCAAAAGATGTATTTGATAACATCCTAGATATTAATGAACTGTACTTTAGTAAACAGCCTCAGGGAATTCGTTATAAAAAATATACAACCTTATACCAACATGGAAACATACAGGTTTATGCGGATATTGAGCCCTCACTTAACAATCCCAAAGGGACAGGCTGTTATCTAAACATTAGCGGTACTGGTTGCCAACAATTAAAAATCTATCTTGATGCACAAAAGCGCTCATGGAAAGATTTTTTCCAATCTTGCGCCCAACAATCAGGAAAAAATGGCTTTCATGTCACCCGTATGGATGTGGCTATTGATGACCGTAATATAAAACCCGCCTTTACAGTTGCTCAATTACATCGAAAGTGCGAGAAAGGAGAATTTATCTCTAAAAGTCGCCACCATCGGCTGCAGCAAAGTAGCTCTGACAAGGTTAAAAGTGCTAAGACACTTTACATTGGGCATCGTAAATCTAATATTCAATATCGCTTTTACGATAAAGACAAAGAACAAGCTGAGAAAGGTAATTTTGATATCGAAGAAATGGGAAGTTGGAAACGTACAGAAATCCAATTACGCGATGAAAAAGCTAACATGCTAGCAAACGAGATTCGTTCTAGTTCTCAGACACTTCGCGAACTAGCATTTGGATTCTTGAGAGGTAATCTTAATTTTCTTGTAGAAAACCCTGAGCAATCCAATAAAAGTAGATGGGATTCCTGCCGTTTCTGGGAACGCTTTTTGGAAAATGCTGAACCAGTTAAACTAGAGATTCAACCCACCGTAAATACTCTGCTAGATACCCAAGATTGGCTTTTAGACGGTGGAGCTTTAGCGGCTTTAAAAGCATTTGAATTTTTAGAAGACAAACAAGCGCTTGGTGGTCTTCAATCTTTGGAATCCATGAAAAAGAAAACACAATTCAGCACTAATCTTGGCGCGAAAATTATCACCCATCTAAGTATGATAGGAAAATCAGAGCTTATACCATTAGTGTACGAACAGACGAAACAAACAGAATTTTAACACATGGAAAGGGTGCTATTAAAATGTCTAAAATAGGGCATAAAAAAAGTAGCGCTATAACCAAAGAAGTAAATTCTCCAGATATAAACACTACCCGTTGCAAGGTTATTATATCATAAATGGAGAAACTTTCAATACAATTTGATGGAGGTTATCGTTTATGGCAATCACAAAAACAGCGCGTAAAAGTTATCGTGTCGATATTAGCCTCGGAGTTGACCCTATAACAGGAAAACAGCGTCGTGTCCGACATAATAACATTTCTACTAAACGTAGCGCGCAACAATTGGAGAATCATCTAAAACAGCATTACTACAATGGTACTCTATTGCCCGATAAATCATTATCCTTTGAGCAACTAGGGAATCTTTATTTCCAATCCTATACAATTAATCATAAACCAACTTATGTGCGCACTCAGCGTGGCTATTATTCCAATCATCTTTTCCCATATTTTAAAGATTGTTTGATCAAGAAAATCACGCAGACACATATTCGAGAATTTCGAGAGCATTTACTCACTTTGAGCTTATCCTTTAACAGCATCAATAAACATATGATTCTACTAAAGAAAATTTTTGACGTTGCTGTGGATGAATCCCTTGTTTACACAAATCCTTGCTTGCGAATTAAAAAGTTGAAAATCATCAAACAAAAAATGCATTTCTGGACAACTACAGAATACTTGCACTTTATCGCATCTATCAGGGAAGACGAAGAAGTTCATAAGATTTTTTATCAAACTGCCTATCTCACTGGAATGCGTGCAGGGGAACTGTTAGCACTAAGGTGGTCTGACATCAATTTTGTGAAACAGGAAATTCACGTATGTAAGACTGTCTCCCGTATCGATGGGAAAATGATTGTGACTCCACCAAAAAGCGAGACCAGTAATCGAGTGATAACAATCAATTCCAAACTCGCTAAAAAGTTATCCGATTGGAAAGAGGCTCAATCCAAGCTTCTCCCCTCCATTCCAATGAAAGATTTAGTAATTTTTCAGCATAAGACATCACATCCAATCCGAGAAAACTTCGGGACTAAAAAAATTCAACGGATATGTAATCGTTGTGCTGTTCAGCCCATTCGTTTGCATGATTTCAGGCATTCCCATGTGGCTTTGCTAATAGATAACGGTGAAAATATAACAGTGATAAAGGAAAGGATGGGACATGCTAGTATCACAACTACAATTGATACATATGGACATCTATTCCCTAATAAACAAAGAGAAATGAGCGATAAACTGGATTTCCTGTAGTTTTCGAAGCAATTTAGTCACCATCAAAAAGCTGAAACCAATTGAGCACGAACGGTTTCAGCTTTCTTATTTCTAGGCGTAGGCAATTTTAAGGCAATACTACTCCAATTTAGTACATATTTCAAGGCAAAATAAAAACCCCAACAGTCATAAACCGTTGAGGCTCTAGGATGGGTTGTGAGGGGATCGAACCCACGACCCGCTGATTAAGAGTCAGCTGCTCTACCAACTGAGCTAACAACCCGTGCGATAAATGGTTTTACCGACAAGACTTATTCTAGCACTTTCGCTCTGGCTTGGCAAACATTTCACACATAGATAGGAAGGCCTCCCAGCAACGAGGCCCTTCTTGTTTGTGGTCTATTCTACAATCTGATCGAAATACTGGTCATTTATCTCTCGTATCCGCTTTAATTCGCATTTTGGTTCGCGGTCGTATGTTAGCAGGCCGTTGATTTCGACTTCTACGTCGGTCAGTTGGGTGTAGCAGTAGCCGTGTAGGGCTTTTGAGTTGTAAACGGCTTGCATGACGCGGCTGTAATCGGCGACGAATTCTTCGGCGTTTTTCACGGATGTGTAGCCCCAGCCGCTCTGGTCGCCGGTTTGAAAGCCTATGCCACCGAATTCTGTTAGCAAAATTGGCGCGCCTTGGTGCTCGAATCCTACTGCGTAAATGGCGCGTAAGGTGGATTGGGATTTCAAAATGGCTTCTTCGTCATGAATCATAGCGCTAAAATCGGCGTACTTCTGGGGTTCGTCTTCGCGGCCGTGTGAATAATTATGCACCGCGCAAATATCAGTTTCGGTCATTTCCCAGCCGTCATTGGAGATTACCGGGCGGGTTTTGTCGAGCGAATGAATGAGATGATACATCGCTTGGGTGTGATGTTGTTGTTCGCGGTTGTTGTGAATGCCTGGTACGCCCCAGCTTTCGTTGATTGGCACCCAGGTCACGATGCTCGGATGATTGTAATCGCGCTCGATAATTTCTAACCATTCGCGAGTCAGTCGGGTCGCGGCGTCTTCTGTATAAACTGGTGCCGCCGCGCATTCGCCCCAAACGAGGTAGCCCAGCGTGTCTGCCCAATATAGGAAACGCGGATCTTCTACTTTTTGATGTTTACGGCAACCGTTGAATCCCATTTCCTTGGCGAGCTCGATATCGTAACGCAACGCTTCATCGGACGGCGCAGTCAACAAACCATCACGCCAATAGCCTTGATCCAGCACCAATTTTTGATAGTAGGGGCGGTTGTTCAAATAAACCATGCCGGCCTCCGTGTGCACCTTGCGCATTCCAAAATACGACGAAACCTCATCATACACCACCGAATCGTCCTCTAGGCAAAATTCAATCTGAAAAAGGTTCGGGTTTTCTGGCGTCCAATTCCAGCCGTCATTATGGTTCGGCGAGCGGAAAATCTGTTTTTGATAAATCGCCACGTCGCGCTGTATATGGTTTTGCGTCAACGTCACCGCATCCTCAGCAACCAGCGTCTCCCCGAAATGAATCGCATATCGTAAGCGCTTACCAATCACGCCGCCCGCAAAATTCAAATCGAGTTCCACCATACCTGTGTCCACATTCGGCGTCATGCGCAGCTTTTCAATATGTAGCGCGTCCACGATTTCCAGCCAAACCGTCTGCCAAATTCCCGTTGTGTTCGTATACCAAATCGAGTCCGGTTCCGGCGTCCAACTCTGCTTCCCACGCGGAATCGTCTCATCTTTTTGCGGATCAAATACCCTCACAACTAGCGTCACAGCCTCACCACCAGCCACAAAGGGCGTGATGTCCAGCGTAAACGACGTATGCCCGCCGTCATGCTCGCTGACCTTCTGCCCGTTCACAAAAATGCTCGCCGAATAATCCACCGCACCAAAATGCAGCTTCACTTCCTTGCCACCGTCCAAATCCGCCAGCGCAAACTCCCGCTTATACCAAACAATCTCGTGATGCGCCTGGTCATCAATCCCACTAAGCGCCGTCTGATACGCAAATGGCACGACAATCCGTTTCGCAAACGTCACATCGCCACGAAACCAGCCCTCACGCAACCCAACGTCCCCATCATCAAAAGCAAATTCCCATTCCCCATTCAAATTCATCCAGTTTTCCCTCACAAATTGCGGTCGCGGATATTCTTCTCTCAACATTTCACATCGCTCCTCCTTATAAAAAAACGCTTACAATAAACTCTAAAGTTAATCAAACTAAAAAGCCATCTTACTTGCATTATATACAATAGATAACCATTGTGTCAAACAGATAAAAATAACATTAACTTATACGTAAACTATAAACGTATTGCTTTTCACAAAGAAATGTTCTATGATCGAACAAACAACCTAAGGAGGCTAATCCTATGACATTCCCAATCATCCAAACGCCGCGACTCACACTAAGACAACTAACCCCCGATGATTCCAGCGCCATTTTTGCCCTGCGATCAAATCCGGAAGTCGCCGCTTTTCAAGACCGCCCGTTACAGCAAAACCTGGAGGAATCCGCCGCATTTATCGATAAAATAAACACAGGAATCGACCGCGAAACCTGGATTTTCTGGGCCATCACGCTACAAGAAACCGCCGAACTCATCGGAACCGCTTGCCTCTGGAATTTCTCAGAAGAACAGACACGCGCGGATTTAGGCTATGAATTATTGCCGACATTTCAGGGTTCAGGCTACATGCTTGAAGCTTTAAAAGCCGTGCTCGACTACGGTTTCACACAACTCCAACAAATCGACGGCGTAACGCACAAAAACAACGACCGCTCCACCCAACTCCTCAAAAAACTCAATTTCACGCTAAATCCAGATTTTGCGGACGGAAACGAGATTATGTACACGATAAAAAAGAGAAGCTAGGAATTTAACACCTAACTTCTCTTCCTATTTCTGCGTCTTCGAAATCCAGCTTCAAGAGCCAGCCTCTCGGAATTTTCGTGACCTCCGCAAAAACCAAGTACGGGTTTTCACTGCGCCCCCTAACAAATTCTTTCGAGTCTAACGGGCTGTTTCAGCTTTGTTGTGGTTCTTATGAGGCATTACTTGCCGATTTAGAACCTCAATATGCATGAGAACGCAGTGAGCATGTAATCCATGCTCTACATCACGTTTTGCATCTTCGAAATCTAGCTTCAACGGCCAACTCCTCGAAAACTTCACGCCCTCCATAAAAATCAAAAGAGGATTTTTACTGCGGCCGCTCCAGTTTTTTTCGGAGCTGAACGGGCCGTTTCAGCTTTATAATCGCCAAACACTTTTCACAACATGCGTCTGCGAACGATCCGGTCCTACCGAGAACATCGAAACCTGAACGCCGGTCAATTGGGCGATACGCTCCATGTAATGACGCGCATTCGCTGGTAAATCATCCAACGATTTCACATTCGTAATGTCCTCTTCCCAACCGTCTAACTCTTCGTATACCGGTTTACAACGAGCTAATTCTTTCAAACTCGCCGGGAATTCTTCAATAACCTTGCCATCCAACTCATACGCAACGCAGACCTGCAATTTCTTAATGCCTGTCAAAACGTCTAAAAGCGTCAAAGAAAGATCCGTCAAACCACTCACACGGCGGGCATGGCGGACAACAACACTGTCGAACCAGCCAACACGGCGCGGACGGCCAGTCGTCGTTCCATATTCACGGCCAACTTCACGAATATTATCGCCAATTTCATTATCAAGCTCCGTCGGGAATGGACCATCACCAACACGCGTCGTATAGGCTTTTGCAACGCCGACAACGTGGTTAATTTTAGATGGACCAACACCGCTACCAATCGTCACGCCACCAGCAATCGGATTACTCGACGTTACGAACGGATATGTACCTTGGTCAATATCCAGCATAACCCCTTGCGCACCCTCAAAAAGAACACGTTTTCCATCGTCCAGCGCGTCATTCAACACAACCGATGTATCGCAAACATATTGCTTAAATTGCTGACCATATTCGTAATACTCTTCTAAAATGTCTTCTATTTTAAAGCCTTCCAACTCATAGAAACGCTCCAATAAACGGTTTTTCTCTTGTAAATTATGCTCTAATTTCTCTTTAAAAGCCTCTTTATCCAAAAGGTCCACGATACGAATACCAACACGCGCGGCTTTATCCATGTACGCTGGGCCAATCCCTTTTTTCGTTGTACCGATTTTGTTAGCACCTTTACGTACTTCATCAGCTTCGTCAATGCGAATATGATACGGCAAAATAACGTGCGCACGGTTCGAAATACGCAGATTCTCCGTACTTACGCCTTTTTCATGTAAATAGTTTAGCTCTGTCACAAGCGCTTTCGGATCAACAACCATCCCGTTTCCGATAACACTAATCTTCTCTTTGTAAAAAATGCCAGATGGAATTAAGTGCAATTTGTATGTTTCTCCATCAAATTTGATCGTATGGCCTGCGTTATTACCGCCTTGGTAACGCGCGATAGCCTCCGCATTCTCGGAAAGAAAATCCGTAATCTTCCCTTTTCCTTCATCGCCCCACTGTGTTCCTACAACAACAACTGAAGACATCTAAACACCTCATTTAATTGGTCTTTTAAGCTCGATTTCGCAAGCTTTTTCCACTCCTAATTGTACCGTTTGTCCTGGCAATAGTCAATGAATTATCGAACGTTTTCGAAATGGAATGCAAAAATCGTTCGTCTATACGCAAAATGACATCCTTCCTACAAAAACGTAAGAAAAACTACATATAGTGTCACGTAAATCGCGGGAAGCATGCCTTGAAGTTCGGTAAGATAGATTTAAGAGCTAAGAGAAATGCTCAATCTATTTTAGGAGTTGGGAATAAGATGAAAAAAACTTTACTGATTGGAATGGTTCTGGGCGGGCTTTTACTGGCTTTGTCCGGTTGCATTTTTGATAAAGCGAAAGGCTTAATTGTCTACGGCGGTCATGATCAGGTGACAAAAACGATTGCTAGTAATAAGGAAAATATCGATTCATCTACTATTTATGAGGCAAAACAAGACGGTGATGGCGATAATTTGACCGTTTTCATAAAAGAATCGGATGCGAAGAAAATGCAAAAACAGCAAGCTTTCACGAAATTGGTCGATTCGGATAAAACAGAAGCTTTGAAAGAGCTACCCGCCACAAACGGAAAGCTACTCCTGTTGGCGCAAAGTGACGCGACGAAAATCCAAATTGGCGAAAAAGAACAAACAGTCACATACGGCGGCAATATCACACTCGGCGATGCACGGACATACGCGAAAAAAATCGTGATTGTTCCTGATGCTTTGTGGAACACCATCAACGCTAAATCAGAAAGCGTCGCGACCGTGATAATGAAAAAAGACGCGTCGGATTATTTAGTTGATTTTAAAGATATCGATCGGGCGCAACTCGCTGATCTAAAATCATGACACAAAAAGAGATTATCGCTACCCTTTGACGGCGATAATCTCTTTTTCTTAGCCTTCTATCTCTTTTTGGCGATACTTCGGTAGTTTTCGCAAGACTTGTTCGTAGCCATGCGCCAACAATTTTGCCAAGAATTCTGCGTTATTCTCTTCATCCAATAATACCGATACCCAGTGCGACTTATTCATGTAATAACCCGGAATAATCGCTGGGTTTTCTGATCGCAAAATCTCGCCCTGATTCGGCTCCACTTTTACCGTGAGAATATCGCGGCCTTCTTTGTTCGTTCCAAGCATCGCAAACATTTTTTCACCTACAAAAAAGCGGTCAGCGCCCCATTCTTCTTTGTAATCATGCGTCGCGCCTTTCAAGCTCAGCGCTGCCTCGTGAATCGTCGGATATTTCGCCACTTTCGCATCTCTCCTTACGCTTCTAATTCGAGCCCCGTCTTGTAAATAATCTCGTCGTTCGCTCCAAGTACTTGAAGTTTAACATCATAATTGATATTATTCAACACTGTTTTATAGTAGAAACGAAACGTCCCATCTGCCAAAAATTCGCCCCCCTGCTTATCAATCACCGTCCCAGCACTATTCGTTGCCGTCACACGCAGTTTTTTCACATTCCCCGTGTAAGTTCCCGTGATATACGAGGCACTCAGTTTATATTTCACAGGCGTCACCGTTTCCGTATACACAATCTGGCTTTGAACGCGCGCCCATTGATGCGTCCCATCCAAGCATTTTTTGACATACATCAAATTATCCTGCTCCGCCGCACCCGCTCCTTCCCTCACAAATGCCACTTTCCCAACATTATTCACCGAAGCACGCGCCAAATCCGCCATTTTTTGTACCGGTAAAATTGCTCCGGCCGGCTTCACGACAGAATTGATAGCGAGCGTTTGCGTATAATCATCAAATCGGTATTCCCGCCCAATAATCAACGTTCGCTGCCCCTCATCAAGAATTTTTCGCTGGCCCAAAATCGGATTCGCCGCATCCGCTTTATTCACATCTGTCGCATAAATCGTCGTATTCAGCGCATTTTTCCCGACTTTCACACTAGCCCGACCGTGAATCGTCACCAAATCGCAATTATCGAGAACATACTGGTACTCCGGTTGCTCTTTGCCAAGAATCCGGTTTTCCTCCACAATAATATTGCTGACATTCTTACCAGCACCTGCCGCGACAACATCTCCGTCCACTCTAATCGCCGAATCTGAAATCTCCTCGAACGTATTCCCACCGATAAAATGATAAATCGACGCGCCCTGTTTCCCCATCGTCCCGCGCCGAATATCAATCGCCGGCTTGCTCAACTGGTTAAACGACGACATGTGAATATTCATACCTTGGCAACCTTCCATCAAAACTGCCGACCTCGGAGCGTAAGAAATCGCCGTCTGGTTCGTCGCATCCCGCACCACATTCCCAGCCAAATCAACCTTCACACCCGTCGCATTCACTTTTACATTGTCCATATAACTCTCATTCACATTCTCCAAATAAATCGCGGGCAACGTTGCATCTTGCGGTCGTCCCCGATCCAACAACTTATTAAACGTCACATACTGCCCATTTTTCAAATTGTCGAGCACTGTAGCACTATTATCAATATGAATATCCCGGAAAATCACGCCCTGCCCCAATCCTTTTGGCTCCGGCTGCATATTATCTGGATATTCACTCATACAAGCAATCGCCGTCCCGCGGATATTCACAAACATCAAATTCTCAAAATGGCACAAATCATATGGCCGAATCACTCGAATCATCGTCGTCTTATTCACATTCCCCATATCAAAACCAAGATTTTGAATATTCATATTCCGCATAAACGTCCGCTTGCCCTCTTTGTTAATATACTTAATCTCAATCGCAGCATTTCCCTCTTCTTTCCCGTCAAACAATAGCTTTTTCACACCATTCTCATCCATCACCAACTCGCCTCGCGGAACAATCGTGGACGAAACCGGTGACGCGCCCATCAGCTTGACACCCGTATTTACCAAATGAATCGGCTTCGTAATCACATAATCCCCAGGCGGGAAAAACACAATGCCCCCTTCCATCGCAACCGTAGAGTCCGGGCCAACCGGCGACGCAAACAGCGCATCAATCGCAGCCTGAATCGCCACCGTATCATCCGTCTCTCCGTCCCCTTTCGCGCCAAATAACGCATCCTTCACATTCACAACTGCCCCATCTAAAATCGTATCATCATACATCTCAAAATTTCCCCTCTCTATTCCCAAATAAAACAAGAACTTATGTTCCCTTTTAAATATACCACGAATTCCAATATCTAACCTCAAGAAATCCAGTGTTACTATCCTCATTTTGTCAAAAGTGTGTCTAGAAGCCAAAAAAACACCCAAGCTGTCATCCAACTTGGGCGATTTCCACTTACATTCCTATGTGATTTCGAACAACAATTTCCCTGCAAAACTTGAAAAGCTCCGGAATCGCGTCATCATCCTCAAACTTCACTTTTACGCACCCTTTACCAAATTTAGCGTGTGGCAATCGCTCCTTCATCTCCAAAACCAACTCAAAATCCAGCGTATGCACCGAAAAATGTGTTTTGGCATTCGAAAACGCGATATACTGCTTCCCAAATTTAAATGTCGGAATCTGATACGAAATCTTCTCCTCGAAATCCGGATAATTTTCACGCATAAAACTAACAAATGTCATCGTCCATTTCCGCTGCTCATCCGTCTCCACCCCCGCCATGTATTCCTCCACCGTATCAACCATCCCAATCCCTCCAAATTATAGTTTTAATGGCTCCGAGCGCTCTCTGATTTCCTCGACATAAAACACAGCATTCGTGGTATGAAAGTAAGGCCCAACGAAAATAAGCACTACAAAAAATACAATATCCGTTGCTCGAGTCAACAAGATATTCTCCGTAATCACAGCTGCGATAAGCAAAACAAGCGGTATAATAAACCAAACAATAAAGCTCAATTGCAACATAAATAAATCCGTTTTTCGTCCATCCATCAATTTGCGACTCAAGTTAATCGCGTCTAAAGGCGTCAAATCCGGATTATCACACATTAATCGAAACGCCTGCGAGTAACTAAACGATTTTATGATTCCTGGTACGATAAAAAGAAGCGACCATAAGAAAGTAAATATCGTGATAAGTAAACTCGCTAAAAAATAACGCACATAATTCTGCTTCATGAACACTTCCAAGATTTCGCGCCAACTCGCTTTTTGCACATTCGCTACTCGCAAGAAAAACCACTGAATAGATGCCATAAGCGGTAAAACTACGAAAATATAGAACAACCCTAAAAATAACGCAACCAATATCGTATCTGGCAGAAAATCACCTATTGTCGGTATCGAAAAACCTAACCCATTATACTCTGTTTTATACGTCCCAACCTGATCCGTCACAAACATATAAACCAACCAAACAATAACCGAATAAAAATAAACGCCCTTTAACCTCTGCTTTGCTATCTTTTTCATTATGTATCCCCTTTTTAATGTGATTCTGCTGATGCCAACAGTTCCCACTATTATAACGTAAAATATCCCGCCATTCCAACAAATATTGGAAAAACCGCCCCATCCCTTCCAAAGAAAGTGATAAGACGGTTTCCTATTTCTAATTTTTAGTCGTTATCGTAGCGATCATCATCGTCCGAATCGTTATCATATCTGTCATCGTCGTCGTTGTCGTTATCGTAACGGTCGTCGTCATCATCGTTGTCGTTGTGAGCAGTTCCTGCAGACTTCGCAGTTGTATTTGTGTTTGGCTTCGTACTTGTAGCCGCTCTATTAATCGTTTCCTTCTCGAAACCGTACACAACAGAATCCGCCGCGCCGATCTCCAAGTCATACTCCGTGTTGCCATTTACGATTTTAATATCATACACTTTACGGCCATTCTCGTAATCCACATAGGATTGTACCACTTTTCCGCCACCAGTTCTGCCTAGTGCGATTTGTTGTGCTCTTGCTGCTGAAATTTCGGTTGTTGTTGTTTTATTCGTCGTTACTTTGTTTGTTGTTCCCGTATTCGTTTTCGGTGTTGTATTTTGCGCTGGTTTTGTCGTGTTACTTTGTGTGTTTTTGCTCGGTGTTGTTGCACTCGTTCTGATTGTTTCTTTTTCGTAGCTGTATACTTTAGAATCCGTCGCGCCAATATCCATTTCGTACTTCGCGCTTCCGTTCACAATTTGGATATCATAGACTTTCTTGCCATTTTCATAGTCCACATTAGCACGCGTCACTGTTCCACCGCCTGTTTTAGCTAGCGCAATCTGTTTCGCTTTTGCCACCGTGATTTCGTTAGCTGGCGTCACTGTCAATTTAGTCGAAGCTGGCGTTTTCGTTGCGGTTGTAGCCTTAATTGCCTTTTTCTCAAAACTGTAAATCTTAGCATCCGTCGCGCTGATGTCCATTTCATATTCCGTATTACCGTTCACGATTTTAATATCATACATTTTCTTGCCGTTCTCATAATCGAGGCTATACTTCACAACCGTACCGCCGCCCGTTTCTGCCAACGCAATTTCTTGTGCGCGCTTAGCCGTAATTTCAGCAGCCGCCTCCGCTTTTTCGCCGCCTTGATTCATAAAAATGCTTCCCGATAAGAAAATCGCTGTAACCGTTGCACCGCAGCAAAGTACCGCTATGCCCACCTTCTTCTTACTCGTGTCCATGATAGATGTCAGTCTGTTTTTCAATGTCTTTTTCCCTCCATAAAAATTAGTTGATAATGCTGTTCGTTTTACATCTTTGTTACGAATTAAGCCGATAATCGCTTCTCCGTATGTTCTTCTTTTATCCATATTTTCGCCTGTTAGCAACGTTTCATCGCAGGATTCCTCGCAATCGTTCTGGAATGCTCGGCCCATCACGTATACAAATGGGTTAAACCAATGGATCGCAGTTGCCAACAAGAGCGCCGCGTTCACCCACAAATCCTTGCGTTTAAAATGGACTAATTCATGACGCAAAATCAGGGCCATTTCTTCCTCATCAATTGGTTTTTCCGGCAGCAAAATCGTCGGCTTCAGGAATCCAATCAACATCGGGCTAATTTCAAATCGACACATATGTATCTCAATATGCTTTGAAGCTACCCCCACATTGTGTTTCTCTTGCTCAAATAATGCCAAAATCGATGCATCCGTTACTGGCGTCGTCCACCTTTTCACCATCCGCAAAAAGCGATAATGCTTCCACACGTTGTAGCTTAGGAAAACAACAAATCCAGCGAACCAGATACTAAATAAAACCATCGGTAACGTCCAGAACGATTCCACAACTGGCGACGCGGCTGTATTTACCGGATTAACATCGACTACTTCATTCAGATTCCCCATCGTAGTAGCCGGTTCAGCCACACCCGTCTGCGCAATAATCGGCGCTTTAATCAACGCTGTTTCGAACTCCAAACGAAACGGCAACAACAATCCGATTAACACAGCGAACCAAATGTAATATCGCCATTTTGCTGAATATTTTTTCCCGAAAAAGTGGTGAAACAACATGACCAATACGATAATAATCGCCATCGTGATTGATGCTTCTAGTAAGTCAAACATTATTTGCCCCACATCTTATCAACTCCTTTTTGAAAGCCAGTCTTTCAGTTCGTCAATGTCTTTGTCCGACATATCGCCGCCCTTATACAGCGTATTAACGAGCCCCACCAGCGAATTATTGTAATGCTTATCCATGAACTGCTCCGTCTCCGATTGAAGATACATCTCCTCGGTAACGATCGGCGTGTACACCCTTTCCCGCCCAACTTTCTCACTTTCTAAAAAGTCCCGCTCGATTAAGCGCACTAATAAAGTAAGAACAGTCTGCGGTTTCCAATGTTTATCCCCATCCAACACCGCGATGATTTCATTCGTCGAAACTGGTGGCGAACTCTTCCAAACAGCCTTCATAATTTCAAACTCTGCATCCGGTAAACGTTTCATTTTCTCAACCCTCCTTCCACTTTCTACACTTGTCGTTAATTACATTCTACAGTTGTAGTTTTTAAAAGTCAAGCGTTTATTTGGAAATTAGTTTTAGAACGCAGAAAAGTCGTGGTTTGATAGAGGCTATCGAACCACGACTTAGCGTTTTAACAGTATTTAATTTACCTTTTCCTTATTCTCTTTCTTAAACGCGTCATACTGCTTCTGCATCTCAGTCATCACGGTTTTCATTCCCGCATCATTCAATTTCTTTTTGAATTTCGGCATGTAATCATCCGGATCTACCGTCCCAGTCAGAAGCGCTGGTCCGAATTCATTACAAACGTTCGTAATCGCGGCAATTTCTGTGCGGACATTTTTCGAGTCAAAATAGAATCCGAGTCCTGGCGATGCTTTTGACTCCTCGTTAAACTCCTTGAATTTCTCCCATTTATCTTTCGGCTCATCCGAATAACGCTTCAAAATAAAGTGGTTTCCGAGCGCATAAGTCGGCATCGAATAATTCTCCACGCGCGCTGGTAGATCCTCAATACTGCCATCCGCTAGCTCCGTGTAATGCGTCCCTTCAATCCCTTTGTCAACCAAGTTACGCAAATACGGATCTGTGTTCAGCAAGTTCAAGAACTCCACAGACTCTTTCGGATGCTTCGACGTCATAGAAACAGCTTGAATCGCGCCCGTCACAGAACTATTTTTAACGATTGGCGTTTTCATAATTGGCTGCGTCACCACTTTATACTGACCATTCGTTTGCTTATCCCAAATCGATTCCGCGTACGGCTGATATTTCTCAATACGCACAAACCAGTTTTCCTTCTCATAAGACCACGGATCAGTCGACGTCGCGATATCCTTACTCACATAGCCATCCTCATAAAAACCATGCAAGTCTTTCAAAATTTTCACCGTTTCAGGTTGCTCATAAAAATTCACTACTTTGCCAGTATCATTGTACTCATCGACCGCAAATGGAAGCGGAACCGCAGAGTCAATCAAATAATCAAACGGCGTTACCGGTTTAAAGTCTTTATTCCCACCGATTGGCGTGATGTTCGGCTCATTTTCCTTGATTATTTTCAAAAGCGGACCTAAGTCAGCAAAATTCTTCACTTTGGAAACGTCCATTTTGTATTTATCCACTAAGTTTTTATTGAAAACATACACTTGCTGCTCGCCGATTTCTTTGTTCGAAGGCACACCATAGACCTTGTTATCCATCGTCACGCCTTCCCAAAGCTGGCTATTCAATTCGGCTTTCATCTTCTTGCCTTCGTTATCAAGATACTTCGAAATATCCATGAACGCGCCTTTTTGAGAATACGTTACGAACTCTCCCGCAGCCGTGTAAGCGATATCAAAATTTTCGCCCGAATTAATCATCGTCTGCATTCTGCTACCGTAGTCGCCCCAGTCGATTTGCGTCATATCCACGCCAAAACCAAGCTTCTCCTGTGTATATTTATTCACCTCTTTCATCACCTTATCATGATCCTTCTGAGGCGTCCCAATCATATACCATTTCAGCGTAACCTCACTATCCCCGCTCGCCGATTTATCACTCCCACAAGCAGCCATCACCAACATCACAAAACTCAAAATCATCACCAAAAACAGTTTCTTCTTCATCAAAAATCCTCCCTTTTCATCAGGATTCCGAGCACAACCCAGAACCCTATTTTATCATAGATTTTTTAAATGTTTTTTTACTCAAAATCAGTCTTGCATCGCCGAACCCCAGCGGGCTGAGAAATGGTTAGATGCTAGGCAAGGATGAGTACCGGAGCGGAATGTACGACCTGTACATGAGCACCGGAACGGAATCTTTAACGACGCAGATGACCGTTTCTCAGCCCGCTGGGCTATTCTTTTACGCCGCCGATGGTTAAACCACTTATGAAATATTTCTGGAAAAATGGATACGTAATCGCGATTGGAATTGTCGAAATAACAACCATCGCCATTTTTGCGCCGTCTTGTGGGATTCCTTTGAAGGCTCCCGATGTGAACGCGATGTCTGCATTTTGGCGCATGAATTCTAGATTATTCTCAATTTTCATCAACAAGGATTGGAGCGGGACTAGTTGCGGGTTGTCGATGTAAAGTGAGGCGTTGAACCAGTCGTTCCAATAGCCGAGCGTGCTGAACAGTGCAATTGTTGCGATACCAGGTAACGATAATGGTAAGACAATTTTTAGCAAAATGCGTAGTTCGCTGGCGCCTTCGATTCGTGCGGCTTCGAGTATCGGCTCTGGAATCGAGCGGATAAAGAAGGTCCGCATAATCATGATGTAAAATGCGTTCATCGCTAGTGGCAGAATCAGTGCCCAGATGGAATTTTTCAGTTGGAGTACTTGGGTCATGACGATGTATGCTGGTACCATCCCGCCGCTAAATAGCATCGTGAAAAAGGCTAAGAACGTGAATTGCTTGCGGTAGGCGAACTGTTTTCTGGAAATCGCGTAGGAGTATAAGGCGATCATCGATACGCTAAACACAGTACCAACTACCGTCACGACGATTGTTACGCCATAAGATTGGAGCAGTTGACCTTTCATATTCCACAGATATTTATAAGCTTCGGTGCTCCACTCGCTCGGAATGAGGCGGAAACCGTTTGTTGCCAGTGCATCTTGGCTACTGAATGAAATAACGATGATGTACAGGAACGGAAAAACGCAGAGTATGGCGAGAAATCCGAGCAAGATATTCATTGCTACGTTCATTTTCGGTTCAAAATCTACGACGTCCGATTTTTTAGGTTTATTTTTTTTCGGCAGGCGGAGGTCGCCATTAACCTGCTCTAACTGCTCGACTTGTTCTATTTGTTCTGCCAATTAACTCGCCTCCGTTTTTAAAATAGTGCATATTCTGGATCGATTTTCTTCACGATATAGTTTGTCAGCATGACGAGAATGAAACCGACAATCGACTGGTAAAGTCCTGCCGCAGCGCTCATACTGATGTCCCCAAGCGATGTTAAACCGCGATAAACGTATGTATCGATAACATCCGTCACTGGGTAAAGTGGCCCTGAGTTTCGCGGAAGTTGATAGAACAAACCGAAATCAGAGTTGAAAATTTTGCCGACGTTTAGAATTGTTAAGATAATGATCAGCGGCGTCAAAGCTGGAATTGTCACGTGGCGGATTTGTTGCCATTTGCCAGCACCATCAATCATCGCAGCCTCGTAGTAGTTCCGGTCAATTCCGGCAATCGCGGCCAGATAAACGATACTTCCATAGCCCAGGCCTTTCCAGATGTTCATGAAAATCAGGATAAAGGGCCAATATTTCGGATCGCTGTACCACGAAATCGGATCGCCGCCAAAGGAAACAATCAGTGAATTAAGTAGTCCGCTATCTTCACTCAGGAAGCTGTATAGGAAGTAACTTACAACAACCCAAGATAGGAAATAGGGAAATAGCATACCGGTTTGGTAGACTTTTGCCATGCGTTTGTTCACGAGACTGTTAAAGACGATCGCCAAAGCAACGCCCAAAAGGAGCCCCACGATGATAAAGACTAAGTTATAAAGTACGGTATTCCGCGTGATAATAAAGGCATCATCGGTTCTAAATAAAAACTTGAAATTTTCTAAACCTACCCAGTCACTGCTCATCAGACTAGATATGAAACCGTTTCCATCTACACGGTAATCTTTAAAGGCAATCACAGTTCCGAACATCGGTAAATACGCAAAGATTAAAAACCATGCGACTCCCGGCAAAACCATGAATAACCAGATTTTATTCGCGTAGAGTTTTTTGAAGAACTTCTTCAATTCGTGTCACCCCGCTTTTGTAAGTGTTTTCAACATCTTAAGTGTACCTTTTTTAGGGGCTGTGCGAATAGTGGGGGAAATATAGATTTGTGGACAAAATTAGTATTCTAGTTTTCCAGAATAAAGAAAACCTGTGAAACCAATTTGATTTCACAGGCTTTCATTTAACAAATGGCGCGTTTTCGTTTTTTCCCAACGCGGTCTTTTTCTATTACTTTTTCGATGTAGTCGCTTGCTAGCGGGACTTTACAGGAGGTGTCGCCCATGTCTACGTGTACTTGGCCGATGTTTTTGGCAACGGAGATGGCTTTTTCAAGTAGAGGTGGGTAGTAGCTTCCTGTGCAGATGACGAATTGGTTCATCGTATATTTGACGCTATTTTTGGCTTCGTGAATGTTTTTTTCGACATTTTCTAAAAGCGTGAGGACCTCGGTTTCGTTGATTTCCTCGTTTGGTGTTAGTGACAAATAGTTGGCGTAGCAGCTCCATCCGGTATCTTCTATTCGTTCTTCGTCGGATGCCATCCATGTTTTAGCGAGCTCGGTTGCGTACGGGGTTTCTGCTGCAAGACTGGCGACGATTGCTTCGTTTATCGCAGAACAATTCGCTGTTTCTGCCCAGGTGAGAAGCTCTTCTTTTGTGACTTCTTTTGGGTTGATTGTCAGGCCTGCTAAATATTGTGCATCATAATTTCCAGTCGCGAAAAGTTCACGTGAAACATTTGAGTCCTTTATTTTTTTGACTAGAAGTTTCTTCATGTCTCCGATTTTAACACCGAAAACTGGCTCATTAACGCCGTGTCGACAGAGGGTCTTTTTGGTTTGCTCAGAACCGAGAGATTCGAGTTGTTGCATCACTTCATTGGTATTCATAGACTTCTCCTTTTTTCGAACTTTATTACTTTATAGTATAGCGGAAGTTTCGGTGGATAGCGAGCGAGTTGTGATTGGTTTTTATTTCATAAGAGGAAAAATATTACCAGATATCCTTATAATTCCGACAATTCTGTGAACAACGTCGAATCATCTATCTTTTTCTACGCCAAGGCAGTATAATGAATTAGCATGGCAGTATTTAGAAAGTAGGGGATTCGCATGGTGCAAAAAATTTTTCAATATGTTGAGCAGAATATAGAAAATATTGTCCGCTATTGGGTTTCTACTTATTACACGGAGACCGACGAATATGCACAGCGCAAGGAATACGACGGGTTTCTTGTGTCGCAAACACAGGAAATTACACAACTTTTTCAAATGGTTAGTAAGCAAATACAACAAAACTATGTCAGCACTTCCATCTTTCAAAATGTTGGAGAAGATCGGAAGGATATCGGAACGCCATTGTTAGAAACGGTTCAATACTTCCATCTTGTATTTACAGCTACACTGGAATATCTTTTTCAACAATTACAGCAAAACAAGTTCAGCTGTTCAAACACTGCTTTGTATCAGTATATGTTAATTATTCGCAAACTAGAGATACAAGCTGAGCAAGATTTAATCCTCGGGTACATGAAATAATTACTATTTTCAGCTCGCCTATTGTGCGCAGAATCGGAGTACGCTATACTTTATACTATATGTTATGGAAATGGAGAGATGAAGAATGGCGAAAACACCACAGTGCCAAAGTTGCGGCATGCCTATGAGTAAACCTGAAGAATTTGGTACGGAAAAAGATGGTACGCGCTCGGAGAAATTCTGTTTGAAATGTTACGAAAATGGCGAGTGGACGAATCCTGACGCAACGTTTGATGAGTTTTACGAAATTAGTTTAAAAGGATTTCAGGAATCTGATATGAGTAAAGTCGGGAAGTTTTTCCTTAATAAGATGTATACTAAAAAATTCTTGAAGAAGTTAGAGCGTTGGCGTTAGATTTGTAAAAATCACACTAAGGCGTCCTCCCTCAGGTGAACGCCTTAGTGAAGTTTCTTATTGTCAAGTCCACTTTTTTGAAAAGGGCTTATCTATATACCCAACCATAATAAGCATCGGTAACGTTCTTAGAATAGCATGCTGCTGCCTTTGTATTGTAGACGGTACCTCTATAAGTATAACCATTTTGTGACACTGTAACATAGAGCGAGCCATATTGTATCTGAGACGTGCGAGTAACTTTTACATAAATACTAGTTGCAGCGGCAGCCTCTACTTTTTGCTCGTTAATAACTCCCGACGCACCAACAAAACTAACGGAAAGAACAGCTATCATCATCATACTTGCTAGAATTTTTTTCATTTTCTTCATCCCTTCTTTGTGTTTTTATGAGCATATAAAATCACATCTTTTTATATACATTCCTACTTTACCATTATTTTGATATTTTGTAAACGCTTAACTTGGAATATAATGCATACTTTGAGTCACAAATTTGCGCATTAAAAAGCGCGCTTTCACTTTGGAAAACGCGCTGCATAAACGCTCTCATGACTTATCTTTAAAGGTGCTGCTTCCTTTTACGAAGGAACATACTCGACCCCATCACTATAATTATACTTCCAAATAAGAGATTCAGCAGTGAGAATGTGTCTCCAGTTTTCGGCATTTTTTCTGTTAAAATTGTGTTCTCTTTACCTTTGTTATCTTTGTCAACTTTGTCAACTTTCTCTATTTCCTCTATTTTGCTTATACCATTACCCGCTACAGATAGATTTTCTGGTTTTAGCGGATTTTGTGGGTCTCCTAGTCGGTCTACTCTTTCTGGTTGACCTGTATTTTCTGGGTCTGGCTGCTCGATAAAGCGAACCGTTTGGTCTAAGTCGTTAATGTCTTCGTGTCCCACAACTTCTTTCCCATTGCGGAATAATTTCTCGAAGACAACGACTTCACGTCCACCTAATTCACGTGCGTCCAAGTCAAATGCTACTTCTACAACACCGTTTGGCTCTTCTGGTGTGAATGTTGTTTCGCCTAGTACTTCTTTACCGTTTGATAGAACTGGCTTATTCGTTGCTTTGTCCATCAATTTCCCAGTTACCGTGTATTCTTTTCCGACGATTAAGTCTTCATAGTATACCTTGTCAATAATGCTTACTTTTTCTTCTGGCATGATTTCTTTCTCACCATTTTGATCTGTTGCGATTGTTTTTAGGTCTGGTTTCGTGAATGTCACGGTTTGGTCAGCATCATTAATATCTGTATGCACCGCTACTTCTTTGTTGTCGGTATATAGGCGCTCAAATGCTACCACTTCTTGACCTGCTAAAGCTTTGGCGTTGAATGTGAAGGTTACTTCTACTTCGCCATTTGGTGTTTCTGGTGTGAATGTTGTTTCTGCTTCTACTTGCTTACCGTCTACTAATAATGGTGCTTCTGTCGCTTTGTCCATCAAAATTCCTTTGACCGTGTATTCACGACCTGGTGTTAAATTCTCGTAGCGAACGATATCGATAA
This sequence comes from Listeria sp. SHR_NRA_18, assembly GCF_003856515.1. Taxonomy (NCBI): domain Bacteria; kingdom Bacillati; phylum Bacillota; class Bacilli; order Caryophanales; family Listeriaceae; genus Listeria; species Listeria sp. SHR_NRA_18. The sequence goes on from NZ_QPKR01000002.1 coordinate 134,172, forward strand.
GTGTCACATCTTCTTCTGGACTTGGTGTTTGTGTGTTTGTTTCTTCGTCACGTAATGTTGTACCGATTTCCGGTGTTTTGATTGTTACTGTTTGTCCTTCGTCGTTAATATCTTCGTGATTCACTACTTCTTTACCGTTACGCATTAATTTCTCGAATACGACTAGATCTTTACCGTATAAGTCACTTGCGTCAAATGTGAAAGCTACTTCTACAGAACCATCTGTATCTTCTGGTGTGAAGGTTGTTTCACCGCGTACTTCTTCACCATTTACAAGAACTGGTGCGTTTGTTGCTTTGTCCATTAAAATTCCTTGGAGCGTGTATTCTTTCCCTGCGATTAGATCTTTATACGCTACTACGTCGATGATGGTTACTTCGCTGTCTGCATTCAGTTCTTTTTCACCGTTTTGATCGGTTGCTGTTGTCCCGATTTCTGGTGTTTTGAACGTAACTGTTTGGTTCGCATCATTAATGTCTGTATGCACGGCTACTTCTTTGTTGTCGGTATACAGACGCTCAAATGCTACAACACCTTGCCCCGCCAAACCTTTAGCACCAAATGTGAAAATCACGTCCACTTCACCATTCGGACTTTCCGGTGTGAAGGTTGTTTTTGCTTCTACTTGCTCGCCGTCAATCACGAGTGGTGCTTCTGTTGCTTTGTCCATCAAAATTCCTTTTACCGTATACTCACGGCCTGGAATTAAGTTCTCATATTTCACAACATCTACTAATGTTACGTCTTCTTCTGGACTTGGTGTTTGTGTTGCTGTTTCTTCGTCACGTAATGTTGTTCCAATCGCTGGATCTACGACTTTAATCGTTTGTTTTGCATCATTGATATCTTGGTGAACAGCCATGATCGCGCCATTTAATTTCAACGTTTCAAAAACAACGATGTCTTTGCCTTTTAGTTGTGATGCGTCTAATGTAAATTCGATTTCTTCGCTACCGTTTGTATTCGCTGGGCTGAACGATTTTGTTGCCGTAATTGTTTGACCGTTTACTAATAATGGTTGATTCGTTGCTTTGTCCATCAAAACGCCTTCGATGTCATACGTTTGCGTCGTGTCTAGGTTTTGATATTGTACTTCATCGACAATCGTGATTGGTCCAGCGTGTACATTGCTTTCGCCTGTTTCTTTATCACGTGCTACTGTTCCAATACTTGGCTCAATGAATGATACGGTTTGTGTCATGCTATCTTTATCTGTGTGTGTTGCCATCACTTGTCCTGACTCGTCTTTTAACACTTCAAAGACAACATAGGAATTACCTTTTAAGTCTGTCGCATCTAAATTGTTAAGTGGTACTGTGACTTCTCCTGATGCTGTTGTTGGAATAAATTCGTGCGTTCCTTGCGTGAATACAATATTACCAGTTAACTTGTCTACCAATGTTGCTTCTAATGTGTAGCGCTCACCTGGATTTAGGTTCGTATAAACTACGCGGTCGCTAAGTTCCACGTTTTGGTGCGGATGGATGTCATGTTGTAATCCTGTGCTCGTTTCAAATGCAAATGTTTGTAAACTTGGTGCAAAGAAAGATACTGTTTGATCTGCATCATTTAAGTCCTCATGTGTTGCCACTACTTCATCCGTTGACGTATCAATCAGACGTTCAAATACGACGACTTGTTGCCCTTTCAAAGCACGTGCGTCAAATCCGTCTAATGCTACGACTTCTTCGCCATTCTCCGTTGTCGTTGTGAATGTTTTCGAACCTTGCGTTAACACAGTTTGACCATCTTTCGTCATCAGTTCTGCCTCTAGACGATACGCTTTGCCAGGTGTTAATTCTTCATACATAACACGGTCGCTAATAGACGTTGCCACCCCTGGGTACAGTGCTTTATTGTTCGTTCCTGTTTCAAAAGCTAGCGTTTCGATTCGCGGTTGGTAATCACGTTTGTTTGTGACATTATCCAACTCTAGAACCGTTCCGTCGCTCATAATTTCAAAATCTATCGCCTTACCATCTAAAATATAACCGCCACTCGGTGCTTTTATTTCAACAAAGTGATAATTGCCGTATGGTAAGTTATTTACCTCCACTTTTCCAGTTGACACGGCACTTATATAGACACCTAGCGCATTGCCAGGCGTGTTTGACGTCCCTTCATATAAGGTGAACTCTGCTCCTGCCAACGGATTTTGCGTATCTGCATCTACTTTTGTAAAACTTACACCACCACGCGGATCTGAAAATGCCACCGTTTGATCTGCATCGTTCAAATCTTCGTGTGTCGCGACGATAAGTCCGGACTTTACATCGATCAATTGTTCAAATACTACAACTTGTTGGCCGCGCAATGCCCTCGCGTCAAAAGCTGCTAAATCGACTACTTCTTGACCTGCCGTGCTCGTTGCAGTGAACTGTTTTTGCCCTGTTGTTAGCTGTAGTGCACTATTTTTTGTTACAAGTGTTGCGTCCAAACGATATTCCTTACCTAACGTTAAGTCGTTGTAAGAAACACGATCACTAATCTGCGCCTCTTCACTTGGAAAAAGAACTTTATTCTCTGTCCCCGTTTCAAACGCGATGGTCTGAATGGTCGGGTCAACAATCGCTCTATTCGCGACGCCTAATTCAAATGGTACAGCTACTTGATCTTGTCCAATAGTGAACATTCTTGGTGTTACATCTAACTCATAACCCTCTGGTGCCTCTTTCTCTACAAAATAGTAATCTCCGAATTCTAAATCATTGACTAATACAATCCCACTTGCTGACGTTGTATAGGAGCTGATTGGTGTCTTTCCTGCTGCTGGTGGTCCTCGATATAAATCAAACTTCGCTCCTGCCAATTGTTTACTTTTGTCAGCCTCATCGTACTTGCTTAATTCTACAGATCCGACAGGCGCTTTTTCACGTTCATTGATAATCGGAATTCCCAATGTCGTCATGCCACTAGAATCTAACACAAAACGATATGGCGCATCCAAGCGTTTATATCCTTCAGGCGCAATTTTTTCACGAAGCTCATACGTCCCAAAACGCAACTTGTCATGGCTTATAACACCATTTTTATCCGATGTTAAGTCAGTTGCTATCTCCGTTTCCCCACCACTTGCTGACATACGATATAAATCAAAACTAGCGCCTTCCAGCGGTTTGCCATTCTCATCTTGTTTTATGACAGTGAAACCAGCTTGCTCGCCTTCCGCCCCGCCAGTACCGCCTTCAAGTCGTAACGTACCGTTAATCTTTCTTTCAAACCCATCTCCTTTGATGGCTACCTCATTATAAAATGCTTCTTGATCCGCATCTGTTATTTTTGTTCTGTACGTAATCTCTCTTCCGAAACCATCATCTAGATTCCCTAAATCCAACGAAAAAGTCCTTGCCGCAGCATCCTTTTTCGTTATTTCCATCTCAGGCAATCTATTTTCTACAAAAAATCCGCCTCTAACTCCGTATGCTTGCCTAACTCTAACCGAGTCTGAAATAAGCGTGTGACCTACGCCATAAGTGTCTTCTAGCACAACGTTATATACTGGGTCGTAGTAGCCCGGACCTGCTGGATTGGATTTAAGTTTAGGTGGAATAACAAAAATATACCATTCTATTATGCCATTCCCTCTATACGATCGCATTTTATAACTGGTGTCCGTGGTAATCTCTACAGGCCCTGGTTCCCCAGGAGGGCCTTCCCCTTCATCCTCTTTTATAGCCGTTATTGTCACCGGCTGTTTACCAGGCAAAGAATCAAATTCAATTTTCTGCTGAGGTTTCACACTTGAGTCAAATTGTATATAAAATTCAACATATCCCCTTACATTGGAATGCGTTTCTGGATAATCAGTAAACGTTACATTGTAGGCTGTACCACCAGGCGAAGTTGCTTGTCCTCTTGCCACGACCGCGCCTGACGCAGCTTTGAACTCCATCACGTCATTTTGCGCTGTTCGTAGTCCTTCTGGCAGCGTGATATTCATTGTATTTCCTTCTTTAACATCTATATTATTTGGTATCGTCCAATCATATCGAACCTTAAAACTTTTACTTATAGGGGCTTCTGAGATAGTATTCCCGTTCCTATCTGTAATGTTGATATTAGTAATAAACTCCGTTCCCCAAGACACCGATGCAGATGCCATCATCTGTATCGGTAACAAACCCATGATTAGCGTACAAATCAGTAACATAGAAATTATTTTCTTTATCGTTTTCATTATATCTTCCCCCTCTTCCTTAAATTCAAATCATGATAGCGCTATCAACGTAAATTTAACGTGATAACGTATAATTGTCAACGTTTTTATTTTTTCAATTGACTTTATGATTTAAATTTTCGAAAAGTATATAATTTAAAGAACAATATATTTATTACTTCTTTTTATCTATATGGGGTAATGTAAACGAATTCAAAAATGTACTCAAAGAGAGGAAACATAGCCCCCTTTTTTGAAAAGTAAATAGGATATGAAATCAGGTTGCCATTAGATACTTTTTTCTTTGGATTAGCGATATTTAGATAAAAATTATTTAAACAATATAGAAAAAAGAACCGTTTTTTGAAATCACTAAAGTAAACGTCTAATTAATATAACCCGATAAATACAGAAATAGAGACCCCTCTGCAATTTTTCTCACGTTATGTTAAAAAAAAACGCATAACCTCTATTTATAACCCCCTTATAGCACCAGACGCATCATCCAAACGCCCATGTTACTAAATATTTTTCCATAAAAAGGTTTCATCCCTCTTTTAAGGTGGTATTGTCTATTAATAATTTAGAAAATACACTTTGAAGGAGTGATTGTCATGTCTGCCAAGAAAATATCTGAAGCAATGTCCCAACAATACAAGGAGCTTGAAAATGAAAGAATCGTTATGGATATGTTCATCGACTGTTTCATGACAATGCTCGCACAGAAACAACGGATGGAACGAATCCAAAACGAGATTGATCTTGCTTTGGAAACTCAAAATAGACGGCGTTTTTATCGTTTGACTACACGGATGAAACGATTGCAAGACGAGCAACTTCATATGTAAAGGTGCATAACCCAAATAAATCGGCGACAAGCGCTCGCATTCAGGGAGTTTGGCGGACTTCCGGTTCGGCTAACGCTTAACTTCTTACATGGTCGGGGAAACTACTCCCTCCCTGTTTTCAGTCATCACATACACCAGTATGCTCCGCTTCCGGCTTCCACCAAACTCCCTGAATACAAACGCTTTCGCTCGATTTGTTTAAAGCAATATCTTCGTCCTACCTCAATGATGAGATAGGCTTTTTTTCATGTATAGGGTTCTAACAATCGTTATTTTACTACCATCACGTTACATGGTGCGTGGTTGACTACATATGCTGTTGTAGAGCCGATTAGTCTTCTTTCTAATGCGCCTCTTCCTGTTGCGCCGATCACGATTAGATCGCTTCCGTTTTCTTTCGCGTATTCTACAATGCTTCGTTTTGCGTCGCCGTGCACTGCTTCATTTTTGTAGGGAATTGTTTTATCAAGGTCGGCAGTTATGGTTTCTAATCTTTTTTCTGCCAGCGCTCGGTAGATGTCGTCAATTTCTGGGCGGACATCCAGCTGTAAGTAGAGTTCGTCGTCGTTTGGCATGATTTCGGTTATCACAGTTAGGAAGGTCAAACTCGCTTTTTCGAATTTCGCAATCCTGACCGCTTCTTGGAATGCATCCTTTGATTGTTCTGAACCGTCAAACGCCACCAAAATTTGTTTTATCTTTGTTTCTGTCATGCTACTTCACTCACTCTCTTATTTTTATAGTTGCTAAGATCGCCATAGCGCCAATCACGCATTGCTTCTTACTTGTCTTTTTTGGAAAATTCGCAGGACGAATACAAGAATCACAACGCAAACGATCGATAAAATGGCGATCTTAGTATTTCCTTTAAGTAAGGCGTCTCCTCCAAATGCGTATAAAAAGGAGGTTGGCAAAACACCGATTGTCACCGCCAGCAAAAGAGATTTCAGCGGTAATTTCAGTTTTACTGCTGCGTAATTCACAATCACGGATGGAAGCACCGGTATCATGTACCCTACTGTAATCCCGACGGTAGGCTTTTTCATGTTTAAAATATTCGTTATGAATTCTCCGGGATCTTTCGCTTTTTTGGATAAACCGTATTTGCGCAAAATTAGGATAACAATGAAGTTTCCCAGTATATTTCCGCTAACGTTCATTAAAACACCAATCCACGGACCGAAACACACACCTATAAAAATGCCGATAACCGAGTTGGGGACGCCTGGGATAGCGCACATGACAGCGGTCAGAGCCACTAGAAGTAACGCGTCTTTTAATTTATGACTGCGGATACTTTCCATTAGGTGGGCACGGTCTGCTTTTGGGTCAAGAAATAGCATGAAATCCGCGTAGTAATCTTTGTATATCACATAACCTAGTATAATCACTAAGATGAGGCCTAATAAAATAAACAGTACTTTCAGACGAGTGCTCATATCGTCCCCCCTTTTCGCGTACTACATCAATTATAGCTCGGCGTTTTCAACTTAGCAAATTCCACCTGTATTAAAAATGGCGCCCCACTCTGTAAGCTGAGACGCGACACTTTTTTAATGTACTTTCTCTTTTTTGCGGAAGCCGTTCGGGGTGTAGCCGGTGTATTTCTTGAATTGCCGGTAAAAATAGGCCATGTCGGTGTAGCCTGATTCTTCGGCGATCGCGGTCACGGGTTGCTTGGTTGTTAGCAGCACTTCTTTGGCATGGTTGACGCGGTATTGATTGAGGTAGTCCGTGAAATGACTGCCGACTTCTTTTTGGAAAAGTTGACCGAGATAAACGGCGTTAATGTGGAACTTGGCGCCTAGCGTTTTCAGTGACATGCCCTCTGTGAAATGTTCGGTGACGTAAGAAATGATTTTCTGGATAATCGGACTTTTGCTGTTTTCATCGTGTTGATTGCGATCGAAAAATGGATGAATCAGCTCCAGCATCGTGGTTTTGAGTTCGCATGGGGTTGCGGCGCCGTCTAGTCTGCGGATCGCTTTTAGTAGTTGCTCCGGGTCGGATTCGGACATCATGAGCGCGACTTCGCTGAGCACGCGGATGACTTGATGTGGGTCGCTTTCGTAAAGGTGTGCCTCCCATTCGGTGAAAAAATTATCGAGCCAGGTTAGCGTCTTTTCTTTTTCCTGCAAAACGAGGGCGCGCGCTAGTTGATGTTGGCTGAAATTCGGGCGCCAGCGATGCGGTAAAATTTTGTCGGCGGAAATAAGTGTGCCTGGTGAGGAGACGAGGCGTTCTTGGAGTAGTTGTTCGAGGCCGCGGAATGCTTTCGGAAAATAGGCGGTTCCGGTTCCAACTTCGCTCATCAAAAAGAAGCATTGTTCCACGCCGATGAGGGCCCCGATTTCTTCGTATACCGTCGTGATCTGCGCCGCGATTCCAGCATCGTCCTCCGCCATTAAACCGATGAGCAGTTCTTCTTCGGGATTTAGCAACATGAAAGGATATTCCGCGCGCAAATGGCTCTGTAGCTTTTTCCAGCCGTCCGCCGTTCGGTCTACCTGTCCATACATCGGCTGAATCCACACGAGCGCCGTCCTCATTTCTTTGGCAAGCGGCATTTTATAAAGCGCCATCCGTTCCTTCCAATCTTCCATCCCAATGCGGTCATTTAGCCAACGCCATAGCGCATTATCCCGCAAAATATAGTATGCGGCATCGTCTCCCGTCGCTTGAAAATCGGCCTCCACTTTCTCTTTAATCTGCGTGATTGTTTCAAGTAACTCCGTCTCGTTCAGCGGTTTGAGCAAATAATTCTCAATCCCGATTGCGAGTCCTCGTTTCACATACTCAAATTCCTGGAATCCCGACAAAACGATGAATTTCGTCTCGGGTTGTTCTTTTTTCCAAGCCTCAATCAGCTGTAAACCGTCCATTTTCGGCATTTTGATATCCGTAATCACGAGGTCGCACGGCTCATTCGCGAAATGCGTCAGCGCCTCCATCCCGTTTTTCGCGGTTCCAATAATCTCAATTTCCTCATCAAATTCCTGAATTACCGCCTGTAAACCTTGCACAATCAGCGGTTCGTCATCTACTAAAAGCATTTTCAACATAGTTTTTCCTCCCCTGCGATGTGTATGGAACGCGTAGTGTCACTTCGGTGCCCTGGCCTTCGATGCTCGTAATCGCGAGTCCGTATTGTTCTCCAAAATAAAGCTGGATGCGGCGGTGAATATTCACAAGTCCAATGCGGCCCTGTTCGCTTTTTTCATCCGCGAGATCGCTCTGTATTTGACGCATTTTGTCGTCTGTAATGCCGAGTCCGTCGTCACGCATCCTCACTTCGAGTACGCCGCCAACTCGTTTTGCGCTGAACGTGAGGCTCGTTCGCTTTTCCTCATGTCGCGCGTATTTGAAGAAATTTTCGACGAGCGGTTGTAGCGTGAATTTTAAAAATGGGTGTTCTAATAGTGGTTCTTCGACTTCTAGGAAAAATGGGACTCCTTGTTGGTAGCGGAGTTCCATGAATTGTAAGTATTGGCGGACGTAGTTGACCTCGTCGGCAAGCGTGACCATCTCGATATTGTCGGCGGTGTAGCGCAGAAGCGTGGATAGGTGGTAAATCATGTTGCTGGTCACCTTCGCGCCTTCTAACCTCGCGTGCATGCGGATGGCTTCTAAAGAGTTGTAGAGGAAATGAGGCTCGACTTGGCCTTGTAGCGCTTTCAACTGGGCTTTCTGTTCCTCGATTTCGAGCGTGTAAACCTGCTTAATGTAGTCGTTCAGGCTGTCTCCCATCTTGTTGAAGCTTTGACTGATCAGCGTGAGTTCATCTTCGCGTTCGTCGACGGGAAGCTTGGCGTGGAGCTCGCCTTTTTCCATTTGATCCATGCCGTCGATAATAACCTGGATGCGGTTGGAATAGCGCCTGCTGATGAAAAAATTGACCGCGATGGAAATCAGGACGAGGCCAACTCCGACGCCGAATAGTGTCCACTGGAGAACGGGGATGCCGCCGATTTGGCTTTCTGGGATGACGACTTGGCCGAAGACGCCGGATGCTTGTTCTTCGGTGGTTTGGATGTAGCCGCTGCCGTGACGGTAGCCATTTTCCATATTTTCGGACGTGATGTCAGGGAGCGCGTGATTGCTGTATAGCGTTGCCTTTTCGCGGTTTAGGACGGCGAATGTGGATGCTGATTTGGTATTTGGAATCAGATCGCCGAGGAATCCGGGGTCGGTGTACATCAAAACGGTTCCAAGCGGTTGCAGCGTACTCGGATCATTGATGACTTGCTTGAACACGAGGCTCTCGCCCAATCGGAATACATTTTCTTTACGCGAAATGCTCTGTAGCAGTTTTTTCTCGCCGTATTTTTCGAAAAACGGTTGCCATTTGCCGTAATTTGTCGGAAAAGTATACGTGAATTCTTTGTCCGCCGACACGAGCTGCACCGCGATTACATCCTCATCATATGTAAAATAGGACCTCAGAAAACTCTGCAAATCCACGCTGTAAAAGCCTTGCCGCGCGTAATAGTTATCGATGTTCTGCCGGATATAATCGGCGTAATCGTGGGTCATCGCAATCTGGACGTCATTCATGAGATCGCTGTTTTTGTAGATTTCCTGCGTCATAGCAACGAGCGCGGCTTCTTTTCGGTCCACTGCGACAAGTTGCGACTCTGAAACCGCTTTCGTTTCTTGCAACACGGCGTCGACTTTTATGTTCGTGTAGTATTTGGATATGAAAAACAGCAGTAGTCCGACGGTGAACAGCGATGTTAAGGAAAAAATCAATAACATGCGCTGAAAAATTCGCCTTTTTCGTTTGTTTGCACTCATTTTAGAAAACACCCCCAGTCCCTATTATGCCACATTTTGCGCGGATTGGGCTGCGATTTTTGCTTGCATTTTCTGAAAGCGAACGAGATTGACTTTCATCACCCAATACGCCGGCAAAACGCCTGAGATAAAGAGGATGAGCGCTGGGACTTGGGCGATGAGATAAGCCGCGATTCCGAAGCCCGCGATGAGCAACAGTGAGGTTTTCCAGCTTGTGAAGGCGAGCAAGAACGACTGGATAACATAGCCTCGTAGCGGATAAATGAAATGCGCGTAAACGGAAAAATAATTCACGAGCGCAAGTATCGTCATCGCGAATAGGAAAAACAGAAAAAAGTAGAGCAAGCTTGACGCCAAGCCATTCATTGTTGCAAAAACGATGCGGAGATCGATGTATAGGAATCCCAGAATCGCCGCGAAACATAATCCCGCCAAATTGGTCTCTACGAAGGCTTTTTTGTAGGCTTTCCAAGCGGTCGGCCAAATCGCGACATCAATATCTTTTTGCGACCATTTCCGAGTTACGGTGAAAAGCGCTGCGGTTGCTGGCATGAAGCCGAAAATGCCCAGCCCTAGAACGATCAGAAACATCCAAATGAGGTTCGCCCAGACGAAGCGGATCAACCACTGGCTGGCGACGAAGAATTTATCCATTTTTTCTACTTTATTCATCATATATCATCTCCTACAACGAAAGAGCGAGCCAAATTAGGCGCACTCTTTTCGCATTTTATTTTGTATTTTTGGCTAGCGGCGAACCTTTCACGCAGATGCCGCACAGACTCAGAACGAATTCGCTGAACATCGCGTTCGACCAGGCGAACCATTCGCGGGTGTACTCGTTGTGATCGCTCGCGTTGACGCCTTCATGCATAAAACCAGTACCGCCATCCGTCGTTGTCAGCATCTCCAGAATCGCTAGCTTTTCCGATAAATTCGTCGCCGTCATACCTTGCACACTAAGCGCGATTGGCCACACGTAATGATCTGGCGTATGCGGACTGCCAATCCCCGTCAGCTGACTTCCCTCCACATAAAAAGGATTTTCGCGACTCAAAATGAAATGCCGTGTTGCGAGGTATTTTGGATCGGTGAAATCGCCAAAACCTAAGTACGGCGCGGCTAGGAGACTCGGAACATTCGCGTCATCCATGAAATTTTTACGTCCAGTTCCATCGACTTCATAGGCGTACATTTCGCCATAATAAGGATGCTCCTGCACCGCAAAATCTTGAATTCCCTGCTCAATTTCCGATTTTAGCGTCGCGATTTCCTTGGCAAGATTCGCGTCTTTCCAACACGCCTCATTGATTTCTTCGAGGTAACCAAGCGCGACCACAGCGAACATATTGCTCGGCACCAAATAACCGAAAAGACACGCGTCGTCACTAGGCCGGAAGCCACTCCACGTCATGCCGGTGTACGCGACCTCCGTACCCTTTCCATCACGATTCAGCGTATCCGACTGGCGAACATCCGCACGTTCAAACGAATACGGCGACTCGGTTTCATGATGCTGTTCCGTTTTCCAAACAGCCAGAATCGCCGCCACACCACGACGGAAATCCGCGTCAAAATGTGCCAAACTTCCCGTACTCTGCCACAGCAAATAGCCCAGCTGAATCGGATAACAAAGCGAATCAATCTCATATTTGCGCTCCCAAACGTGCGGCGACATCTCCGTTTTATCCGTCTGAAAACCCTTCCCGTTCGCCTCCTGATTAAACGCATTCGCATACGGGTCCAGTTGCACAAAACGCATCTGCTGCTTCACAAGCCCCGCAATCACCGCCGCCATCTCCGGATCATCCTCCGCCACCATCAAGTACGGCCGAATTTGGCTCGTCGAATCGCGCAACCACATCGCAGGAATGTCCCCAGTAATCACAAACGGCAACCCTTCCTTCGTCTCCGTCAGCGTCGTAGCATACGTATTTAAAAAGCATTGCTGAAACATTTCCTGTAACTTTTCATGCTCTGGAAAAACCTCCGCAACCCGATTAATCATTTTCTGAAAACTTTTCGGCACATTTTTCGTCGTCATTTCCCATCCTCTTTTCTCCACGTTATAATTTCACTCGGCGCAACCTGCCAACTCCGCGCTAACGCCACATCCGGAACCGCTTCCTCCAAAATCGTCGTTTTGCGCATCTCATCCAGCAACGCCATCTCCCACACCGTCTCACTCACACTATAAAATCGCAAAATTTCCGCGTCCCCGCTCGACGCCCGTTTCCAGCTAGAAAAAATAAGTCCCGGCGCGTCATGCCACATCGCAAATTCCACACGACTCGAAAGCTCCCCGTCATGTTGCCCATCCGCCTGCACAGCCAGCGGTTCCATCTGATACTCATACGCCCATTTCGCCGCCTCCGTCCGAAGCGTCTCCTCCACATACGGCATCACATAAAATTCCGCGACCTGCTCGCCAAACGACTGCGCCTCAGGAGTTGGGAAGTTGCCCCAATCACCAAGCTCCGAATTCGCACGTAACAACGTCAAACGAATCTCCGAACCATCCGCGTTCACCTCGTATTCCGGCAAACCACGATTCACCACCATCAAGCCTCCAACCGCCACAAAAGCCTGCTGCCGCTGATCATTGCTCGGGTTTTGCCACTCCTCGCTCACCTGATTCGGCCGTTCCACAATCTCAAAAACACTATCCGCAAAATGCGTCGCGCGCGTCGTTCCAGTCGGGAAAACCGCACGCAAACGATGATCCGCCACGTCGTTATCCAAACGTACATCCACTTTCAGCGCCTTCGAACCCGACTCAAGCGTCAATCTCGTCCGCACGACAAACTCGCGCAAACGCTCCGATCTCGGCGACACCCGTCCAGGATGCCAAACCACACGCGCCTTCTCATCCGAAAAAGCCTCCGCATCCGCACTTTCCGGCAACATCATCCGATGCGTAATCTCCACTGTTTTGCGAACCTTCGAACTCTCCAAAACCACAAACTCCGCGTCCAAGCCCTCCGTCGAAACCCGTAGCCCGTCGCCAGTCTCCTTAAACATATACTCATTCCCGATATCGCCCTGATCCACATACGCCCCAAGCCCAGCAAACGTTTGCCCCGACTCCTTACAAACCAGCGTATACGAACCATTTTTCGCAACATCCACTTGCAAAAACTGATTCTCCAACCGTTTCGCGTCATTTTCAACCCTTACAGTCTCCTTTTCACCCCGCACAGGTACAGCAAAATACGTCGCAAAACCCATCCGTGGCAAATCCTCCGCAACAAAGCGCACACGATAGCGCCGCGCAAAATAAGGCTTCCGGAATGCCCGATCCGGCAGCTCATAATCGAACTGCATCCCAAGCTCCGTCACGTCCGCATCCACCAAATTCCCGTCCCGATCCCGAATCTCCAATCGCACACTTGGCAACGAATCCAAATACGCCGGAATCTCCTCAAACGGCATCTCCGCAAAATACGTCCGCGCAAACTCCACATCCACCGTCACGACCCGCGTCGCCGCATAACCCGACGTATGAAACACCACAACCGGCACAGCCTCAGCGCCCCCATCAAATTTTGCCGTCGTGTCCACTCGCCGCACAATCCGTGCCACCTTATCGTCCAGCATCGCGCGCGCCGCCTGCTCCGCCTTCATGAATCGCGTCTCCATCTCCCGATGCACCGCGTCCACGCTACAGCCCGTAATACTATCATGAATCTGATTCTCCATCAGCAACTTCCACGTAAACTTCAAATACTCCTCCGGGTACGCCGCCGTCCCAGTCCGCGTCGCCATCACCGCAATCGGCTCAACCTGCTTCTCAAGCAACTGCTGCACCCGTTGATTCGCCTGCTTCAAATACATCCGCGACGAAGCCGTATTCACCAATGTCGACCAGCCATCCGTCCGCTGATTCGTAAGCTCGCCCTCAATCACCTGCAAATCCTCACTCGGCAACAACTTCCGCAACTCCGCTACATATTCCGTAAAATGACTATGCTTGAAATCCACGTCCGGATACAGCTCCCGCGCCACATCCAACGCCTCCGGTAAATCCACTTGCACCGGCTGATGATCACACCCATTCAAAAACAGCAACGCATCCGTCGACGCATAATCCGCCACATCCGCAAGTTTTTTATCCCAAAATGCCAACGCATCCTCGCGCCCCACCGGAATCTCATTCCCATTCGAATACCAATTCGCCAGCAACACACCCAAAACCCGCGTCCCGTCCGGCGCCTGCCAAAACATTTCCGAAAACGGCGACGTGTAACCGCCCTCAAAAACCTGATTATTAAATCCAGTCGGCTTCACGCCCCGCCCAAAAATCACCGAATCAATCCCAGCCTGTTTCACAAGTTGCGGCGCCTGACCATAAATCCCAAACGTATCCGGAAAATACCCAATTCGCTCCACCGCGCCAAACTCCCGCGCATCCTGCATCCCATAAAGCAGATTTCGCACATTCGCCTCACTACTCGTCAAAAACGCATCCTGCAACATATACCAAGGACCAATCCGCAATTTCCCGTCCCGAACCAAACGCTCCATTCGCGCTCGCGCCCCAGGCTTCACCGCCAAATAATCCTCCAACATAATTGTCTGCCCATCCAAATGAAAATAATCAAACCCATCCTTATTCTCCAACAAATCCGCCGTCTCATCCAGCAACGTCACCAACCGATAACGCAACGTCTCCAACGGTAAAAACCACTCCCGATCCCAATGCGAATGTGAAATTATGTACGCCGTTTTCTTCATCAAATCCCGCCCCTCTCACCTATCCCAAAACAGTTTTCCAGCCATTTTTGTATTCGTTTTCATTCTCAGTATATCGACCCCCATTTCGAAAATCAATGACACACGAGCAACTCCTATGATAAGTCTATTTTTATGAGTTTTGTCTACCTTCCCAACCCGCTCCACTTCCCATCAAATCTCCAATATGCTACGATAATACTATCTTTCAAATAAAGGAGTTTTACCATGCATATAAAAATTGCAAAATCAAAAGAAGATAGCCAACATATTTCCAAACTCGCACACCACATCTGGCACGAACACTATCCTTCTATCATTACCGAAGAACAAATCGACTACATGTTGAACAAATTCCAATCCGCTGACACCATATATAGCGAAATCACGAATGGCACAACCTACCTCATGGCCTACCAAGACTCCACATTCGTTGGCTACGCGGCATTCTACCAAAAAGACACCGAACTATTCCTTAGTAAACTATACATTGATCCCACCTACCACAAACAAGGAATTGGCAAACAACTATTCACCGAAATCACCCAATTTGCAGAAAAAAACAACTTGCCAAGCATCCGACTTTTCGTGAATAAATACAACATAAATTCCATCGAAGCCTACAAAAAAATGGGGTTCACCGTCGAAAAAGCCCTTATAACCGATGTCGGCGGCGGTTTCATCATGGACGATTACACCATGACCTACACGCTCTAAAACATAAAAAGAGGATAGTCTCGCCACTTTTATACGGGCACTATCCTCTTTCTGTCCTATTCTTGCAAAAAATCAATGGAATGGAATATAAACTGATTTGCAGCACCATCAATATACCCTTCATCACTCCAATTCTTCCACGTCTGCGTCATTGTTTTCGTACTTACATTAGCATAATTCGAAATAATTTTCTTTGTGAAACATCTTTCCAGTATCACTGTTTCGCCTTCTAAAACAGCATATTTCGGTAACAATGCTGCTAAACAATGCTTCAGCCGTATTTCACTCGGTTCTCGCATAATTAAACATTGTTCTACTAAGAAACCGTCATGGTTCATGTGATTCATATACAAATAAATCCAGCCCTCTTGCATACTGAGTAATAATTCAACCACAGCTTCACGTTGAAACGCATACACACTGCATCGCTCTAACGCTCTAAAAGTATATAAACTTTCCTCAATAATAAAAGTGTTACTTAACCCAGCAATCTGGCTAGCCCCTAAAAATGAAATGACTTGCCCCTCACGTTCTAATGAAACTACACCACTCTCGATAAAATATACGACTGGATCAATTTCTTTCTCCATTATTAGAACTGTTTGTTTAGGTACAGTCTTCTTCGTATAAGGTACTCGATTTTCTAACAATGTATCCAAAAAATTCTCGTAATTAAATCGATTGCGAATGACGCGGTGACTGTATAATTCAACTAACATCTCTTGCATATTATTCGCCCTCCCCTCTCTTGTTATCTTAACCGTACTTTAACGATACCATTATTTACCCCAAAAAAAATAACATATTTCCTGTAAATGAGTCCCAAATGCATAGATTTTGTTACAGTTTGCAAAATAAAAAAACAGTTGTAAAACCAAATTTGGCTGTTACAACTGCTTTTGCATCCTAGGCTCCATGCGGAACTTGAGAGTCATCATACCTCACTTCGAGGTTGACGAATTTATTATATTCTTTTACAAACGCCAACTGCACGGTTCCAACTGGTCCGTTACGCTGTTTGGCAATGATAATTTCGATTGTACCATCGTTCTCGCTTTCATGATCATAGTAATCGTCACGATATAAGAAGGCCACGATATCCGCATCTTGCTCGATCGAACCAGATTCACGAATATCTGACATCATTGGGCGCTTATCTTGTCGTGATTCCACGCTACGTGACAGCTGCGACAGTGCAATAACCGGGATTTTTAATTCCCGCGCAAGAGCTTTTAGGGAACGTGAAATTTCGGAAACTTCTTGTTGCCTATTTTCACCGCCATTACGGCCACTTCCTGAAATCAGCTGCAAGTAATCAATCACGATCATGCCAAGGCCAGCTTCTTGTTGCAGACGACGGCATTTAGAACGGATTTCGTTCACACGCACGCCTGGTGAATCATCGATATAAATACCCGAATTAGATAGCGTCCCCATCGCGATCGTCAACTTCTGCCAATCATCGGCGGTTAGGGAACCGGTACGCAAGTTCTGAGCGTTGATATTACCTTCTGCGCAGAGCATCCGCATCACGAGCTGCTCCGCCCCCATTTCGAGACTAAAAATCGCGACATTTTCATCGGTTTTAGTAGCCACATTTTGCGCGATATTCAGTGCGAAGGCGGTTTTACCCACGGAAGGACGGGCGGCCACGATAATCAAATCATTGCGTTGAAAACCCGCCGTCATGTGATCAAGCGCACTAAATCCACTCGGAATCCCAGTAATATCACCTTTTCGATTATGAAGAATCTCGATATCATCATACGTTTTGACGAGGACATCTTTAATATTTTTAAAAGCCCCTACGTTTTTACGTGAAGAAACTTCCAAAATATTCTTTTCGGCTTCGTCCATGAGGGTTTCGACTTCATCCTCGCGCGCATAACTATCCGTCGCGATTTGCGTCGCGGTGCGAATCAGTCTACGCAACAAGGCTTTGTCTTCCACAATATGGGCGTAATATTCTAAATTGGCTGCGGTCGGAACCGCTCCAGAAAGCTCCGTCAAATACGGCAAGCCACCGACATCCTCAATTTTTCCAGTGGACGCCAATGCTTCATAAATAGTCACCACATCGACAGCTTTTCCTTGATCGCTCAGTTCAAGCATTGCTTGGAAAATATGTTGATGCGCCTGGCGATAAAAATCATCAGGCATTAAAATTTCTGAGGCTGTGATTAGGGCTTCGGGTTGCAGGAATACTGCACCTAAAACGGCTTGTTCAGCCTCAATATTTTGAGGTGGGGTACGATCTAGTGTATCCACATTCACCCTCCTTTCATGCGGGCACCGACAAGCATCCATCTCCGTCGTTGAAGTCTGTGCTCCGATGCTCACGTACAGTCGTACGCTCTGCTTCGGTGCTCAACTTCGCCTAGGGTCTGGACGCTTGTCGGCGCCCGCTCGTTTGGACTCTCAATCATGAGGATTAGTTCGGCTTTATTCTTCGGAAACGTGGACATCCAGTGTTGCAACGACTTCGTGGTGTAGTTTCACTGGGACTTTTGTGTGTCCTAGTGCGCGGATGGCTTCTGGGAGGTCGATTTTGCGTTTGTCGACTTTGATTTTATGGTCCTTCTCTAAGGCTTGGGCGATTTGTTTCGACGTGATGGATCCGAAAAGTCGGCCGCCTTCGCCTGATTTTGTTTTTAGTTCAATTGTTAGTTTTTCAACGGTTTCTTTCAAGGCTTTTGCGTCTGCGAGTTCTTGTGCCGCTTCTTTTTCTGTTTTCTTTTTTTGACCTTCAAGCGCGCTGATACTGCTACTCGTCGCTGCTGTTGCTAGGCCTTTTTTAATGAGGAAGTTTTGTGCGTAGCCCTCTGCTACCTCTTTGATTTCGCCTTTTTTAGCTGTGCCTTTTACGTCTTTTAAAAATATAACTTTCATCTTAGTTTTCTCCCTTCCAATAAGCATCGATGGCTTGTAAAAGTTGTTTTTTAGCTTCTGAAATTGTACTATTTTTTATCTGAGTGGCCGCATTGGATAAATGTCCGCCGCCGCCCAGTTTTTCCATGATCACTTGGACATTGATTTCGCCGAGTGAGCGCGCGCTAATCCCGATCATCTTATCCGGGCGTAGCGTAATGACGAATGAGGCCTGAACGCTCTCCATCGAAAGCATCGTGTCTGCCGCCTGAGCCGCAATGACCGTATCGAAAACTTCATCTTCGTGTCCCGTCGCAATCGCCATGCCATCATGGTACACTTCCAATGACTCGACCAAGCGACTCCGCTGCCTAAACGTCTCAATATCCTCTTTCAAAAATTGCTGCACAAGAACGGTATCTGCACCAAGCGATCGTAAATAACTCGCCGCGTCAAACGTACGTGAACCAGTGCGAAGCGTGAAGTTTTTCGTATCCACAACAATTCCCGAAAGGAGTGCCGTTGCTTCAATTTTGCCAACTTTTTCAGTGGCTGGTTGATATTCGAACAGCTCAGTCACAAGCTCTGCCGTCGAGGAAGCGTATGGCTCAATGTAGACGAGCACAGGGTTCTCAACGAATTCTTCGGAACGGCGATGGTGATCGACAACCACGACATGTGCTGCGGTCTCCAACAATTCGCGATTGATAACCATCGAAGGTTTATGCGTATCGACGACGACCAGCAAACTCTTGTCTGTAATCATATCAAGCGCAGCCTGTGGCGTGATAATGTTGCGAATCACGTCCGGATACTTCTCGATTTCGCGCATCAAACGCTGCACATCCGGACTCATTTTGCCCGGCTCCACCACGACATAACCCTGCCGCTCGTTCATTTCCGCGATTTTCATCACGCCTAGACTCGAACCGACCACATCCATATCCGGATAACGATGCCCCATCACGAAAACTTGATCGCTCTGCGTAATGATTTCCTGCAACGCCTGCGAGATAACCCGCGCCCGAACCCGCGTCCTTTTTTCCATCGGATTCGTCTTGCCGCCATAAAAACGAACTTGGCCCTCCGGCTGCTTAATCACGACCTGATCCCCGCCACGACCGAGCGCCAAATCAAGCCCCGACTGCGCCAGATCCGCCAAATCAATCAAATCATCCTCTTTGTAACCAATCCCAACACTGAGCGTCAGCGGAATATTCTGCTTCGACGTCCGCTCCCGAATCCGGTCAAGAATCTGGAATTTCTCCTCCTCAAGCCGTGCCAACTGCGCCTCCGTCAAAAAGGCAATAAAGCGATCCGACGAAATCCGTTTCAAATAAATCCGGTGTTCCTTCGCCCAGTTCGTCAACATCGACGTCACCAAATTGTTCAGCGCGCTACGTCTACGGTCATCCATCCCCTGCGTCCACTCATCATAATTATCCAGAAAAATGATCGCAAAAACCGATTTATCCGCCTGATAGCGCGTATTCAAATCATAGTATTCCGTCCGGTCATACAAATAAATAATGCGTTCCTTCCGTTTCACAATCGTATCAAAACGGTGCTCCCGCCAAGCAATCGACTGAATCCCCTGGTCCTCTTCCCCACGAATCACCGTCAAAAACTCCGGCCCAACATCCGCGAGCGACGACCCTAAAATGTCATCATCCTGCCCAAAATATTTCGCCATAAACGGGTTAAACCATTCCACATTATAATTCTCATCATATAGTAAAATCCCCATCGGCATCTCAACCAGCGCCTCACCCTCACTGCGCTTAATCCGATACGACAAGTTCGAAATATACTCCTGAACCTCTTTATTCAACCGATTCTCCATGAAAAACAGCGTTATAATGAGCGATGTAACAGCAACAAATAAGAGTACTGCCAACCACCACTTATAATAAAAAGTGACAACCGTCAGGACAAGTACGACTGCTATTAGCCCATACAATGGATATTTTAGCATTCTCTTCTGAAAAAAGCCTGACATCAGCGAAAAGCCCCCTTGCTTTCTTAGATTAGCATCGAAATTAGGTGTCTATTGTTATGTAATTAGCCTTGTAAATATAAATTTCCAAGCATCCCTTTAAGATTCCATCCCCGTTTTTGCGCGAAGATAAGAATACTCTAATCATACCATAAATCGGGTTTTGAATGTTACTATGAAGCGAAAATGTAACAATGTTTGTTTTGTTGCACAAAAAACATATACCCTACTAAACCGTATTTTTTGCACCGAAATTGCGAATAAGTATACTTTTCCAGAGCGTTAAGTGACAATGTTGTGTATTTTGTAATTTCATGATTAAAATAACCGAAAATTATATTGCGCTTATATCGCGAATTATGTAGCATGAACTAGAATGCGAAATTTTCTAAAAAAGGGGATATAACACTTATGAAAAAATATTGGTTTACAGGGATTTTAGCATTATTTTTGCTCTTCATTTGCTCGAATAAAGTATTGGCAGATGGTTTTCAACAGACGCCTGCAGAACGGGACCGGGCATTGCAAAATTGGGAGCAGTCACTCGTAGGTACTAGCTTTTCAGACTCTAACACTGACTTAAAGAAACTACTGAATGCTAAAGAAGATACATTCAAAAAAGAAATTCTAAACCGTTACACCGACAGTCCGGACATACTTTTCACAGATATGCCCAAAACTCTAAATGATCTCGGCCAAGTCGCCGCAAAAGTTGAGGATAAAGAGCCCCACCTTAAAATCCCAACCAGATGGACATCAACTCAATGGACGACAACGGCAAAAAGAATTGAAGAAATGGCAATACTCTATAAGACACCAAATTCTAGCTATTATAAAGATAAGGAACTAGGTAGTAAAATAATCAAAGCACTTGAATGGTATAACAAAAATATATACAGTGCACCTAACGGATTCATGGGAATTACAGATAGTTGGGATATTAAAGTTGGTAGCGAAAAGCCACCGACCAATGGAAGCGTCTGGTATGATAATCAAATCGCAGCTCCACTCTCACTTGTCAACACACTCGCTTTAATGGGAAACACCGATGAAAAAACGGATGAATCTAACAAAATTCCGACTGAACTATTGCAAAAATATATGCTGGCCTTTGATTATTTTGAACCATCTGTTTATAATGGCACATCCGCAAGCGGCGATCACGTCGGAACTGGAGCAAACCGGATTAATAAAGGCTTTGTTATCCTCCTGCGTGGAATTATTGACTCCAATGCAGATAAGGCTCAAGTAGGTATTGATACGATACGACGTGGATACCTTACAGTTACCGCAGGAGACGGGTATTACAGTGACGGCTCGTTCATCCAACACCAATACCTCCCTTACAACACAGGATACGGCGCTGATGCATTGGCTCGCTTCGCTGATTTATACCGATTATTCGATGGTACAAATGGAATGAGAAACTACACAGGCTCTCTCGCTATATTTAATCTACTAGATACAGCTTATGCCCATGTTTTTTATAAAAATGAAACACTTGATATGACTCGCGGACGCACAATTGCGTTCCCCACTAACAAAAGTGAAAACTTAGCAAACACAATGATGTACAACATATATACCATCAGCGCAAAAAAAACGTTGGGCGGTAACACCGATACAGAGTACATTAATAAGTACAGAAATTTTGTAAAATCATCTATCTTCGAAAAATCATTACAACCAAACTTCTACGCTGATCTCACACTCCCAGTGGCCCAAGCGTTTCAGGCATTATTAGCAGATAGCGGAACTTCTAGTGAATACTCCGAAAAGCCCACGAACGTAATGATGTCAAGAGCTAGCCAAATGATTGATCAAAAGCCCGGATACAAAGTTGGATTAAGTATGTTTTCTAAGAATGTCTCTGCGTTTGAATACCTCAGTGCCACAAATCTGCTCGGCTTTTATACAGGAACCGGTGTACTATCCCTATATAACGGAGACGACGCCTTCAAAGATGACTACTATCCAACTGTAGGTATGACTAGTTTACCTGGTACTACAACTGATTTGATGACTCGAAATCTTGTAGCAGAAGGAGTTGAAGACAACCAACTCTATCCTAATACCGAATCATGGACCGGTGGTATATCAGACAAAGTAAACGGCTCTGCTACAATGGACTATACTATGAAAGAAGTAACTGGAAGTAATCTCAAAGCTAGTAAATCATGGTTCTTTTTAAACGGAAAAATTGTAGCGATGGGAAATGGCATCTCAAATACTGGAGGCCCTAATATACAAACCATTGTTGAAAATCGACAACTACTCGACACCTCAAGGGCTTTTAGTGTCAACGGACAAAATATTTCCCTATCTAACCCAGTAAGCCAAATCACAAATGCTAAGTGGGCGCATCTGGATGGCACAACGCCTAGCCAAGATATCGGTTACGTTTTCCCATATCCTACAAATGTTGACGCCTATAAAAGAGAGCAGTCTGGAAAATGGAAGGATATGAGTACAAGGAATACCAATGACAACATAGTCACTGCCACATATGCCGGCTTAACTATACCTCATGGGGCAAATCCTTCAAATGCTTCTTACATGTACATGATTTTACCTGGTAGCTCCAAGGAAAATACAGAGAAAACTGCTACTAATCCTGGCATATTAACTACGAATACAAGTACCGTTCAAGGCGTACTTGACAAAGAACAAGACTTAGCAATCATGAACTACCGCGCACCCGGAGAAGCTGGCTATCCAACAATCACAAATCATAACTATAATAGCAAAGCCTATACACCTGGTTCTATCATGATTCGTTATGCTAACACAGAAGATAAACAAACAAAAACAATCACACTATCAGATCCTTCTAGAGAGGCAGACTCTATCCATTTTTCTGTTCCTAAAGAGTCATATACAGCAATTAATACAAAATCCGAAAAAGGTACCATCACATCGGCAGGGGATAACTGGGATATAACTGTTGATACAACAGGAAAATCAGGCGAATCATTCCAGTTCACTTTTGAAAAAGATCCTCCAGCATTAAAAGCTAACAACTTTACGCTTGGTACTGATAGTTACGTGAAAGGCACCTACACCGGAGATATAACTAAGATTGCGTTAGAAGTAGACGGAACCCTAAAATCCACCATATCTGTATCCAACTCTGTTTATCAATATTATGCACTCAGCCAAATAAAAGCACTCACTAATGAAGTGTACATCATTGGATACGATTCATCCGGTTCTGAAGTGGCACGCTCCAAAGTGGCTGTATATCCGAAACCCGAAATAAAAACAAATGCATTTACTATCGGCACAGACAGTTATGTGGAGGGAACGTATGCCGGAAATATAGCCAAGATTTCCTTAGAGGTAGACGGGGTTGTCAAATCAATGATATCCGTAACTGGTTCGGCTTATAAATATTATGCCCTTAATCAAATACAGAAAACCTCTAAAGAAGTATATATTATTGGCTATGACCCCTCTGGTACTGAATTGAAACGTTCAAAAGTCACTCTGCAATAACTTGTAATAAATTTTCGTTGATCCTATCAAATATCACTGAACTATCTTGACACCTACGCTAGTATTTTTGCAACATACTAATATATATTGCTTCGTGTAATAATATAGAAAATAAAATACAACATAGTCAGAGGGGATAATAATATGAAAAAGGGAAAAATGATGAAGAAAATAGTATTGGCTGCTACGGTAACGAGCGCCGTACTGGTTGCTAGTATTTTTGGAACACCGATTAAGAGCTTGGCGAACGAGGTTGAGAATCAAGAAGGGAGCAGAATAATAGAGTCCAAGGCAGCGCTATTGACTAACGAATTAACAGGACTTAATCCAAACCCAATGTCGGCTAGTGATATAAACCCTCCCGTGACAAAAGCTGCGATACCAGTCGATTTTCTAAAAAATACAGAATTTAAAGGATTCGATAATTGGACACCACTTTGGTGGAATGAGACTTATCACCATGGAGGCGATGATTGGATTGAGTCAATGGATGTCACTGCGGCCAAGTTCACAGCGGCTAACAATGAAGGTTTTTCTGGTGTCTCTGATCGCCCATTCCAAGCTAGAGCAAATAGTGATGGCAGTGTAGATTTGAGGGGGGGCGTCAGAAGTGACCTCTCTTTTGATGAAACGGGACAAGATGAATATTTCGATAATCAAGGTGGTATTTTTCAGACATTCGCTACAATCCCAGGGCATACGTATCAGTTTAAGGCTAAAGGGAAGGTATTAGAAGCGTCGCCGGATGATTATGAGTATCGTATCAGTATAAGTGATGGTAACGTTCCAAAGATTTCTGATAGATATGATCTATATTATGAAGATAAAGTATATAAAGATTCGGTGCAATTTAAAGCCACTTCTACTGTATCAAATGTTTTGTTACGAGTCCAAGGCGATGCGGTAATACAATTTTCCGAATTAAAATTATATGATAGAACAGAAGTGGCTCCAACAACTATAACATCAGCATCTGATATTATGGATCCAGAAGCTGGGGTAATTTCAGGAACAGGAGAACCTAATTCAACCGTAAAAATCTATGAATCCGTATATAATTATGTAGATTTTAACACCATTCAAATTGGTAGTGGTACAGTTGGTGCAGATGGAAAATGGACTGTCTCTATTCCTACTCTAATTATAAATGATGATGTTTACGGGTATTATAATCGTGTTTACGCCACCACAGAAACGGATGGCTTTATATCGAAATCTCGATTGCTTCCTATAGCACCATTCCCATCTATGACCCTACTCTCTTTCATGTATGGAGAAGATACTTATATTCGCGGAAATTATATGGGTTTGATTACACAGGTAGAACTACAAGTGAATAATGAAGCTAAAGAACGAGTGAATATCACGAATGGGAAAATACAGTACAATACGAAAAATTTCATTACATCTGCCGAGGACAAGGTAAAATTAATCGGTTACAACTCAGCAGGTAAACAGATATTCGAGCGTACTGTGAATGTTGTACCCGAACCTAAACCGGGTGATGGCGAACTATTCACCAAACCTCATGTGGTAGGTCAACAAATAGAAGGAACATATACTGGAAAAGTCGATAAGGTTAGTGTGCAGATAAATGGCGTAGATTCAGGGAAATATCCGGTTTTTGCGGATGGTACATTCAAGATTTATCGTTGGGCTACAGAAATAAATGACAAAGTAACAGTTATTGGCTATAATTCAGCTGGCAGGAAAGTATGCGAGACGAAAGTAGCAATAATACCTAAGAATTTCGCTATAGCTCTGTCTGATTATAGGGTGGCAGATGCTTATATCGAAGGAAGATATACAGGGCCCGTAGCTAAAGTCGGTTTAATCGTAAACGGTGTCGCGAAACAACAAATCAATGTGACAGATGGAATAATAAAATATTATTCCAAACCACTGATTACGAAAACAACAGATAAAGTAACGCTCGTAGGCTATAATTCTGATGGACTCGTAGTTGGACAAAAAAATGTGACAATCAAAGACAATGTAAATGTGACGCCTTCCACCTATTATACAGATGACCAATATGTAAAAGGAGCGTACACAGGGGATGTGAGCAAAATTAGCCTGACAGTAAATGGCGTAGAAGGCTCTAAAATCCTAGTATCAGGAGACAATTTCCAATACTATGCCGCCAAATTAATTAAAAACACCACTGACATCGTGTATATTAATACGTATGATGGACTAGGAAATTTCATCAATAAAACGCTGGTTCCAGTAGCCCTTAAAGGAAAAATCACAGCTACCAATGCCTATCAAATTGGCACTGACAACTATGTGACAGGGCACTATACAGGAGGCATCGCAAAAGTAGAGCTTCAAATTAACGGCGTAGCTAAACAACGTATCAACGTAACAGGTGGAACGATAAAATACTATGCAAAACTACTTATTACAAATGCAACAGATAAGGTAACGCTTGTTGCTTACGATTCAGCGGGATCTGCTGTATCTTCTGCTAATGTTCTTATAAAGACCAATATAAGTGCAACAGCTAACCCATTCGTACTCGGAACTGGCTACGTGAGCGGAACGTATGCAGGTTCGGTCGGCAAAATCAGCCTAACAGTAAATGACGTAGAAGGCACTAAAATTTCGGTATCAGGAAACAATTTCCAATACTATTCATCAAAAATAATTAAAAACGCATCAGACGTCGTGTATGTTAATACGTATGACGGACTAGGCAATTTCGTTAATAAAACGCTGGTCTCCGTAATCCCTAAAGGAAAAATTACAGATAAGGTAACGCTTGTCGGTTACAGTTCAGCGGGTTCTGCAGTTTCCTCTATGACCATTAACATTAAATAGACGGCGCATAAAAACCCGCGGACGACGTATGAGATTACGATGTCCGCGGGTTTTATGCTACTAAAAATCCTTACTTCTTATCCTTCAAATGATGCCCTTCAATATCCATCGATGGCAACACTTTATCCAACCATTTCGGCATGTACCATGAGCCTTTTCCGAATAGTTTTGTTAGGGCTGGGATGATTGTTAGACGCACGATAAATGCATCGAATAGGACACCGAAGCCTAGCGCGATCCCGATTGATTTGATCATTGGGTCTGGTGCGAAAACGAAGCTGATGAAGACGGAGAACATGATCAGAGCTGCTGCAATGATGACGGGGCCGCTTTCTTTCAAGCCAGTTTTGATGGAATGCGTGTTGTCTTTTGTTAGTGTGTACTCTTCGTGGACGCGGGACATGAGGAATACCTCGTAATCCATTGCGAGTCCGAACAGGATGCCGATCGTGATGACTGGCAGAAAGGCGAGAACTGGGCCGGTGGTGCTGATGCCGAACAGTTCGCTAAATACGCCGTCTTGCATAACCATCGTCGTGAAGCCGAGTGTTGCTGTTAGTGAGAGCACGAAGCCAAGAACGGCAGTCAGTGGAATCAGTAGTGAGCGGAACACGACTGTGAGCAGGATGAATGCCAATACAACAATAACGGTTGCAAAAACTGGAATCGCGTCGTTGAGTTTTTGGGACATGTCGATGTTGATTGCGCTTTGTCCGGTTACTTCCATGTTGACGCCGTATTTGCTATCGGCTGTTTTTGCGTAGCTGCGTAAATCATGAACGAGTTGCGTTGTTTTACTGCTTGTCGGTCCTGTTTTTGGAATGACGGTAATCAGCGCGTAGTCACCATTTTCATTCGGCATTGGCGGCGTTACGATGGCCACGTCTTTCATACCAGAAATGTGTTTTGTGACTGCGGCTAGATTGGCAGCACTGCCTTTTTCTGTTGTATCCGCTAAAATAACCAATGGTCCGTTGAAACCTTCGCCAAATTTGTCGGATAGAATATCGTACGCTTTCTTCTCGGTGGAGTCTTTCGGTTTCGAGCCGTTATCCGGGATTCCGAGTTCCATCGAGCCGAACGGGATGCTGAGTCCGCCGAGAACGATAACCGCGATTAGGAAGGCAATAAGTGGTTTCCCAACAACGAATTTCGTCCAAATGTTGTCGCCTTTTTTGCCGGCTTTTTCTTTTTGTGGCTTAATTTTCTTATGGAAAACGCCGATGAATGCTGGGATTAGGATTAGCGCGGAAAGCACGGCGAATAGGACGCTGAGTGCGGATGCGAGTCCCATAACGGTCAGGAATTCGATGCCGACAAGGGATAAACCACATACGGCGATAATAACGGTAATTCCGGCAAAAATGACGGCGCTACCTGCTGTTCCTGTCGCGAGTCCGACTGCTTTTAGGTGATTTTTCTCGGTGCGGATGATTTGGCGGTATTTAAATAGGATAAATAACGCGTAATCTATCGCAACGGCGAGGCCAATCATGACCGCCAGCGTGAGCGTGACGTTTGGCATTTCGAAATAACTGGAAATGATCGCAATAATGCCGACACTTGTTCCCAAGCTTAGAATCGCCGTGATAATTGGCAGTCCTGCTGCGATTACCGAACCAAATGCGATGATCAGGATGACTAGCGCCACCACGATACCGATTGCTTCTGATGAACCGCCGATATCCATTGGTGTAATCATGACATTACCAGTCATCTCGGTTTGAAGATGCTTGTCATCCATGCCTTTTAGCGCATCTTTGACTTTATCAATCGATTTCTCATTGACCGCGAGCGCACTGACATTGTAACTAATGTCCGCAAATGCAGTTGTCATGTCTGGACTGATTGTTTTTGCTTCGTACGGGTTCGCGATGCTTTCTATTTTGTCATCACTTTTCTTAATTTCTGCTAAAACTTGCGTGATTGCAGCTTGAGATTCAGGTGTCACAATGCCTTTTTCTTGGTCGCTTTTAAAGACGACGCGGATGCTGCCTTTTTGACTGTCCTGCTTGAATTCTTCCTCGATTTTATTCGATGTATCTAGTGATTTAAGACCGCTCATTTTGATGTCATCTGTAAAATTAATACCTTTGACGCCTAGTACGGCCACGATTATTCCTAAAACAACAAACCAGGAAATGATTGTTTTCCATTTGTGTTTAGCGAAAGTCTGTCCTAATTTGTAAAGTAAATTTGCCAATTGGTTGTTTCCTCCTTCGATTCACGCTATTATATATTTATAGACATACAGTGTATATTACACGATTTCGAGATGAAATGTAAGAACCAGATTGTTTGGTCTGTATAGTTAAGCAACACTTTAGGAGATGTGTAGATGAATGATTCGGATTTACGTGTGCGAAAAACGAAAAATGCACTTTATAAAACGCTATTGCAAATGCTTGAAACGCAGGAGCTGGCTAGTGTTACAGTGAATAGTATTTGTAAGGAAGCTTTGATTCACCGGACTACTTTTTATAAGCATTTTTTTGATAAGTATGATTTGTTAATGTATGTGTTGCATGAGCAGTTTCAGGACTATTTTGCGTTGGATATTAAGGACCGGATTAATCATCCGTTTCAGTCTGGGTTTGATACGGTATACATGGATATGCAGTTGGTGCTTGAGAAGCAGAAGAATGATGATACGTTTTTCAAGACGATGGCTTCGTTTTTTTTGACGGAATTTCAGAAGGATATCGAGGCGAATATGGATAAATTGACGCTTTCAGATGATATTCCCGCTGAGCTGTTGACGTATATTTATGCGGCAAATTTGGGCGCGATTATGTATTGGTCGCAGCAGATGACAACGCCCGCCGATTGGGCACAGATGGATAAGCTGTTTAAGGCCGTTTTGCCGGTGAAAATCGATTTATAAACGTTTAAAATGTTACAAAAACTATTTTTGACTCTTCTAGCTATCCATTGTACAATTCTCGTATGGACATACTGCATAGGAGGTTAGACATGAAGACAGTTTTCGATGGGGTTCATTATTTTTATGACTATAGGTTACTGGCAAAAAAGGAAAGTATCACGGCTATCTCGCTTCATACCAACAAGCAAGGTAAGCGCAAAATATCTTATGACGAGGCCAAACAGCTTATTAGTGGTGGCGTTGCTGGCTTAATTCAGCCAGATCGGATTCATATTTTTTACCGAGAAATAGATATTAAACGAATGGTTCGCAGGCGCGATCGGCAACTATGCGTTTATTGTGGCGGTCGCGGCGATACGGCGGATCATGTCATTCCGGCTTGCGAGAACGGTCTCACAACGTTCACAAACCTAGTCTGCGCTTGCATGACATGTAACTTCGCAAAAGATTCACTCCCGTTGCATCTGTATCAGAAGCGCTTACTCCACATGACATTACTACAACGATGGCAACATTCGCGGAAATTAAAACGACAACAGGTTATCCCATTCCTGCCAAAAGACACGCAACAATATCAAGTTTTCTACGCCCGCACGAAAAAAGCAAATAAAACAATCACCGATACAGCCCTCTTGATTCAAAATTTAGATAAAAAACTCGTGGCTATCAACGCTCGGTTGAACAAAATGGAAAATCAGATCAAGCAAACGAGTAAAGCATCGCAAAGCCAGTTTGGACAACTCGGCCATGCTATTCAAAAAACACAGCATTTATTAGCCGAACAGCTAGAGGTTACTGCTAAACGGACACTATGGCAAAGAATATTTCGTTAAATAAAAGTGACACATGCAAAACCGCCTCAAATTCGGTGGTCATGCATGTGTCCTTTTTTATTCGTCGGATTAAGGCAATTCATTACCCGCTGCCAAATAGATTTCATACCATTCTTGTCGTGTCAGCGTAATATTAGACGCCGCGCTAATCGCTTGCAAACGTTCAGGGTTCATCGTGCCAACCACCGTTTGAATCTTCGCCGGATGACGTAAAATCCACGCTGTCGCAATCGCCGTATTTTCCACGCCTTTTTCAGCAGAAATGCGATCGATCACTTTGTTCAACTCAGGGAATTTCGGATTATCGAGGAAAACCCCTTCGAAAAAGCCGAATTGGAACGGCGACCACGCTTGAATCGTAATATCTTTCAGACGGCAATAGTCTAAAATGCTGCCATCACGGTCAATCGAGCGGTCAATTTTCATGTTCACATTAAGCCCTGCGTCAATCATGCCCGTGTTGGTAATGCTGAGCTGCAGCTGATTTGCGACCAATTTTTGTTCCACGTATTTGCTCAAAAGCTCGATTTGCATCGGGTTCTGGTTACTCACACCAAACTCGCGCACTTTGCCACTTTTCTTAAGCGCTGTGAACGCCTCCGCTACTTCTTCCGGTTCCACTAATGTATCAGGACGGTGAAGCAATAAAATGTCGATATAATCCGTCTGCAAACGTTTTAAAATACCGTCCACCGACTCTAAAATATGTTCTTTCGAAAAATCGAACATGCCTGGGCGAATGCCACATTTCGACTGTAAAATCATTTTTTCGCGTACCGCTGGATTCATTCCCACCGCATCCGCAAAAACTTCCTCTGATTTTCCGCCACCATAAATATCCGCGTGATCGAAGAAATTAATCCCCGCATCCATCGCTGTGTTAATCATTTTTGCCGCATCGTCCTTCGATAAATCGGCCATACGCATACAACCAAGCGCGATTTCAGGAACGAGCATGCCACTGTTACCAAGATTAATTTTGTTCAATGGAAACACCTCTTTGTCTTATTTGATAAATGAGTCTGGAGCCTACCTCAGATAAATCGGCGACAAGCGTTCGCATTCAGGGGAGTTGACAGACTTCCGGTTCTCACATACACCAGTATGCTCCGCTTCCGGCTTCCGCCAACTCCCCTGAATACAAACGCTTTCGCTCGATTTGTGTTAAGCGAAATTTTACGTCCCACCCACTTTAGGTTGGCGATTCTCCCTGTTCTGAGTTTTATCACAGCTTCATTTGATAAACACTTACCCTCTCATTTTTACACTGTCTCGGGGCGAAGTCAATTAAGAACCTCCGCCACTACTCGCAGCCGCCGCACTGGCTGCCGCTGCTGCACTGGCCGCTGCCGCTCGCTCGATTGCAATCAACACGTGCACCGATACCATCAAGCTCTCGACCTGATCTTTCGTCATGTTGCGCGCCTGATCCTCCGTGTACAAACTAAGCGCCATCGCCGTGTAGAACTCCCGATTCCAACGCAAACCGCTGTCCCCCCGCATCGCCTCTAGCAAATCAAAAAACACCGCATCCAGCTCCGCACTTTCCCTCACATACGCCAAAATTCCAAGCGTCACATAATGAATCGGTCTAATTTTCACATCCGCATGCTCGAGCTCTTCCGCCAAATGCACCACTTTTTTCACATGATTCGCGTCACGATCCAAATAAATCAGCGTAGAAGTCGCCGCCAAAAACTGCAAACTGTCGTTTCTTCGGAATCCCGCACGATTAAATTCAGTAAAATAATACTCATTGATTTCCGTCAACTGCTCCACCGAAAGCGACGTATCCAGCTGCGCCATCAAAACCGCCGACGTCACATCCTCCGCCCCCGTCAAAAACGGATGCTGCTTCCGCAAAGCCATGTAAATATTACGCGCCCGCTCCGCCACATTTCGCGGCTTATCCGCCGTCCGCAAAAGCAAATACGCGCCAAAATACGTAAAGTTCGTCCGTTTGAATCCGCTTTCCACAAGCAATTCATAATTATCAATCACGCGCGCCACGGTCTTCTCATCATTTTGCCCATTCACCAATAACAGCCCAGCAAGCGACGCCCGCGTATTCCCATCGAGCGCATTGAAAAACCCCAATTGCTTCTTAAAAAGCGTCGTCGTATCCTTAAAAGCCTGACCGTCCATCACTTCCTGCTCACTTGTGAATAATTGCGCCACCAAAAACCTGATCCGCTTATCAACGCCCATCACGCCCGAATTTTTCACCTGCTGAAAGTTCACTAATAAATCACGAACGATTCTACCACTATCAAAAACCAAATCTGCCATCCGCCGTCGCACTCCTTTGATATCACGTTATTTATTATCCCTATTGTACCAAAGGAAGAAAAAGACTACAAACACGAAAAAATTTTGCTCCGACCAAAAATAATACCCTAGCTACCGACGTAGCTAAGGTACCTTTTTCCTATTTATTCAACGTACTGTTCCTACGTCCAAATGTGAAATATAAAACCAAGCCTAGCAAGAACCAAACCCCGCACGCAATCCACGTTTCAACGGATAATCTCGTAATCAAGAATAGGCACATCAAGAAGGAGACGATCGGCAATACCGGATATAGCGGTGTTTTGAAGCCGCCAGTCGCAATCGATTTATTACGACGCAAAAAGATAATCCCAATCGAAACCATCATGAACGCGAACAACGTCCCCATATTCACCAGTTCCGCCAAGCGATTCAGCGGCACAAAACCAGCGAAAAACATGATAACAATCGCGTACGTCCAAGTACTTTTGATCGGCGTGTTTGTTTTTGCATCGATTTCCGCCATGCTTTTCGGCAACAACCCGTCACGACCCATCGCATAAATCAGGCGCGTTCCGCCATAAAGCATCACGAGAATAACCGTAATCATCCCAACAACCGCGCCCAGCGACACGATTCCCGCAATCCAATTTTGATTGATAACTTGTAGCGCAAAAGCAACTGGATCAGCCACGTTCAAGTCCTGATATGACACGATTCCAGTCAATACGATGGAAACCGCGATATACAAAACCGTACACACGAGCAGCGACCCAATAATCCCAATCGGCATGTTTTTCTGCGGATTTTTTACTTCCTCAGCAGCCGACGAAACCGCGTCAAACCCGAGATACGCGAAGAATACTAGCGCTGCACCGTTCAGCACGCCACTAAATCCAAATGGCATGAACGGCTCCCAATTATCCGGTTTCACATAGAATACGCCAACCAAGATAAATAGCAGGATCACGCTGATTTTCAAAATAACCATGAACGCGTTGACCCGTGTCGATTCACGAATTCCGCGCGTCAATAAGTACGCAATAATCGCGACAATCGCAATCGCCGGAATGTTGACATAAGTCCCAGCCGCCGGATTAAATGCACCCGAAATCGCATCGGGAATATGCAAGTTGAATCCAGACAGCAACGTTTTGAAATACGATGACCAGCCACTTGCAACCGATGCCACGGCCAAACCGTACTCCAGCAAAAGCGCCCAGCCGAGCAGCCAAGCAATAAATTCCCCAAAAATGACATAGCCATACGTGTAGGCACTTCCTGCAACCGGAACCGACGACGCAAACTCAGAGTAACAAAGAGCCGCGAGCGCACAGACTACCGCCGCAATGACAAAGGATAGCACGATTGCCGGCCCCGAATAAAGCGCCGCAATCGTTCCTGGTAAAATGAATATCCCAGTTCCAACAATCGCCCCGACGCCTAGGAAAATTAAATCCATCGCGCCAAGCGTTTTTTTCAAATGAATACTATTACTTTTATTATGAATAAGTGCTTCTAACGGTTTCTTTCTTAATAACGATTTCCAAAACATAATTTTTTATAGCTCCCTATTGTTTTTTGTTATAAAATGTATTTTAAAATCCTCTATCTATCATACACTTTAATGCGTATGTGCGTCAATGCTTTAAACGAGATAAGTAAAAGGAAGTACAGCTTGGGTTTGTTATGTATGTTTTTTGTAGGGCTGGGAAATTAGGTTGGAAAAGTTGGTTTGGATTGGTGGGGTATCGGGGAACAACTCTGATGGATTAACTGCTCGCTGTGCTCACCCTTATATTTTGGTTGTAATTCACTTCGTTCAAACAACCAATTGGCCTGCATTGGGGTGTATCTTCTAGCGAGGTTTTACTCTCAATCAGGTTTGGTGGGTGTATCAGGGGAACAACTCTGGTGGATTAACTGCTCGCTGCGCTCACCCTTATATTTTGGTTGTAATTCACTTCGTTCAAACAACCAAAACAAAACAAAACCTCCCGAAATCGGGAGGTTCAGGTTTTATTTCTCTTCAGCAACAAATGGTAATAATGCTACTTGGCGTGAGCGTTTGATAGCAATCGTTAATTTACGTTGATATTTAGCGCTCGTTCCAGTTACACGACGAGGAAGAATTTTTCCACGTTCGGAAACGAATTTTTTCAGTAACTCAGTATCTTTATAGTCGATATGCGTAATTCCGTTCGAAGTAAAGTAACAAACCTTTTTCCGACGGCGTCCGCCTCTGCGTCCTCCAGCCATTATAGTTTCCTCCTATCAAATTAAAATCCAGTCATACGTAATCTTCTCGATTTATTAGAACGGCAAATCGTCATCTGAAATGTCGATTGGCTTGCCATCACTAGCAAATGGATCGGCGTTACGTGGTGCTTGGTAACTCTGAGATTGAGGTTGTTGTTGATTCTGTTGTCCGTAGCTATTATCATTCTGTTGGTTGAAGCCGCCGCCAGTATTGCTAGTGCTATACGACTGCTGCTGTCCACCGCCATCATTATTGTTATTGCTGTAGCCACCACCATTACCGCCACCGTTTGCACTGCGGGGTTCTAGGAATTGGACACTTTCAGCAAGAATTTCTGTTACATAGACACGCTTACCGTCTTGACCTTCATAATTACGCGTTTGAACCTTACCGTCAACACCTGCTAAACTCCCTTTTTTAAGGAAATTCGCAACGTTTTCAGCCGGCTTTCTCCAAACAACACAATTGATGAAATCTGCTTCACGTTCTCCAGCTTGGTTAGTAAAGTTGCGGTTTACAGCAAGTGTAAATGTCGCAACTGCAACGCCCGCAGGAGTGTAACGTAATTCAGGATCTTTTGTCAGACGACCAACTAATACAACACGGTTCATCATAAGTAGAACCAACCTCCTCTCTTTTTTTCATAAAAATCCGAGCCATGACTCGGGGAATATTAAGCTTCTTCTTTAATGATCATGTGACGAATGATATCATCAGAAATTTTTGCTAAACGGTCGAATTCATTGATAGAATCCGCAGCAGTAGCAGAAATACGAGTGATTTGGTACAAACCGTCTTTATGGTCTTCGATTTCATAAGCCAAACGACGTTTACCCCAATCCTTCGATTCGATGATCTCCGCACCATTGTCAGTTAAAATGCCGTCGAAGCGCTCTACTAAAGCTTTCTTCGCCTCATCTTCAATGTTTGGACGGATAATGTACATAATTTCATATGTTCTTGCCATCTCTTTACACCTCCTTGTGGTCTTAGCGGCCCTAAGGTTGGTTCGATAAGCGATATAAATCGGCGGCAAGCGTTCGCATTCCAACAATTTTGCGGACTACAAACGCTTTCGCTCGATTTGTTTAAAGCAGAATTTTACGTCCTACCCATTTAAAAACAAGAAAGACCTACAATCTTTTTTAAGCGTTTCATCTCTTATATTATAACAACCTCTCCAGTCTTTCCAACACGTTTTGCGGCTTCGGGACTAGAAACGGGCAAGGAATAATTTTTAATTACTC
Organism: Listeria sp. SHR_NRA_18; assembly: GCF_003856515.1. Lineage (NCBI taxonomy): Bacteria > Bacillati > Bacillota > Bacilli > Caryophanales > Listeriaceae > Listeria > Listeria sp. SHR_NRA_18. Next base: position 170,092 of record NZ_QPKR01000002.1, read on the forward strand.
ACGAGGTATAATTATAGCATAGCTTATTGGGTATCGCAACCTTGATTGTGTTAGAAATAGCGTCGAATTTTCTGCTTTCTTCTATATAGTGATATTTCTACATTGCGCAAGAAAATGGTAACTCATATTTGACCTCAGCTGGAAATTTCATTAGGATAGTAGCATAAGGATACGAGGGAGGTTTTACTAGTGAAAAATATTATTCCCGCATCGGATTATCGCCGATTAAAACTACTCAATTTACTGTTTTTTGCAGATGCTCCGATTGTAAAAAAAGAAGTTGCTACTATTGTGGAATGTTCTGTTAATACTTTGAATGCGGACATCGAGACGCTCAACGCCACACTTCCCGAGGATGTCGCTCAGATTCTTGAGGCGGATAAAAAGCTATCGATGCAAACGACTCCTCAGATTAATTTTGATTATTTGACGGCGTATATGATATCGACAAGTCACCTGTTCCAATTGGCGCTTTCTGCTTTTGATGGCGAGAAAACGACAATCTCGGAATGGGCGGAGAACAATTTTGTGAGTCGGTCTACCTTCTATGTGAAATTGGCTGAGGTGGATACTTTCTTGGCTAGAAGTCGGCTTGTGCTGAACAATGCCCCGCTCGAAATACAGGGTGGTGAGATGAATATCCGTTTCTTTTTCTACCATCTTTTCAGTAAGTGCTATCCGTATTCTGGTTGGGTCATTCCGGATTTCGACTTTGAAACCTATATAGATAAATTTATTCAAAAATTCGAACATCATATGAAAGTTTATTTTTCACCTAGTACCCGTGTCGATTATGCAACGGCTATTGCAGTGTCTTTGAGGCGCATTAAACAAGGGCATACGATTAATCCAAGCGCGGAGGATGAGCAATTTTGGAAAGATATTTATACGTATCATAATGCGATGGAGATTGATTTTAGTGATTTGGAAGATGCGCTTGGTAGCCATATAATTCCTGTGGAGCGTTATATGATTATTATTATGTGTTTCCTGGGTTCGTTTACGTATGTCAATCGTGAACGGATGGTGATGCGCCTGTACTATAGCGAAAAATTTCAAGGTCCGCGTACATCGATTGCGGAGGATCTTTTGACGATTTTGAATGGTCGCGTTGCGGATACGCTTGCGCTAAAAGTGAGTATTGTGGATTATCTGGCGCGCTTTCTTTTCATTGAAAAAGCAAATCTGATCCTGGATGTCGATTATTTCTCGAAAAAACTTGTTCCCGATACGCAGGAGAAAGAAAAAATTATAACGACATTGAAAAAATATGAAACTTGGCCGGATTTTCAGTTTTTGAGGTCCAATCGAGAGGTTATTGCGACTTACATCCATAATCTTTTTTCTGTGGCGTTACTGACGGAGGCATATACTCGCGCTCTTCACGTTAAAATCATTTCAAAAAGCGGGTTCATGTGGGAGGAATATTTGAAAACGCAGATTCGCCGTTATTATTCGGAGGAAATGATTGTTTTCTGTGATGATCTAAAGCCTAGGGAACATTGGGCGCAACACGATCTTATTATCAGTGACTCGCCTCTGCCCAGCATCACGGACGTCGACGTGCTCGTTTGGCATATGCCGCCGATAAAACGAGATTTCACCGCTTTAGGTGAGGTTTTGGAAGCTAGATCCCATAGCAAATAAGAAAAAGCAGTATCATTCCCTACTTTTAGTTAGGTGAGTCATGCTGCTTTTTCTGCTTTTTAGCGAATAAATATGCACTCTGATGAATCACAAATCATGCGTTTTTAAGCTGTTACATTGATGTCTTTTCTGTGAACATCCCATTTTACGCAAAAAAAGTTACGCCCATTCTAATGACTTGAAACCCCAAACGCAGGTAAAATATAAGTAGGGATAAGAGCGAATAGCAAAGGCACTCCCATTTAAAAATAACTAGGAAAGTGGTGATTAACACGCATGTTTGAGTGCTATGAATCTAGCATTACCATGCGATTAGATATTTCTATAACATAATGAAAATCAATCTATCCGATATAGAAAAACACGGTTTAATTGTAAAATAATGGTTCGACACAAACAAAGAAAAAATGTTAACTATTCTAGAGAAAATAAGGAGGATATAACTGCCAGCCATAAAGAATTATGCATAAGTAGTTATGATTTTAAACATGAAAAAGAAAAGTAATTTTGGATTAAAAGTTTTATCGATGGCGATGATCGTCTCTCTCATGGTACCTAGTTCCATCGGGAATATCGTGACATTCGCAGAAACCCAAGCCATGACGCAATCTACAAACACTGTGAACGAGGAGCAAACATTTGCATTCGCCAAAGAATTTCCGATTCAAAAAAGTGCCGATGACGCCGAAGTTTCGAGTACGGCGGTGAACTTAACGAGTACCGGCCTTGATTTACACGGTTTAGCAGGCGCAACACAGGCCACGTATTTACGTTTTGCCGATGTAGCCTTACCAACAGACGCAAAAATCACAAAAGCTTACATCGCATTCACAGCTCGTGATGCATCCTCAGCCGCTCAATCCACGACCATTAATGTGGCAGGAGAACTTGGCACGCAAGCAGCATTTGCAAGCACTGTCGCATCCTTCACAAGCCGCACCTTCACAACCACCACGATGAGCATGAAAACCCCCGTTGTTGCCACAAATACCATTTTCAATACCGACGACGTTTCATCTATAGTGAAAGAAATGCGCGCGAATACTGCGGACATTAAAGATTACGTGTTCAAAGTAACTGGCAGTGGCGTAGGCTCATTCGTTATGCGTTCTTTCGACTCTAGCGCTCCAATGGCGCCAAAACTCATGATTGAATACACGTCTCCAACAGGCGAATACAACGCGAAAATCAGCAACACATCCGATGACGCAGAAGAATCAGGCACAGCTAAAACAATCGCCTTAAATGCTGAAATGAAAATCGGCGGTTACACAGCAGCAGCGCTAACTCCGGCAAATAAAAACCTATCCGCGTTCCGTTTTGCGAATGTAGACCTTCCAGAAAACGCGAAAATTGACGATGCCTATTTGGAATTCACAACAAAAGCTACCGTTGCCAACCAGACTTCCAACATGGCGATTGCGGCCGAATTAGGCAATCCAGCAACCTACGCAACTACCGCTGGAAACATCAGCAACCGTAACTACACAGCTTCTACCGTGACATACCAGCAACCATCTTTTGCAACCACCAAACAAGTTATCCGAACGCCTAATCTAAAAAGCATCATCGACGAAACACGCTTAATGGGTTGGACAAACGGAAACGCGCTCGCTTTTAAAGTCGACGGCGACAACTATATCGGCAGTATTTATCAAGGTGGAACCGATGCTGCCCTACAACCAAAGCTTGTTATTAAATATTCATACAGCGAAAAAGACGCGATTGGCGAAGAAGTTACCCAAGATCCCGCCAAAATAAAAAACCTATTTATAAACGAAGTTGCGAGCATGGGGACAGACGTTCAGACAGACGGCTGGATCGAAATTTTCAACAACAACGATGCTCCAGTATTTCTTTCAAAAGATGTTTTTATATCCGATGACGCCAATGCTTTAGGTAAATCTGAGCTCAGCAACATCTATATCCCAGCAAAAGGATACCGTGTCGTGAAGGCAAACGGTACGCAAAATAATGCGTCTACGAACTTCACGCTAGGCGACCGCGACACAACGCTTTATCTATCTACAAAATACGACGGCAGCTTCCACACGCTGGATACTTTTGCCGTGAAAAAAATGCCTTACAACGAAACATTAGGCCGTTTTAATGACGCCGACAAAAATCTCGTTTCCTATACAACTGGGACGTATGAAAGCTCGAACAATGGCGCGACTCCACTAGTAAACATCACGCCTAGCCAAACAACAGGAATGTACAAAGCCGGTTTCGACTTAACGCTAAAAACAGACAGCATCAACACGATCAAATACACGCTTGACGGCTCAACGCCTAGCGAAACAAACGGCACGACTTATACAGGCCCGATCAAAGTCGACAAAAATATGACAGTGAAGGCCTATGCCTATAACGCCAAACAAAATAGCGGTGTTCAAGCGTATGTGTATTCCATTCGTGATGATGCGGAAAACATTCCTTCAGCGAAAAAAGAATACCTTGTCAAAGCCGGTACAGATGATGCTTCAGTAAATGCTACATCTACCAATTTGACGGCTACATCACTCAATCTACACGGTCTTCTAAGAGCTGTGCCCGAATCTACATTTGTGCGTTTTGCAGATGTTTCTATCCCAGCCGATGCCGTGATTACAAAAGCTTACCTTACCTTCACGACACTAACAGCATCAAGCACACCAACGAATTTGTCAGTTGCAGGTCAAGTCGGAAATGGTGAGGCCTTCGCATCCACCGTTGCTTCCTTCACAAATCGCGCCCTGACAGAAACTACTGCGAAATCTACAACACCAGCAAAAGTAGCAGTCAACGATCTTGTGAACACAGGCGATTTGACAGAAGTTATCAATGAAATGCGCAGCTCCAACGCCGTACTGAAAGACCTTGTTTTCAAAGTAGATGGCGATAAAACTGGATCTTACGTTGCCCGTTCTTTTGAATCAAGTGCTACAATGGCGCCGAAATTAGTCCTAGAATATTACTCAGAAGACGGTGATTCTAGAGCTCAAGTGGCAACAGCAAACGACGACGCAGAGGAATACGGTACTGCAAAAACAATGAACCTCGGTGACAACCTAAGAATCGGCGGTTACTGGTCAGCTACCCTTACTCCCGCGTACAAAGACATCTCAGCATTCCGTTTTAACAATGTTAACCTCCCAGAATCAGCAGAAATTGAAGATGCTTATTTAGAATTCACAACATCCGCTTCAACCACTGCAAAAGTAAGCTCTAACATGGAGATCCGTAGCGAACTTGGCAATCCAGAAATATACAAAAGCACAGCTGGAAACATCACTTCCCGTTCTTACAGCAACATGGTCGTGAAGTATAGTCAACCAGCATTCACAGCAACTAACCAAATCGTTCGCACGGCCAATTTGAAAGATATCATCAACGAAAATCGCTTCAATGGCTGGAAAGACGGTCAATCCATGGCATTCCGCGTCGATGGTGATAATTACATCGGTAGTGTTTATCAAGGCGGCGGAGCCAACTCAGCCAGACTCATCATCAAATACAAAAACAATGCCAAAGGTCCAAGCATCGAAGGCGCCCTCACGACACCAGACAAAATCAAAAACGTCTTCATCAACGAACTATCATCAGAAGGCACCACAAGCTCTAAAGACGCCTGGGTCGAGCTTTACAACGACAATGATGTCCCGGTTGTTTTAGGCAAGGGTATGTACCTGACCGATAAAACAAAAACACTCGACAAATTCGAGTTTTCCAACCTTGTTATTCCGGCCAAAGGTTTCCGCGTGCTGTATTCAGATAAAGCGCCCGAAATTGGAAATAATCACCTAAGCTTCGAAATCGGTGGTAGCGGCGACGTTGTTTTATCCGCAAAAATCGGTTCTGAATTCAAAACGGTCGACTCGATCAAGTATACGAAACAAGCGTACAACCAAACATTCGGGCGCCAAACAGACGCAAGCAAAACATTAACGCTATTCAGCAATGAAACGTTTGGCACGTCCAACAACAGCGGTCAAACAAACTACGCCGTCCAATTCAGCAAAGATCGCGGCATGTATGACACTGGTTTTGACTTAACAATGACTTCAAAAGCCGGCATTACACTAAAATATACACTCGACGGCAGCGAACCAAGCGCGACAAAAGGTACGGTTTACACTGGCCCAATCAAAATCAGCAAAACAACCGTTGTTAAAGTCTACGGCTATGACGCAACTGGTAACACTGGCGTCCTTTCCAACACGTACGTTCTGCGCGATAACTACAAAAACGAAGTCACATCAGGCTATCAATGGCAGTTCAAAAACAACATTACAAGCGATGAATACGCACAAGCCATCGATGATTTTCCAATCGTTTCCGTAACTGGGGCAGCAGCAGATTTAGTGGCTGATCCTTACACACCAGGAACATTTGAGTATCTAGATTCACACATGGGTAGCGGCGGAACCAACTATTTCAACTACTCCGGCGCAAAAAAATTCGGCCAAGCAAGTGTTGGACAGTACAACTCCGGCGTAGCAGTGAAATTCCACCGTGACTACAACGCGAAAAAAGCAAAATACAACTTCTTTGACGCAACACCAGGCGAAACTTTCCCAGTCGTAGGTAAATTCAGTAAGTTAGAATTAAAAGAAGGTCAAGATGGTCCGCAAAACGACGTCTATAACCTAGGCTACAACCGTTACGACGAAACCGTTACAAACACATTGGCACAACAAATGAATAAAATTTCCCTGCACACAAAATATGTACACTACTACTACAACGGGAAATATATGGGCGTAAAAACAATGCGCGAAGACTTTGGTCAAAACATGTTTGAAGAATACTTCGGCGACAGCGATGATAACTACACGAAAATCCGCTTCCAAGATGGGTATTTTATTCCCGGTATCGTAGAAGCTGGCGAAGGTGACGCGAACATTTTAACAAAAGTAAAAGCCGTCGCAACAGCGAAAAACTTCCAAGAATTCAAAAACTATGTCGATGTAGAAGATTTAATCAAAACACAAATTCTCTTCATGTTTATTGATACCGAACAAGAAGTAGATGCCGTCGTTTCCAATGATATTTTAAACGGTAATGGTGTTAAGATGAAATTCAATATCAATGATACAGACGGTGCTTTCTACAATAACGGCGGCACTGGGACAAGCTCTTCTGTCTTTGCAGGTGGCGGCGGAACGTATCGCTACAAATGGGCAGACGCTAACTCAAGAAAAGGCGCCGGCATCCTGTTCGGTAATTTTTCAGGAGATAGTACCACTGTCCCAACAGCCGGAAACCTCGAGTTCAAAACACTTGTAAAAGACCAAGTACTAAAACAAATCGGTCCAGCAAACGGTGACTTCGCAGGTGCAGACGGTGCTCCATTATCTGTCGCAAACGTGAGACAACTCATTCTGGATAACCAAAAAGAAATCGATGCAGCATACAAACTTGACGCAGCATTCATGGGCGCTAGAACGACTATCTACAAAGATTGGTTAACAACACAAGTCAAAGTTCAAGCCCAAGTCCCAGACCGTGTGAAATACAACCTAGAAATGTGGACAAAATACGGCATGGCGCACACATTGCAAAACGTTAGCATCATCCCAAGCGGATCCGGCGTCGTTTTAAACAACCCGAATGCCAACACAGACGTTTACTACACAACAGACGGCACCGATCCGATGGGAGCAGACGGCGTTGTATCAAGCAAAGCAACGAAATATACAGCAGGAACTGTTTTGCCAAAAACGACATCACTTACTGTCCGTGCGTTCACAACAAACAACTGGGGACCAACAGCAAATAATGCCCTAGAAGCAGCAGATGCACAAAAAGACGCAGCAGCAGCGAAAACTGTCTCAGAATTATTCACAAATAACAGCCCAGATTCAGGCTCCATCAAACCAGCTACAGACCAACTAGCCATTGACGCAGCCAAAAAAGCAGTAGACACTGTAAAAGATCCAATTTTAAAAGCAGAACTACAAGCACAGCTAGCTAAAGCCAAATTTTTATTAGACAACAAAACATCGGGAACTATCACTGCAAATGCCTTTACATTTGGCGTGGACAACTACGTGAAAGGAACGTATACTGGCGACGTCGCTAAAATAGGGCTAGAAATCAACAATGTGCCACAACAAATCATTCCCGTCAGCAGTTCGCCATACCAGTATTACGCAAAAGACAAAATCAAAGCAGCTACAGACCAAGTTTCCGTGATTGCTTATGACAAAAACGGTAACGAGCTACAAAAAACGAAGGTAAACGTGCAAATGTCAACAACCGTTAAAATGACACCAAACTTCTTCTATATCGGTAAAGACAACTATGTAACCGGGCAATTTACTGGTGATCTTGCGAGAATCAGTTTGACAGTCAACGGTGTGGAAGGTACGAAAGTCGGTGTTGTTGCATCAGACCTTAAGTACTATGCAAAAAATCTTATTCTCAAATTAACAGATGACGTTAAAATTACTGGTTATGACACGAACGGCAAAGTCTTAGACACAAAATCAGTTATCGTCACGAAAGAACTTACAACAGGAACCTTCCCTTCTCTAAATCCATTCAAGCTTGGTAAAGAAAATTATGTAACCGGCCAAGTCTCTGGTGACATTACGAAAATTAGTTTGACAGTTAATGGTGTAGAAGGTACGAAAATTCCAGCTACGACGCCAGACTTCAAGTACTACGCAAGCAACATTATTTCGAACCTAAAGGACGTGGTTAAGATCACTGGTTACGACAATACCGGCAAAGTCTTAGACACAAAAACGATTTCAGTTACTACTGATGCAACAGCTGGAAAAATTACTTCGATAAACACATTCACACCTGGCAAAGAAAACTACGTGACTGGTCAAGTTTCTGGTGACGTTACGAGAGTTAGTTTGACAGTCAATGGCGTGGAAGGTACAAAAGTTGGCGTCACTGCTCCAGATTTCAAGTATTACGCTAACAACATCATTCGCAGTGCAAAGGATACTGCTACAATGACAGCATATGACAGCACCGGAAAAGTACTCGACACCAAGCCCGTCACAATCACAGGAGCAATCGACACCCTAAACACGTTCACTATCGGCAAAGATAACTATATAACAGGCACATACATTGGCGATATTAAAAAAATCGAGCTACAAGTCAATGGCGTTACACTACAACGAGTTGGCACGACAGATGGTATCATCAAATATTACGCAAAAACAAACATTACAAAAGCCACAGATAGCGTAAAAATAGTGGCCTTTAATACAGCAGGCGAAGAAGTTACCAGCAGAGTGCTCTCCATCGCATCAGCCAGCGGAAGCGTCACGGTAAACCCATTCACAATCGGAGCTGACAACTACGTAAAAGGGGAATATACAGGCGATGTAGTGAGAATACGCCTAACAGTAAACAACGTGCAACAAGCGACTGTTCAAGTTCTCCCAGCCGGTCAATTCCAGTACTATGCGAAAAGTTTAATCACAAGTAAGAATGATAAAGTTGTCCTGACCGCGTATAATGCGACGAACGAGATTCTTCAGGAAACTAATGTTATTGTAAACTAAATCAACGAAAGAGCCCTCTAGATTCCATAATCAGGGGGCTCTTAATACATATTAAACGCTAATCTCATTCAGCGGCAGAGATAATAACACCTTTTTTACTATAAAGCTCAGGTCGAAGCAATAAATACACCAGTCCTAGCGCTAAACTATAAATACTAATCGGCTCACCTTCCACCGTTTCATCCTCGTCCTGCAGAATCACTTTTGCGATGCTGTTATCGTATTTAAAGAAATGAGGCATCAACAGCGTGTAATCGAGGCTACTATCTTCAATGATCTGCGCGCCCAGCTTCTGATTCGCCACATACGTCCGCTCCATCTCCTCATCAAAGCCAAACGTCTTCGCAAGTGCAATGTTCTCCTCCGTCACTTCGTCCTGTCTAATTTGAAACTGCGTCGTCCAAAAAAGCCTTGTCACATCCAGCTTCTCCATCGTCTCCACTAGCGGTTTCGCGAAAGTCTCCACATGAAACGGACCAAGCGTTGAGAAAACTACATCCTGTCCACGAAGCGCATCTTCCAAATCTTCTGGATTCGTCGCATCACCAAAAATCACTTTTGTCGTCGAAGCTACCTCGATATTCTCTTTTTCCCGTCCAAACAACGTCAAATTGACATTCGGCAGCGGCTCTAAAAGTTGGTAAACCGCCTTTCCAAGATGCCCAAATGCGCCTAAAATTATGATATTCATTTCAAGTTCCTCCATTCGTTGTAAGTAGAAATGAATTGTGTAATTAATCACAAAAAATCTCTATATGCCTCATCATAAACAAGTTCTGCCATTATGTCAAAATTTGTTTCCCTTCTAAACTCAGAAGCAGAGCAACAGCCCCGCTTCATGGGGTCATTACTCTGCCTCGAATATTATTTTGCTGTCACTTCCACTACCTTCTTATCTAACTCTTTACCTTTCGCATCAAATGCTTGAATCGTGACTTCATCGTCTACGGATTTAATTTTGTCCAATGCGTAGAATTTGAATGTGCCGTCTTCATTAAACGTTCCGCCTTTGTATGCTGTGCCGTTCACTGTTACGATGACTGATTTTACATCCTTTTCGAATTTTCCTGTGATGTTGCTGCTTTTCAGTTTGTAGGCGTCCGGGTTGATTGTTCCTGTTGTTGGGGTCGTGGATTTAATGGTTACGCTTGTTGTGTCTAATAATTTTCCAGTGTGGTCATAGGCGTTGATCACGACTTCATCTGTTTCTTTCAAAATTTTGTCTTGTGAGTAGAATTGGAAGTTTCCATCGGCTACTGTTCCGCCTTTGTAAAGCGTTCCGTTCACAGTTACTTCTATTTTCGTTACGCTTCCTGTATACGTTCCCGTGATATATTTATCGCCTGGAATCGTCATCTCGACTGGTGTTACTGTGCCTTTTGTCGTGCTGACGAATGTTACTTTTTCTTGTGCGAGTTCTTTGCCGTTCTTATCGTACGCTACCATGAAGATCGCTTGGTTTTCGTTGATCTTCTTGTCCGCTACGTAAAAACTGAATTCGCCGTTTTTGAGCGTCGCATTCTTGATTTCAACGCCATCTTGAAGCATTGCGATACGGGCTACATCACCAGAGTAGGTTCCAGTTACATACTTATCGAGACCAATCTCAAAATCATTTGTTGTAATAGTTCCTGTTGTTTGTTTCGCGTCTAGTTGGGATTGGGCTTTGTCTAAATCCTTCTGTAAATCTGCGTTTTTGTCCGGGTCGGTTACTTGGTCGATTAGTTTTTGAGCGTCATCGATTTCTGTTTGGGTTAAGTCCTCTTTGATGTTGCCGTTTGGATCTTTGTTCTCGAACAGGTTGTCGACGGCTTCGCGAGCCTTGTTTTGAGCTAGTTCTTCGGTCACATCGATGATTTGAATACCTTCAATCGCAAATTCTTGCCAGTTAGCGCTCTGATTTGAGGCCATGCGGTTTCCGATGGTTGTTTCTGTGGATTTCGCGGTAAATGTGATTTCGACTTTTTCTTGCGTTGCATTTGTGAAGGATTTCGTCGTGATGAGGCCTGCGCTACCTGCATAGACGTCTTTGCCATCGAATACGGTTACTTTGCCCTCACCTGTGTAATTCGCGACCAGCTTGTACTGACGATTCGAAGCGGTTTTCAAGGGTTGACCGATGACCAATGTGTTGTCTGCTTTGATGTATCCGCCTATTTCACCTGGCTTGGAGCCATTTTTAAGCTTGATGTTCTCGTTTGTTGTGAGCGCGTTGTTATCGGTATCTTGCGTTTTCGTTAGTTCAAGGCTGGTCATTGCATTCGAAATCGCGACATTGTTTCTATATAGATTCCACCCTGCGACGGAAGAACTTGATGCTGAAAAATTGAACGCTGGGTTTTCCGTGATATTCATGAGTTCCCGTTGGATGGCGTTGTATTGATTGCCTGCTTCTGCTGATGCTGCGTCATATAATGCAACTTGAGCTTTATACAACATGGCTTGAAGTTCGGCTTTCTCGTCTGCATCGGTGACTTCATTGATGAGTGATTGCGCATTATCGATTTCTGATTGCGTTAGACCTGAGATGATGTTACCGTCTGGATTTTGGTTTTCAAACAAGTTCGTTACTGCTTCGCGGGCTTTGTCTTGGGCTTGTTGTTCGGTTACGTCGATGACCTGAATGTCCGCTAGTCCAAATTCTTGCCAGTTTTCGCTAAGATCTGAAATAGCTCGATTCCCGATGGATGTCTTGGCAGATTTCGCGGTGAATGTTACTTCGACTTGTTCTGCATCTGAATTTTTGAATGATTTTGCGCTTAAAAGTCCGGCGCTTCCTGCATACGCCTTGTCTCCGTCGTACACGGTTATCCTCCCGTTACCGGTATAATTGGCTACTAATTTATATTCGTGATTTGGAATTGTTGTTAGCGTTTGGCCGATGATGAAAGTGTTGTCGCCTTTAATATATCCTTGTAGTTCGCCTGATTTCGAGTCACTTCTCAGCTTCATATTTTCGTTATTCGTGCTTATATTGTTATCTGCATCAAGCTGTGGTACTAACCTCAGGCCTGTCATTGCATTCGATATCGCTACATTATTTCGATATAAATCCCAGCTGTTGATTGAGGTTTTCGATGCATTAAAGTTAAAAGTTGGGTTTTCGATGATGTTCTTTAATACTTGTTCGGCGAAAGTGCTTTGTGGGGCTACTACATTTACTGGTGCATCTTCAGCAGCCATTACTGTGAATGGGGACATGATTGTCGAACCTACAATACTCGTTGTTGCTAAAACAGTCATTACTTTTTTCTTTAACATAGATTTCTCTCCTTCAAGTGGTTATTTTTTAGGCTTTGTTTTTTGTAATCCCTTGCCTTACTTATACTTTAACAGGCGGAACCGCAAATACAGCTGTTTTATTATATTTTTTAAAAAATATAAATTTTTTTAAAAAACGGCAAAAAATAGCAGCTGTTATGATACTTTAACGAATGCTTGAATCATTATAATAGCGTCAGTCGAGGTGATTTTGTCGAAGGTGTAGAATTTGAATTCGCCGTCCGCGTTGAATGTACCACCTCGGTAGACTTTTCCCTTTATTGTTACTTAGATTTTTGCGACATTATATTAGCATATTTTTATCTTTAGTAAAAATTATGTAACAATATCCAATATACTTTACAATCAAAAAAGAGCGGCAACCCTAAATTTCTAGGTTACCGCTCAACGCCTAACTAATTATTTTGCTGCTACTGTTACTGTTTTTGTATCTAATACGTTACCGTCTTTGTCTAGTGCTTTAATAGTAACTGTATCTGTTGTGGATTTGATTTTGTCGAAAGCGTAGAATTTGAATTCGCCGTCTGTGAATGTTCCGCCTTTATACGTTGTTTCGCCTACTGTTACTTGTACTGATTTTACTTCACCTGAGTAAGTTCCTGTGATGTTTTTATCGCCAAGTGTGAATGCGTTCAGCGTGATTGCGCCTTTATTTGCATTCTCGCCTGCTGGTGCTACAAGTTTCACTGTTTTCGTATCTAGGACTTTACCGGCTTTATCGAAGGCTTGCATCGTTACTTTGCTGCTCGCGCTTGTGATTTTGTCGAAAGCGTAGAACTTGAATTCGCCGTCTACAAAAGTACCTCCTTTATACTCGACGCCGTCTACTGTTACAACTACATGATGTACGTCATCTGTATACGTTCCTGTGATGTTTTTGTCGCCTGGTACTAACATGTCGTTCACTGTGATGGTACCTTTTGTTACAACTGGTACGCCTGTTACTACTTTTAGTGTTTTCGTGTCTAGCAGTTTACCTACTGAATCGTATGCGTGGATAGTTACGGTATCTGTTGCGTTCTTGATTTTGTCAAAAGCATAGAATGTGAACGTGCCGTTTGCTACTGTTCCGCCTTTGTACACTTTATCGCCAACTGTTACAGTTACTTTAGCTACGTCTTCCGTGTACGCTCCTGTGATGTTTTTGTCTGATGCTAGGTTGTATGTTGCTGGTGTGATTTTACCTGCTGTTACGACTACGAATTTCACTTTTGTTCTTTCTAGTTCTTTACCGTATTTGTCGTATGCTACTGCGAATACTGTGTCTGTTTTCTTGATGTTTTTGTCGTTTGCGTAGAATGTGAAGGTGCCATCTGCTTTGACTGCTCCGCCAGTGTATTCTTTGTCGTTTACAAGTAGGGAGATTTTAGCTACGCTGCCTGTGAATGTTCCTGTTACATACTTGTCGCCACCGATTAGGAATTCAGCTGGTGTGATTGTTCCGACTGTTGATGAACGCATGTCTAATAGTTGTTGCGCTTGGTCTAGATCTCTTTGTAATTGTGCTTTTACTGCCGGATCTGTTACTGTGTCGATGATTTTTTGTGCTGCATCAATAGATGGTTGGATTGTTGGGTCTTTGATTTCGTTTGATGCTGGTGTATCGTTCGTGAATAATTCGTTTACTGCTTTACGTGCTGCTTCTTGGCGTGCTTTCTCTGCATTTTTAGCATCTAAAAGTTCTTGCGCACGGTCTAGATCTTTTTGTAGTTGTGCTTTTATTGTTGGGTCTGTTACTGCGTCTACTAATTTTTGTGCTGCGTCAATTTTAGCTTGCGTTGTTGATCCTTTGATTGCGTCTGTTGATGGGTTGTTGCTGTTGAACAATTCATTTACTGCTTTTTGTGCTGCTTCTTGACGGGCTTTCTCTGCTGCTTCTGCTGCATTACGAGCGTCTAGTAATTCTTGCGCACGGTCTAGATCTTTTTGTAGTTCAGCTTTTACTTCTGGATCTGTTACTACGTTCACTAATTTTTGTGCTGCATTGATTGAAGCTTGTGTTGTTGTATCTTTGATTGTATCCGTTGATGGCTTGTCGTTAGTGAATAACTCGTCTACTGCTTTTTTCGCTGCTGCTTGACGTTCTTGCTCTGATGATGCTGCTGCGTTACGTGCATCTAGTAATTCCTGGGCGCGGTCTAGATCTTTTTGTAATTGTGCTTTCACTTCTGGATCTGTTACTGCGTCTACTAATTTTTGTGCTGCGTCAATGGCATCTTGGTTCGTGATGTCTTTAATTGCGTCTGTTGATGGCTTGTCGCTGTTGAATAGTTCGTTTACTGCTTTTAGAGCTGCTTCTTGACGTGCTTTTTCTGCTGCTAATTCTGCGTTACGTGCATCTAGCAATTCTTGGGCACGGTCTAGATCTTTTTGTAATTGTGCTTTTACTGTTGGATCTGTTACTGCATCTACTAATTTTTGTGCGGCATCGATTGCATCTTGGTTCGTGATGTCTTTAATTGCGTCTGTTGATGGTTTGTCGCTGTTGAATAGTTCGTTTACTGCTTTTAGAGCTGCTTCTTGACGTGCTTTTTCTGCTGCATTTGCTGCGTTACGCTCGTTCAACAATTCTTGGGCACGATCTAAGTCTTTTTGTAGTGCTGCTTTTACTGTTGGGTCTACTACTAAATCGATTAATCCTTGTGCGTCGTCAATAGAAGCTTGTGTTGTTGTGTCTTTGATTTTGTCTGTTGATGGTTGATCGCTCGTGAATAATTCGTTTACTGCTTTTTGTGCTGCTGCTTGACGCTCTTTATCTGTACTTGCTGCATTACGCTCATTTAAAAGTTCTTGTGCGCGGTCTAGATCTTTTTGTAATGCTGTTTTTTCTACTGTATCTGTTACTGCGTCTACTAATTTTTGTGCTGCGTCAATTTTTGCTTGTGTTGTTGTATCTTTGATTGCGTCTGTTGCTGGGTCGTTGTTAGTGAAAAGTTCGTTTACTGCTTTTTGTGCAATCTCAACTGTTCCTGTTGTTGTAATACGTTTTGCGTCTGCTAATACGAATTTAGTTTGGATGTCGCCAGTAGATGACTGTGCGCCTACTTGAACGATTCCAGCTTGTGCAGATGCTTGAACAACTTGGAATGTTGCATCTTGCCATGATAAGTCTGGTGTTTCTGTTTTGTTTGTTGGTTTAAATACGCCGATTTCTGATAAGCCTTTGAAGTTAATGGTTGTTTTGCCTGCTGCTGAGAATACGCGGTTAGTGCTTGTTCCGTTTGCATCTAAGTCTAATTTACGTGGATCATTGATGTTGATCACTGCGTTTGCTACTGTTGTACGGAAGATGTGCGCTGCTGCTGGTGCTCCTGCTGCTTGTTTCGCTACTAAGCTTGCGTTTGGATTTATAGTTAAAGTTTGCGCTACGTTCATTAGTGCCGCAGCTGATACGTCTGTACGATTAATTGTTGTTGTAGAGCTAGTATCGAATGTTACGTTAGCCATTGCATATGGGAATAACTCACGAAGCGTGTTAAGGTTGAATGTTGCACTTTTACCCACTACAAAGTTTGCTGTGTTAGCTGGAGCATATAAAAGTTCTCCACCATTTGCTGCGATATCTACTTTTGAACCATCTTTAATGATGAAGTACGGGTTCGTGCCGTATAAAGCGAAAGCATATGTTCCTGTTGTATTATGCTCACCGATAAATTCACCGTCAATGGTAACTCCGCCTGCTTGAACAAGCTCATTTAGCGTACCTAATTTGTCAACGCCTTGTCCGTTTACAATTTTATTTTTCCCTGTGAAGTTTACAAATCCATTAATATTATAAACAAATTGTGGACCAACATAATCGATGTTTTCAAAATTTTGTACTACACCTTTGACACCATCGTATACTGTGAATGGTGAGTAGTAATGGGAACCACGAATCGTTAGGTTTTTGATATTCATTGTTTGCATAGCCGAGCCAGTGTAAGCAAAGATTGTCATGTTAGCTCCGTTGATAGATGCTTTGCTCTCTGTTAAGGTGTGCCCGTTACCGTTAATTGTGAGTGTTGTTTTCTTATTGTGAATCTGAATTCCTGCTGTCATCGTGATGTCTGCTGTTAATTCTATATTTGTAATGCCATTATCTTCTTCAATGATTCGTTTTAATGTCGCAAAATCGCCTACTTGTGTTGGTGCTTCTGTTGTTCCAATTTCGGATCCTTCTGCTGCTGCACTCGTTGTTGGATATACTGTTAACATTTGTGATAAAACTGTTACTGTTGCTAGTGTTGCGAATAGAGCTTTTTTCACCTTTTTAGTAGGTAATACGTTGAATGGAATTTGATTTTTCATGTTTTATTGTTTCTCCTTTTGTTATGAGAGTCTGTCTCATAACTTGAATTTTTTGGGGTATTATTATTAAGAATCTTTATGAGGGAATTTGTTACGAGGAATGGATAATTGTTTGTTTTCTTATTGGGTCGTGCTGCTTCGTTTCACATTGTTCCCACCTCCTAATTTGTTGGCCTACGTATACTTTATCAAGATTTTTCCCTAAAACAGGGATTTTCCAGAAACTTATTTTTGAAAATCAACTTTTTAGACACGCGGTTTTTTACATGCCGTTTCCTTTGCTTGTGAATTCCTTGAAAGTGAGTAGTAGAATCTTGATGTTGAAGAGGATCGATCTTTTTTCGATGTATGCTAAATCGAGGTCAATCATTTCGTTAAAAGTCAGGTTGTTTCTGCCGCTGACTTGCCACAAACCGGTACATCCTGGTGTTACGAGGAGACGCTTTTTTTCGTGGTTTGTGTAGTTCGCATATTCTGTCATCAGTGGTGGGCGTGGTCCAACGAAGGACATGTCGCCTTTTAAAATATTGATGAATTGGGGGAATTCGTCGAGACTCGTTTTGCGAATCCATTTGCCGACGCGGGTGATGCGGGGATCGTCTTTCATTTTGAACATGTGGCCGTCCATTTCATTCTGGGTCTGGAGTTTGGCGAGTTGTGCTTCTGCATCGACGTACATCGAGCGGAATTTATACATATAGAAGAGTTCGCCGTCTTTTCCGACGCGCTTTTGTTTGAAGAAAATCGGGGCTTTCCAGTTTTCGAATTTGATGGTGATGGCAATTGCGAGGAGGATTGGGAGGGAAATGAGGAGGGCAAAGACGGCGGCGATGATGTCGAAGATGCGCCATACTTTGTCGTGCAGTGGTTTTTCGTGGGTTTCTCGGGCTGTTCTGGCCTGTTCTCGGAAATTGTAATAGGTCTTTTCCATGGGCTTTCACGTCCTTAATTGAATTGGTATTGTGCCACGTCCTTGGTGATCTCATGCAGGTTGCCGTAATTGGCGTAGACGACTTGTTCACCGACGTTTTGAACCATATTTTTCGTGTCAAAAACGATGGCTGAGCGCATTTTATCTGTGTAAGTGGTTGGAATCGTGCGGAATTCGTCATGATCGCTTAAAACAACGATGAGCGAGCTATCTTCACATGCTTCTTCACCTGTTAGTGGCGCGGATACAACATGGGGGTCGAAACTTTTTACGTCAAAACCTTCTTTTGTGAGCATTTCTTTGATTTCCATCGCCGGGCTTTCACGGATGTCATCAATGTTACCTTTATAGGTCAAACCAAATAGCGTCACTGTGTTTCCGTCGCGTTGTTCCATGATTTGCTTCACGTTTTCTACGACATATTCTGGCATACTGTTGTTTACTTTACGGGCTGTTTGCATAAGTGGGGATTGTTCAGGGGCTGCTGCAATAACGAAGTATGGATCTACGGCTAAACAGTGTCCGCCAACGCCGGGGCCGGGTTGGTGCAAGTTGACACGGGGGTGTTTATTCGCCATTTCGATCACACGTAGAGCGTCAATTTCGAGGTAATTACTGATTTTTGCAAGTTCGTTAGCGAGTGCGATATTGAGGTCACGGTACGTATTTTCCATCAATTTGCTGAGTTCTGCTTCGCCGGCTTGTGCTTTGATGATCTCGCCTTCAACAAATTCGCCGTATACTGCTGCTGCTTTTTCTGTACATTGCTCGGTGATTCCGCCGATGATACGCGGGTTATGGATTAGTTCGTGCATGATGTTTCCTGGTAAAACTCGTTCTGGGCAGTGTGCTAAGAAGATGTCTTGCCCGACGGTGAATCCTTGTTTTTCAATAAGCGGTTGTACGACGTCTGCCATCGTTCTTGGCGCAATCGTTGACTCGACGATAATCGTGTCGTTTTCCTTCAAAAGTGGTGCGATGCTTCCTAGCGCTGACTCAACATACGCTGTGTCACATGATTTATACTCGTCGTTTTTGTTAGGCGTTGGTACTGCGATGATATAGGCTTCTGCGCTGACTGGTGTTGTACTAGCGTGAAAATTATTTAAGGCCAAAGCGTCTTGCAAGTCTGCCTCGAGTCCGGGTTCTTCAATGTGAATTCGTCCAGCGTTTAAGTTGTCCGTCATGACTGGGGATAAATCCACACCTGTCACTTTATTGCCGTACTTCGCAAACAAAATCGCGGTTGGTAATCCAATATATCCAAGTCCTACTACTGTAATTTTCATTGTTTTGCATTCCGCCTTTCTTATTTTTCAGGGAGTGTAATTGTCCATGTCGCTTCTTGATCTGCCTTGCCGACTGCCGGTTGATAAATGACCGTCACGTCCTGCTTGCCTGCCGGTACTTCGTAGTAACCAGAACCTCGAAGCGTCTTTCCTGCTGCAATCGCGTCACCGAAGTTGTTGGCGTGCATTCCGTAGACACTGTGCTTCTTGCCGTTCTCCGTCTTCACAACGAAATCTCCTGCTCCAGCGCCTGCTTCGTCTGATCCTACATTCAAGACTTCAAAATCGATTTTTGCGAGTTGTTTTTTATCATTCTTACTATTTAAAGTTTCGACATGCGTCACTGTTATTTCTAAATCATTGGCCGTTCTGGTTTTCCCGATATCGTTCGCACCTGCTGTAGTACCACATGCTGCGACGACCGCTACCAATGTCAAGCTTAAAATAAATAATGCAATCCAGCTTTTACTTTTCTTCATAAAAAACTTCCTCTCTTATTTGCGATTATTTTTTTGTGTTGCGATTTAATATACTCATAGCTTACCATCCCGAAATCCAAAAACAGGGATTTTCCAGAAAATTGATTTGGATTTTCAGTTTGTAGGACAGAGGAGGGTTATGGAGTACGGGTGTATCCAAAGAAAAACCCCTATCTCACGCCCGAGACAGGGGTTTTTCTTTGATAATATTTCATTGTAGGACTTAATCTAGTCGCTCATTCACCGTTACCTAATCCATACTCTGATATAGTTTCAGACAAAGGACATGATTCAGGCTTCTTTAGATATTCTTCATATGCGCAATCAGCCACGCGAGCATCATATTCGTCTTCTAATGATTCAAGTGTTGTTGTTTTCAGTAAGTCAGATAAACTCTTTCCTTTAAGCTTTGCCATTTCATCTAAAAACTGCTTTTCTACATCTGAAACGTGAACTGTTATTGTAGCCATGCATAATCCTCCTTATTGATATTAGCTCAAAATGCGTTGGCTTTGACTAAGGAGATCGAGAAACATAGCGAGCGCTAACTTCTGAGCTTGATTTTTCGTGTTATTCTGATGTACATTTTACCGTAGAGGACGATGAGAAATAGCGCCACTGCAAACGTGAAAATACTTCCAATCAGATACACTGAGGCAAGTAAGGTGGCGATTCCCACGACGATTAGCATCAAGATCGCACTCCCACCAAACCAGGTCCACCGCGAACGGATTGTTTTCCAAAGCACTACCATCGAGGCGTCATCTGTGAAAATGGCTTCTTTCGGCGCGCCTTCCTTCACCGCTTTCCTGAAATACATCCACTTGCCGCTCAAAATTGGATACGCATACACGTGCTCCCAACCTGCGTCCTCAAACAACGCCAAATACTCCTCTTCATCGCCAGCTTCTTCCTTATAATCAATGCAATAAGTGTATTCGGCTGGCTCGCCTTGTTCAAAATGATATCGTAATGAAGCATACTTACTGAAAAACCACCCCTGATTCGCCATTTCTTCCAAAAACGCCTCTTCCTTCTCCACATTATCCACCGTAATAAATTTAAATACCTTCTTCGTCATGTTGGCTCGCCTCCCTAGAATTCGTGTATAGTTCCTCAATGCGTGATTTTTCCATTCCAAGAACTTGTTTTCCTAGTTCCGTAATTTGATAGATTTTCCGATTTTTCTCTTCTTGAATGATCGCGACTAGTTGGTCTTTTTTCATTTTCGATAGGCTGCCGTAAATGGTTCCTGGACCTAGAACAATGCGGTTTTTCGTCATTTTTTTGACATTATCTGTGATCGCATAACCGTGCCTTGGTTGCATTAAAGATAGCAAAATGTAAAAGGCGGTCTCTGTCATCGGGACGTAGGTTTTTATTAGTTTTTCATCCATAAATATATCACACCTCGATGTATTTGATAATCACAATATATCACGGCTCGATATAATTTGCAAGCTTGCCAAACAAAACCAAATTTGGTATACTCCAATTAATTGATAATGATTATCACTATCAATTAAGATTAAAGGGGGTCTCCATGAGATGATGAAGAAATTAGTTTTTAGTATCGTAACCGTATCGGCTTTAGCGCTAGCTGGTTGCGGCGGAACAGATAAAGCCACGAAGGCGGAAGTCAAAACATCCGGACACGGCAACACGACACCGGTGAAATCCAAAACCGAAGCAGCGCAAATCAAGATGCTTGCCGCACAATTTCCAACTGAACCTGCCAAAAATGTCGTCGCAACTTCTGTTTCCGTGACCGAAATGCTTGATATAGTAGGAATCACGCCCGTCGGTATTCCGAGCACCACGCACAAACTTCCAGACAATTTTACAGCTATTCCAAAAATCGGTTCTGCGGTTGAGCCTGACGTTGAAAAAATCGCGAGCCTGAATCCGGATTTAGTCATTGGTTCCGAGTCCATCAAGGATAGCATCGACAAGAAAATCAGCCAAATCAATCTAAAAGGCGCTTACTTGCCGACCGATTCCTACCCTGATTTAAAAATATCGCTGGAGGTTCTTGGCACCGCGTTCGATAAAGAAAATGCCGCTACTACATACCTCACCAAATTGCAAAAAGACGAAGACAAAATCGTCACCTCAATTCCAGATAAAGCTGCGCCAAAAGTAATGATTTTATTCGGAACTGGCAGCTCGTTCATGCTGATGAATGACACAACTTACGTCGGCAGCCTTGTGAAAACGGTGAAAGCGAAAAACATCGTCACCGAAACGATGAAAACGAAAGAATCCTATGTACCGCTAAATATGGAAGATGTCACGGCCGCAAACCCTGACGCGATCCTGCTCGTATCGCACGGAGATGCCAATGCCGCCTTGACGCAATTCAAAGCAGATGTGAAGAAAAACGGCGCTTGGGAAAAATTAAATGCCTTCAAAAACGATAAAGTTCAAGCGCTCGATTATGATATTTTCGGCTATGCATCCCTTGCCAACGCAACAACTGGCCTGGAACAGCTGAAAGACATTCTCTACAAATAAGATGGAACGTCAACAAAAAAGCTGGTTTATCATTGGGACGACATCCATTTTACTTGTGGTTTCGATGATTGTCGCGGTTGGCGTCGGAAGTATTCACATCGCTCCGATAGAAAGCGTCCGTACTTTATTTGGCGAAGGCGCCGAGTTATCCCAAACGATTTTATGGAATTTGCGGATTCCGCGTGTCCTCATCGCCGTCATTGTCGGTACAAATCTCGCCGTATCAGGAGCCTTTTTGCAAGCTGTGATGCGCAATCCACTGGCCGATCCTGGTTTAACCGGAGTTTCCAGCGGAGCCGCCGTCACCGTTTTGGCCATCGTACTCCTTTTCCCGAACTTTGGCAGTTTTGCACCGCTTGCCGGCATGATTGGCGGGCTCGTCGCGGTCGTGATTGTCTACGCGCTCGCTTGGAAAAATGGCAAAATTTCGCCGATGCGCATCATCCTGTCTGGCGTCGCTGTCAACGCGATTATGGGCGGAATCATCGGCCTGCTCTCGATTCTGTATAGCGACCGATTACCCGCCGTCGTGCAATGGATGAACGGAAGCCTTGCCGCAAAAGGAATGGGTGACGTCGAACTGCTCCTTCCCTACTCGATAATTGGCTGGATTTTTGCGATTCTCTTCATTCGAAAAGCCAATATCTTAAGTCTCGGCGACGATATCGCTGTAAATCTTGGTGAAAAAATGAATCAGACACGCATTATGCTGTCGATTATCGCGGTGTACCTAGCGGCAATCTCGGTTTCCGTCGTCGGACTACTCGGCTTCGTTGGTCTCGTTGTGCCACACATGGCGCGCTTCCTAGTCGGCTCGAATTATTGGCGCCTCATCCCGATGAGCATGGTTCTCGGCGCCCTCGTTTTACTCGCAGCAGATACGATCGGCCGGTCCCTTTTTGCACCGCTCGACATACCCGCCGGAATCATTATGGCCATCGTTGGCGCGCCGTACTTCCTCTATTTAATGCGCACAGGAGACATCTAATTTTAGCATGGAAGGTTGGATAAAATATGGTAGCAACAATCAATATTGACAAAGTAAAATCGCGCTATGATGCATTTGTCGCGAGTCGAAAAACAATCGTGATTAGCTCAAACGACGCGGACGGAAATCCGTTCATTAGCTACGCGCCTTTCGTTGCGCATGAAGGCAAACTCTACATCTACATCAGCGCGATTGCCGAGCATTACGATTTTATCGAGCAAAGCAAAACGATTCAGATTATGATGATTGCCGATGAACAAGACACGAAAAACCTCTTCGCACGCGAGCGACTTTATCTGAAATGCACCGCTGAAAATATCGGCAATGACGATTTGGAAATGATTTTCGAAAAAATGACAGCGATTCATGGCGCCCAACTGATTCAATTACTGCGCACCATCGACATGTCGATTTTCGAGCTGACACCAAAAGACGGCCGCTATGTGATTGGCTTTGGACAAGCATTTACCGTGGATTTCGCAGCGGAGAAGCTGGAGCATATTGTGGTCGAGAAGAAATAGGTTGCAAAAAAGGATACTGCACACATCAAACTCGTGTGTGCAGTATCCTTTTCGGTTGCCTATACTATATAAGTTCTTCACCTATGCTGCCTCGAATAATCTCCGAGTCACTCATGTGCGATCCTGTATAGTTTTCAAACAATTTTTCTAATCTATTAACTGAATTTCTAGGTTTTAAAATTATTTCGTTTCTTCTTGAAATAACATCGAATTTCACATCCTCAAAATCCCATAAGCCAGCTTGTTTCAGTGTTTCTTTTGGAAGAATAACTCCATAGTTGTCTTCCCATTTTTTTAATTTAGTCGTTCTAGCTGCCATACTCATACCTCCGAATTCTGCTCCCTATACGCAGTATATACGTATTTTGAGGAACACGCAATTCCGGACAGTATGATTATTCCTCATCCTTCTTCCTCGTTCGCCGTCCTAACCAGAACACTAATCCAAGCACCAACAACCCTAACAAAACACTGCCCGCAACGTACCACATCGTGTAATCCTTCTCGAGCCCCACCGCCTTATCATTGAAATCCGCCGCGGCATCTGCTTTTATCTCAAACGGCTCGTCCCATTTCCAAGTGTGATCCCCAGACGTCGCCACCATTTTCAGACGATATTTGCCCGGTTTGAACGCCTGATTATTCCAACTAATCCCAAAATCAAAATTAGAATTCGGAGCCATGCGCAGCGCACTTTGTTTTGTCGTGTAAAGCGCCTCGCCGTCACCATCCTTATATACTTGCGCATCCACATCCAAACTTTGCAGAATCACGGGTTTGATATTCTGTAGATTAACCTTCAAAACGTTGCGGTAGTTGACCTGATCCGGCTTAATTCGGTTCAATTTCATATCAGGATTCACCGCGACATCATTCTCAGAAAGAATCACGCCAATCACGTAGGCATATTTATTCTTAATCTGCACGCCCTCTCCCGACTCGGTTTTATCCCCATTATCCTTCTCAGAAAAATGAAGTCCGCCCAAAATAAAGCCATCAAAAGGATCGCGCGGCATCGTCACTTTCACCTTCACCGTCCTGCTCCCATTCGCCGGAACTGTGATTTCATCAGGCATTTCCGCAATTTTAGAAAAAGGTGCTTGGAGCGTATTATCGAATTTCGGCGCCTTATTACTGTAATCAACAATGCCATTATCGTTCGTCACCGCCGTATTTGCGTTGGTTTCCACCGTCACCGGATGCGCCAAACCATTGGTCAGCACAACTTCCAGCTCCTGCACTTGCCCCGGTTTCATCCGCAACTCAAAATAGGTTTTTGACTTATCAATCTGATTTTCCGGAATAACCGCCGACACCGAAAAATTCATTTCCGCAGCTTTCGATATTTCTGTATGTATAAAAATCCCGCTGATAAGCACGCCAATCACGGCTAGTGCTGCTACTAGTTTTTTGATCATTTTCCAGCCTCCTCGAGAAAAATAAGCAACACTACTCATAGTAAGTAGCGTTGCCAAATGTTAGAGCCTTAGTGTGCATGAAAACGAAGCTTTGTTGTAGCTCCACTCACGTTTAGAAATGCTCCAGTTTTTTTCGGAGCTGAATGGGCCCTCTCAGCATTAAGGTGTGTCGTTAATCGTCCAAGTCAGCGTCGATGTATAGGTTTCACCAGCAATTTTCTTAGCTTCAGCCGGAACGTGGATTTTCACGCTTTTATTCGTATCCGTATTGCTCGTCCCTGGCGTAGTCCCAAACGAGTCTACCCAAGTCCCCATTCCTTTGTCCGCCTCAGCGCTCACAAGTTCCGCCGGCGTTGCGCCCACCGTCACTTCTGGCGTCACCGTGCCAGGTTTCAATGTGTCCGCCATTTCCGAACTTAATGTCGCGTCAGATAACGTCAAAGCCGCGCCAGTCAGCACTTCACCAGTACTATTTTTAAAAGTCGTTCCCGATAACGTCAAATTCCATCCCGCGTTTGAGCCACGATTATCCGTCACTTGCACGTAATGCGGTACATATTTTTTAGCGCCAGAAGCTTGACCTGCCTCATCTAGCGGTTGTAATTCGGTGTATAATGCGTAGTAATCTTTCGCGGCACCAGAAATCGTTTGCTCGCCAAAATTGATTTGAGAGGCAAAATCGATGCGTAGCGCTCCTGTTGTTGGGTTTACTGGGTCTGTTGGATCAACCGGTTTTCCTGGATCAGTCGGGTCTGTTGGATTGGTTGTTCCGCCGTCGTCTGCTTTGAACATTACTTTTGCGTCGGATGTTGTGTCGTTGTCCGCGGCGAATGCGCTTAGGCCTGTTACGGAAAGTGATGCTACCATGATGGTGCTTAGAGTTGCTAATTTGATTAAATTCATATTTAAAATTCCCCTGTCTTTTTGTTTTTATTTGGGTGTCATGGTTGAGTTTGGGGGCTCTTTCATGACGAGAGGTGGTAGAGCGAAGTGGGATTGCGTGGAAATGTGGGTGTTCTTGTTGTGGGTGTCTCTTGCTGGTTTAGAACCTCAATATGCAGTGGAATGTAATGAGACTGCCTTCCTTTTTTGCTCTTGCTTCTTAGAACTGGTTTTAGAAGACGTAGTTTTGATTTGAGGTGGTTCGTGTTCGGCAATCTTGTTTGTGGGAACGCTCCGTGGGTTGACTTATTGTCGTTTCCAGATCCAGCTTTGTTGTGGTTCTTATGAAGCATCTCTTGCTGATTTAGAACCTCAATATGCAGTGGAATGCAATGAGACTGCCTTCCTTTCCCCAGCCTCTCGGAAATTTCGTGGCCTCCGCAAAAACCAAAGGAGGGTTTTCACTGCGCCCCCTAACAATTTCTGTCGAGGCTAAACGGGCTGTTTCAGCTTTTCAGTCTGGTGTATCCCCCAACGTCCACGTCAGCGTCGTCACATATTTACTGCTTGCTACTTTCTTCGTTTCGCCTGGGATTTTCAGTGTCACACTGGCATTCTCAGCGTCCGCGTCTTGCCCTGTCACCGTTCCAAATGTGTTCGTCCATACGCCCATCCCCGTGTCTTCCGGCGCGTTTACCACGTCTTGGTTCACGCTATTTCCTGATAAAACGACGGCCGCCACGTTATCTGGTTTTGCCAAGTTTGTCGAGTTCAGTCTTGCATCTTTGAACGTCAAAACCGCACCCGTCAGTTCATTCGCGCCCGCAGCAAATTGGTCATTGCTCACTTGCAACTTCCAACCCGCGTTCGAACCGCGATTATCTGTCACCTGCACAAAAGTCGGCACGTATTTTTTCGTCACACCATCTTCTGTCAAAACTTCATCGTATTTCGCCTTATAAGTCGTGTCGCTCCCTGAAATCACTTGCTCGCCAAAATGAATATTCGAGATATAATCGATACGTAGCGGCCCTGTTGTTGGAGTTGGCTTATCTGGATCCGTTGGCGTTACAGGTTTTCCCGGATCAGTCGGGTCAGTTGGATTTGTCGGCGCCGTTCCGTCATCCGTCGTAAACGTGATATCCCCTTTTGAAGTCGTCGTGCCCGCCGTTGCAGCGAATGTTGGCGCCGCATAAGTAAATGTTCCTCCCAATACTACAATTCCTGCTAAAACTAATTTCCCTAAATTTTTCATCGTTTCTAATTCCCTTCGTTTTTTGATTTTTTACTCCTTAAAAGTACGCTCAACTCGGTGCATCACTCAGCGTCCAAACAAGCGTCGTCCTATACACACCCTCCACTTTCGGCACCTCACCCGGCACGTCCAGCGTAATACTCTTCTTCCCAATCGCAGCGTTGGCGCCATAAAGATGCACCCACGTGCCCACGCCTTGATTCTCATCCGCCAAAATAGCCTCCGATGCATTTTTCCCAGAAGAATCTAGCGTCACTTCGCGGACCAGCGGCTTATTCCGAGCCTTCGCCGTCACACTATCCGCCTTCGGATTGCTCAGCTTCAAAACTGCACCATTTAGCGCATGACTCCCATTTGTAAACGGCATATCCTGCCTCACAGTGAGCCGCCAACCCGCATTGTTTCCGCGATCATCCGTAATTTGAATGAAGTTCGGCACATCTTTAATCGCGCCCGTCGCATCCAATTTAATATGGTCACTATCCGCAAAATACCGCACATCATTTCCCGTAATCTTCTGCTTACCAAAATGAATGTTCGAAATATAATCAATACTCAGCGGCCCTGGTGTCGGCGGGTTCACGTCCGGATCAGTCGGCGTTATCTCATGCCCATCACCCGGCAAAGTCGGATCAATCGGTTTGTGCCAAGTCGTCCCGCGCTCTAAAATAATGTCACCCGTTGACGTCGTACTCTTCGCAAAACTAGGAGCGCCAACCATCCCCAGCACCGCAACCGACACAACGACCAGCATCACCATTCCGATGCCCCTTTTCATAGCCTCATTCCTTTCTCGCTTAAATCGGAGAGTCAAGTAACTCCCAAATTAAGGTTGTACTATAATGCCCTTCATACTTCTTCGTGTCGCCCGGAACAGTGAGCCGAATACTACTCCTGCCCTCATCCGCGTCCTTACCAAACCGACCAATCCACGTCCCAGTACCTTGGTTTTCCGCGGCGTACATCACCTCAGAAGCCTCACCACTAACCGGATTCAGCCGAATATTCTGGCTTGACGCAGGTTCCATGCCACGTGACGGTGAAACGAGCTTCGTATTCAAAAGCGTCAATTGCGCACCCTCCAAAACATGATTCCCATTTTTCAATTGCCCCGCCTGCTTCACGTTCAACTGCCAACCCTTGTTATTCCCGCGATTATCCGTCACCTGCACATAATTCGGCACATCAATTTCCGCGCCATCGTCGGCCTGAACAACCCGCTCCAAATTCGCATAGAACGTCGACGTTTCCTTCCCAATCCGATGCTTTCCAAAATAAATATTCGACACATAATCAATGCTCAGCGGCCCCGGAGTCCCCGGCTTACTAGGA
This sequence comes from Listeria sp. SHR_NRA_18, assembly GCF_003856515.1. NCBI lineage: Bacteria > Bacillati > Bacillota > Bacilli > Caryophanales > Listeriaceae > Listeria > Listeria sp. SHR_NRA_18. The sequence continues at coordinate 198,431 of NZ_QPKR01000002.1, forward strand.
TTCACAGGCCTCACAGGTTTTCCCGGATCAACCGGATTCACAGGATCAACAACCTCCACCTGCCCCTCCAAAATCATATCCACATTCGACTCATAAACGGCAAAAGTCACATCGCTACCCACAGCCAAACTTGCCAACACGAACGGCACGACCAGCATCCATCTCCTAATCATCCGCCCGCCTCCTCGCTTGGTCCAACAAGAAACCGCCTAAACACAACAATCCCACTCCAAAAACCAGCTGCATCCCGCCAGGCGCAACATCTCCCGTTTCAGGCAACGCAACCACGCCACCCGTCGACTTCGGCGGGACCTCACGACTCGGTTCATATCCTTCAAAAGTCAGACCGACATCCGACTCATAACTCTCCGCTAACACAGGTTGGCCAACAAATAAAAATCCACTAAACACTGCGATAGCTAGGAATCGTGTTATTTTTCGCATCGCTTTCCCTCCTTACTATCATGGTCCATTTTCCAGTGTCCACTCCATTTGCGCCGTGTATTCCTTATTCGCCTTCACCGTACCCGGTTCGATATTCAGCAAAATGCTTTGCGACTGATTCGGTGCCATATCCACCACTTTGACGCCATCAACTCCCGTTTTATCCTCATAAACCGGTGTCGCCGAACCGCCAAGCGGCATATCCGACGTCACGCCCAGCCCATTTTTTTGCCGTACAATCAGCGCATTCGCCACTTCCTCACCGTCCGCCGTCTGCAAATTCTGCGTCAATTTCACCGACAACTTCCAATCCGAAATCACCGCACGCGTGTCCTCAATCGTCACTTTTAAATCCGTCTCCGGCGCAATAATCTTGCTTTTCGAGCTGATCGTAGCCGTGCCAAACGAAACATCCTGCGTCACATCTTTAAACGCCAGCGTCCCGGCCTTCACCGTCACAACCACCGTCTTTTCAACGCCCAGCACACTCAGCTTCACCAAATACGAGCCCGGCGTCTTCGATAAACCACCTCGATCCACAATCTGCACCTGCGACGTCACATCCTGCCCACTCGGCACGCCCCACGCCTTCACTTTTGCCTCGGTAAAAATCATCTGATCCACCGCAGCCAGCGTCGTTGGGAAATCCTTACCAAAAACGGTGAAACCATAAGCCTGAAGCATCGCCTTATCATTCGTCACGGTAAAACCATCCTTCACAAAAACCGGAATCGAAACAAATAACGCATTCCCAGCACGATCCTGAATCCGAACCTCCGCCGTCGTGTAGCCTACCACAGAAACGTTCGGCTTTTTCGTCAGCGTATACGTGAGATTATCATCCCCATCACCGCCATTATCATGCACATCCCGCACAAGCGATTTCGCATTCGTTGTAAACGCGGCATTCAAATCCACCGTCTGCATAATCGGATTCGCCGTCGGTGGCGTTGTATCAGCAACCGTCACCACATTCGACTTCGTACTACTATTTCCCGCAGCATCCGTCGCTTTTGTATAATAGACAGAATACGGAACTAACGGTTGTTTCCCGGCCGGCACAGCTATCGAGTAAACCCCCGCCGCGTTCGCCTGACCACTCGCAAAAACCGTATCATCGGCACCAAACACCCGCACCGTCGCATTCGCCTCCGCAGTTCCCGAAATCACAACATCCCGATCCTTCATCCCATTCAAAACTGGCGCATTCGGAGCCGTCAAATCCTTCACAACCGTCGTCGCCGTAGCACTTTTCCCATTCAAATAAGACTTCGCGGTAATCGTCTCACCCGCCGTAAAATACTTATTCACAGGTAGCGCATACGAAAAATTCCCCGTCCCATCCGCTTTCACATGGTACAACGTCGCATCATTCACGCTCTGCGCCGCAATCGTCCCAGCCGGAATCACCGTCGAGCCGCTAAAAATCACCCAAGCACCCGGATTCGTCGTCCCAGTAATCACGTGGCTATTCGCCTGCAAATGCGCATCCGTCAAAATATCCAGCGTCACCGCCACATCAGGAATATATTCAAACAACACCCGCTTAAAATTTTGCGTCCGGAAATTCGTTCGAAAACTATCCTGAACCGGCGTCGTCAACGAATTACCCGCCGCAGCCGTCACGTTTGAACCCGTATAACTAATATTCATGCCATACATCGGATTCCACTCATACGTCGCGTCCTTGTTCCCCGTCGAACCAATCGCATTCCACGCCAAAACCCGCTGCACATCCACGACCAGCTTCCCAGCCGAACCCGCCATATAAATCAACCGACTATTCGCATTCGTATTATTCAAATTCAAATCCACACTCGCCGCATCAGCGAACTGAAACAACGCACTCGAACCGATCGAAATCAGCTGTTTTGAAGCCGTCCCGTCACTATACACGTTGAACGTCGCCTTTTTACCAATCAGGAATTTACTACTACTCCCCGTATCAATAATATTCGTCGTCGAGCCCGCCGTGTTTTCCGCCCGCACATTCAATTTCGCATTATTCTGAACCGTTATCCCCGCACCATTTCCTAAGTAAATCGCGTGCCGGTAAGCATCCAGCGCACCTTTTGTATTAATATTCAGCTCGCCGCCCGACTCCACTAAAATCTGACTACTCGCACCCGAAGCACGAATCCCGCCGCGCCGACTCCCAGCATCCGTATTAATATTGAATTTTGCACCATCATGAATACTGATATTTCCCTGCGTCGCAACCGTCGCGTAAGTCGTATCACCCTCGCCACCATTGCCAAAAGAAGTCAAATCAATAATCGCATTCTTGCCCACGTCCACATTCCCGCCAGAATAAAGCAGAAACGCGCCCGCATTCACCGTATTTCCAATATAATGCGACCCTTCCAAAAAGTTCATGTTCGTCGCCTCAAAATTGGCCTGGTTACTCGCCTGCGTAGTCACCGTCGCGCCCGCCAAGCTCACATAACTCGTGACCATCCGACACTCCACACGCCCAGCAATGTCAATATCCGCCTCATAAGAAGCCGTAATTTGCGCACCAGTATACGTCACATTTTCATAGCGAATTTTCCCGTAACCACGCGTCCCCGTAAGCCGAACCGGACCATAATAATTCCGCCCAAGAATATTCACATCTTTGATCGTCATATTCATCGGAGTCGCCGCACTAATCGTAAACCAAGCACTCAACCCCTGAAAATCAACCGTATGCCCATTCCCGTTAAAAAGCAGCGATGATTTCGTCGGAAAATACTGACTCAGCTCATTCGCGTTCGCCGTCACCTGAAAATCCTTCGTCACATTAATAACCGTAATATCCTTATTGTTCAGCGCCGCACGCAAAGTCGCGTCATCATACACATCCGCCGTATTCACAGCTCGAGCCACACGCGCCACTTTTTTCGCGATTCCAGTCACCACCAACCCGCTAGTCGCCACCACTTGCGAGCCCACTAACTTGTTCGCCGTCACCTGGAAATCCCCAACACGACTCACCCGCAAAACGATCTTCCCAGTCCGCTGAGTCCCTTTCAAAACCCGTTCCTTCTCATCAAACGTAAAAATATTCACACCCTGATTTGCCTCCACGGTCTTCGCCTCATCAAAAACCAGCCCATCAGGAATCGCAAAAGTCAGCGTCCCATCCTCCGACTTATCCTCAAAAAGAATAACAACAGATTGGTTTATTTCTACCTCAGCCAAGTCCGTTGTCATCATGATGTCCATATTCTCTTGTGATTGATTTAAAAGATTCGCGCCCCAACCTTGCATCGGACCTAGTATAACAAGTCCGACAACGAGAAATGCAATAAGCGTCCTAAGAATATGCCTTCTTTCCCTCATAAAAAAACGTCTCCCCAATCATTGTATACTATATGTTTTTTTCAGTCTTCTATAATTCTGCCATTATCTAATCATCTCCACCACTCAAAAAGCACGCAGAAAATAACTAGTGCGGTATTTAAAAATCTTCCGCTCACATTCCAATAATAACACATACGTAATATATTTCACTATTTTTAGACAAAAAGACTGATTAATTTTCTGTTTTAGACACATTTTAGACACAAACAACAACCTAAATAGTCGTTCGATACACAAAATGACGTTGACAAAAATATTTTAATATGATAATAGTCACATTGCAAAAAGTAACACCAGACATTTCCGCTGATAACTCACAGAAACCAACGATTTACCCGAGCCTGAAAATATTGTTTTAGTCACATCGCTAGACCCTTGCCCCATGTGCATCGGTTCCATTTTGCAAGCCAGATTTTCGAATGTTGTCGTGTTCGCCATCGATACGTATGCCAGAATTAACTTCGACAAAAAGGCATCTTTCCAACATTGTTCACATCAAACAAACAAACAACAAACCCAGACCTAATTGTAGCGCTCGAGGCAGTATTACCAACAGTTATCGAATAAAATCTAATAAAAAATCCAACATACCGCCATTTCAGTATGCTGGATTTATTCAGTTCCAAGTCCTCGCCAAAAACTCCTCACTATCCGGATCAGACCCCGTACGCTTATCCTCATTCAACGCATCAATCTTCGCCATCTCCTCATTACTCAAATCAAAATCAAACACATCAAAATTGCTCCGAATCCGTTCAGGTGTAACCGATTTAGGAATAACCACCGAGCCATTATTTAGATGCCAACGCAAAACCACCTGCGCCACAGTCAAACCCTTATCCTCCGCAATCGCTGTCAAAACCGGATGATGCAACAACTCCCCACCCTTCGCAAGCGGCGACCAAGCCTCATGCACGATATCCTGACTTTCCAAATACGCCCGCAACGGCTTCTGCGACAACAACGGATGCATTTCAATCTGATCAATCACCGGTTTTTCATTCGCCGTCGTGAATAGATTTTCCAGATGATGCTGATGAAAGTTACTCACACCAATCGATTTCACCAACCCCTCATTATGCAGCCGCTCCATTGCCCGCCACGAATCCTTGTAACTCCCGACCGGCCAATGAATCAAATACAAATCCAGATAATCCAGTTGCAATTTTTTCAAAGAAGTCTCAAAAGCCCGCAGCGTCTCGTCATAACCATGATCCGCGTTCCAAAGCTTCGAAGTAATCGTCAAATCCTCGCGCCGAGTCCCGACCTCACGAATCGCCCGACCAACAAACGCCTCATTCTCATACACCTTAGCCGTATCAATCGCCCGATACCCAGCGTCGACAGCCACCTGAATCGCATTGACCGCCTCCCGCTCATCCTGCATCTTCCAAACCCCGAGCCCAACAAGCGGAATCCCCTGCCCATTATGAAAAACCTTCCTATCCGTAGCCTTCAACTCCATATCAAAACCTCCCAAATAATCATTCACCTCCAGTATAGACCTCCAAACACAATTTTCCAAAGATTTCACACGCAAAAAAAAGCAGGAGAGCCCAATCACTCCCCCACTTCTCTATATAACTCCAATCACGAACTCCCCACAAAACCTGAGCGGGACGACAAATGCTTAGTTGCTAGGCAAAGACGAGTACCGAAGCGGAGCGTACGACTGTACGTGAGCATCGGAACGGAATCTTTAACGACGCAAATGAGCGTTTGTCGTCACGCGACTAGTTCCCATGGGCCCCATTGCTCTGCCCCTGGAACATCGCCTTGTGTCCACCATTTCGCTTTATACGTGTGACCATTATACGTTACTTGGTCATTTTGATTGTAAACGGCTGTAGAACTCCACGTACCTGTTCCAACTGGCGGTGTTACTGTACCAGCTTTCGTTGTTACAGAAAGTGCCGCGCTTGCAGTGGAAGTGTTGCCCGCTGCGTCATAGGCTTTTACAGTATACGAGTAAGCTGTTGAAGCTGTAAGGCCTGTGTCTGTGTATGTTGTTCCAGAAACAGTCGCAACTTCTGTACCATTACGATACACTTTGTAACCTGCTACGCCAACATTATCCGTTGCAGCTGCCCAACTTAATGGAACCGCTACGTCTGTCACGTTCGCTGTTACTGTTGCCAAATTCGTTGGTGCTGTTGGTGCTACTGTATCGCTAGGATCAGGAACAACCGCGCCTCCACCGAAAATGACTTGTTTGCCAAGCTCTGTGCCAGTTTTAGACATGCGTTGTGTTAAGGAGATATTCGCAATGTTGTTCACGTTTACAGACGTTAGATTGGATTTCAATCGGAATGTATACGTTGCACCTTGCGGAATTTGTTGTGCATCATAGACAGATGCCAAATCGATTGTTGTGTAACCATTGGCAGTCGCTACAGTACCGGCTTTATAATCCCCAGCGGTCAATGTTTCGCCAGCTTTTACAGGGATGTAGAACTTCGGTAATTTCACAGTTTCTGCCGCAAATTCGGTCGCTTGTAAGACTTCATTTGTTTCATTGGCTACTTCTTTATTTTTGATTGTGATTTCATAGCCGACACCGTTTTCGCTATATGGCGCTACAGTGGCTTCTATGTTTAGGTTGGAATAGACGATTGTGTTTGCTGCAAGGGCTCCTGTGCCTAACATTCCTTGTTTAATCGCTTTCGTTAATTCATCGCGTTTTGTTGATGTCGTCTCTTTATCTTGAGATTGCATCCACGAAATCATACCGCCTAAATTGTTATCTTTCACGTATTGTGCTTTGGCAGTGACAGAACGAACATTGTCATACGTGTAGAATTCGCCAGTCGTTTTGCTGTATAGATATGGCGCTTTTGCCACGTCATCCCAGTATTCGACTAACGTTGGTGATTTGGCTTTCAAAGCATCGATGCTCTTATATGCCCAAACTCCGCCTGCACGACCACCGTCACCTGTTGCTAGTGGTTTTTCGTTTGGAGCGCCGTATGTTGCTCCTAAGTCTGCATCTTTGTTATTTTTTGTAGCTGCTTGGAAAAGCCCTGGTTGCGTAGTGCTTGTACCCGCTTCCACTTTGTTCCAACCACGTGTGTAGAATGCTGCACCAACAACGATTTTTTCAGATGCTGCGCCTTGGCTCTTCAGATATTTCACTGTTTGGTCTACGGAGAAACCGTCGCTATAATTAGGATCCGCCGGGTTGCCGTAAAGCGCCGTGTGATGCGCGCTATTCGGAGTCCAAGCACCGTTCATATCGTACGTCATGATATTCGCAAAATCAACAACATTGAAAAGTTTCGCCACATCGACACCGTTTGCAAGCATGCCTTGAGACGCTGGTAATGCTACAGATAACTCATATTTTTTCTTCACGTCTACGCCTTGCTTATCTAAAGCCGTACGCAGGTCTTGAAGAAGCGTAATATAGTTTTGTTTATCCGCTGGTTTTGCGTTTGGTGTACCTTCATCGTTCTTATTGTCCACTAAGTCAGCGGCACGAACAGATGCAGGATATTCCCAATCTAGATCGACAAAATCCATATTTGTATATTTGATAAATTTCATGACATTGCTTACAAAATTAGCACGCGCTGTGGCATTTTCTCCGATTGCAGAGAAGTCACCAGATTTCGACCAACCGCCAATGGAGATACCGATTTTCATATTCGGATTTTTTGCTCTCAACTCTTGTAACGCGTTTAAAATACCCGCATTTGCTCCGCCCCATTGAACTCCATCTTGCCCAACTGGTGCGCCAACTGCTGCATCTTTGTCTGTGAATTTCAAGTTTCCGTTACTATCGAAATCAAGAAACGCAAAGTTTAGATGTGTTAATTGCTCTGCTGGTATATCTTTCGGATAAAACTGACCTTCCCCGCCCCAAATGGACCAATCTCCATAATACATCACATTTCTGTATTGCGATGTGGTTGCGGCTTTAGCTTTCACAGAAGAATTCCCTACACTACCTAGAACGGATGACGCAAATAACGAAACGACTAACAACAACACCGAGACTACACTTACAACCCTCTTTGTTACCTTTTTCATTTCTTCACCTCTTCATAATTTTTGCGTTCTGCTTACGGTATGCCTACTTTCTCTGCAATTTCTAAACCCAGAATTTCAAAAATCCCCCGTTAGATCCCCCTTTTACCGTGTACTAAATTCTGGTCACTTATGTATTATGCAAGTATTGTGCCAAACAAGAAAGCGTTAACATCGCATTTTGGATGTAATTTTTGTTACACACACTACTTACACGGTTGGTTTTTATTTACACAGGTTGTCTTTTAATGCTAATTATGAGTTTCTAAATGCATTATTCAGAGCTAGATTGAAACTATTAGTTGGATTTTTATTAGGAATTTTAGATTTTATGTTCATAATTATATAAAACGGAATCCTACTACGGTAGCTTTTGCATAGTTATTATTTACTGTGATTTGTATCTGCTCTCCAATGATATTTGGCTGTATTTTGGTGCTCCTTTCAAATAAGTCAAGGATATAGCCATAAAAAAATAGACGAAACCGCGAATCAGGGTTCATCTACTTTTCCAATCACTTATTTAGCTTTCCGACTGTCCATTTTACTCTTAACAAACGAGAAAATCATCGGTAAAATTGATACGAAAATAATGCCTAGTACAACGAGTGAGAAGTTATCTTTTACGACTGGGATGTTCCCGAAGAAATAGCCGGCCATCGTACAAAGTAGTACCCAGACTGTTGCGCCTAGTAGGTTGTAGTTTAAGAAATAACGGTAATTCATGCGACTTGCACCGGCTACGAATGGCGCGAAAGTACGGATGAATGGCATGAAACGCGCGATGAAAATTGTTTTACCTCCATGCTTGTTGAAGAACGCTTCAGCTTTGTCCATTTTTTCTTGGTTGATGAATTTGCCGAGCCAACTGTCTGGTGGAATCGAAGTGCCGACTTTTTTACCGATATGGTAGTTGACGGTGTCGCCAAGTACTGCGGCTACCCACAAGACGATGAGGAGAACGACAATATTGAGCTCCGATCCTGGGAGTACTGCCAAGGCGCCCGCTGCGAAAAGTAGGGAATCTCCTGGCAAGAATGGGAAAATAACGAGTCCCGTTTCTACAAATATAATTAAGAAGATAATGACATATGTCCAGATGCCAAATGTATTGATAATTTCAACAAGATGCTGATCAATATGGATGATAAAACTGATCATCGCTTGGATAATATCCACGAATGTACCACGTCCTAACTTAAATTCTGCTTTCTATTTAGTCACAGTTAGCTTCTATTGTAACATATTTTTTGTTCATACTATATCATACTAGGGACTTATTTACATAAACTTAACAATTTGCACGTGGCTAACATTTTTTTTGAAATAAATTTAATTTCCAGGTTTCAACATTTATTTGCGGTGGTATAAATCAGTATTAACTTATTAACATTTAAGATATTACGCTTAGTTGAATTTCTCTGATTATACTTAAAAAGTCGGAATTTTTCATCTAAAACACTAAAAAGGGGTTGAAAATCATGCGGAAAATGAAGAGGTTTACAGTTGTTATGTTGGTAGCGTTGATGGTATTTGGGACGGGGACACTTGTACTGGGCGCGAGTGTGATTTTATGGGGCGGAGAAAGCGACAAGGCTAGGGTTTCCGAAGTGTTGACTTGGGCGGATCAAAAAATCGGGCAATTGACGCAAACCAAACAGGATAACACACAAAAAATTAATGATTTGACGAACGACATTCAAAATGTGAAAAACCAATTGACTGATAAAGATAATCAAATTGCAGCAAAACAACAAGAATTGAATGCGAAAATGACGGAATTGCAGAACAAACAAAATGAAGTGAATCAAAAAAATAATGATGTCAGCGCATTGAATAACCAGATTAGCCAGTTGAACAATACGATTAATCAGCTAAAATCTGAGCGAGACCAATATAAAGCGCAAGTTGATACGTTGAACACGCAAGCCACTCAGTTGAATTCAGCTAAAAACGAATCGGATGAAAAATTGAATAAAGCGCGCCAAGACATGAAGGAATTGAGAGACCAGGCGGATCGGCTTTATAGTAAATATCAATAAAAAGACGAAATCCGCGTCTACTCAAAAGTTCTGAGTGAGGCGCGGATTTTGCCTTTTTGAAATTACGCTTTTGCTTCGGTTAGGTCATCTGCTGTGCTCAGGCTGATTAATCCAGCTACGCAAAGCAGTACGATTGGAACTAGGAACATCATCGATACGCTCATTGTGCAGGCTACGGCCGAAGCGATTAGCATGACGCCGCCTTTTAACGGTGCTTTGTTCATGATAATGGCGCCGAACAAGCCGACAAATGACATACCTAATGCTATGAAGTTCAGAATCGTGAATACTAATGAATCTTCTTCCAAAACGCGTGCAATGCTGTCGACGGAAATAACGGTTAGGCTAAGCCCCATCGCGAGCAATGCTCCAATAATCCCCAATGTTTTCGCAAAATTCATCGTAAAAACTCCATTCGAAAGACATATTTATCCGTCCTGTGCGTATAAGCTAACACAAACTCTTGGATACTTCTATGTTACCATTTTTACATAGTATTTGACAAGAATAGATTCGTCAACTCCATCCATTTTTACACCAAATTTGCTTTTGTCTATCTAATTAGAAATTCCATTGGATTTTATGCTATCAAAGCCCATTCCAAAAAGTTAATCCTCGACCAAGTTCTTTATCTATGGCTTTGTAGGACGAGCTTTCCACATAAAATTTTGCGACTTTTGGAGAAAGTTCCTGTTTTATTGCATACGGGCGTAACTCGCTTAGCAATTGTGAAATACAGTTAAGGACATAGCTACCGTTTTCAATTGCGTTTTTGTAGTGTAGAAACATATTTCTTTCATATTCTAATGTGTCTGCATCTAGGACTATATCATAGATGTCATTCAAAATTTTTTCTTCTACCTTTGATTTTTTTCTTGATGACATTTTTTTATTCCTCCTGTTAAATCATTTAATGAAACGGACAACCGCCGCGCTTTACTGGGGTGATTTCGGTGCGTTCAAATGGTGCGTCTTGATAGAAAAAGTTCGGTTTGACGATTTTATTTGGGTAGCGTTGATGGAACATGTGCGTCATTGCTGGGGATAGCGGCGGGATTAGCCATGCCCACTCGCCAGTGACTTCGCGCCCTGCGGCTTGCTCGTTTGTTTCGAATTGGCCGAATTGGCGGGCCGCGGTGTGGTGATCGACAATCTGGACTTTGGCTTTGTGATAGGAGTCGAGGACGGCGACGTTCAGCTCGACTAGCGCGCGGTCTTTCCATAACGAATCGAGACGCTTCGTGCTCAGTCCGAGTTTTTCGGCGACGGCGGCGAGCTTGTTGTAGCGGCCTTCATCCGCGAAGTTCCGCGCGCCGATCTCGGTTTCCATATACCAGCCGTTGAACGGCGCCGCCTGGTACGTGATGCCGCCAATTTCGAGCTGCATTTCGGATATGATCGGGACGGCATACCAGCGCAGGCTGAGCTCGGCGATTGACGGGAAATCGGGATGCGCAATCGGGACTTCGAGCACGAGTTCAGGCGGGATTTCGATGACAGTTGGCGTGGCGTCAGCGCTTTCCTGGATGACGAGTGGCAAAATGTCGAATTCGCCGCGCGCGCCACGCCAGCCGAGGCTTTCGCAGACTTCTGTGAAGGACACCGATGCTGGATCGCCGATAATGCCACCGTGCTCTGACGCGTATCCGGCGTAACGAATCAGCTGGTGATTCCAAATCCGCGGACCATCGCTACCCGGCTTGAAAATCGTGATGAAAGGCCGGATTTGACCGCCGTTCGTTGCTTTTTCGATATGTTCAAAAAGGGCAACGCGAATTTCCGATACCGTCCTTGCCTCGCGCGCGTCAACCACTTGGATGCGATCCCAGAACAGCCTGCCGACGCAACGGTTACTGTTCCGCCATGCCATTTTTGCACCGATTGCCAGTTCTTCAAACGTATGCGAATATGTACCGGTTTGCGCGATTTCCAGCTTCACCTCATCCATACGGTTTTCCAATTCCGCGCCACTTTTGCCCAATTCCACGTAAGACTTCGTTAGAAATTCGATTGCTTCCTCTGTTTTCATCGCCATTTTTGCGTACCTCCTAGACCTTACTTATGTTCTCATTTTAACACAAGCCCACACAAAAAAAGAACTCCTCATCTTATTAAGAAGTCCTCTCTCCACTATATTTGAGTCACTGCCACTTTCCCCGTCCATCGCTCCCAGTCCAACAAAACCCACTGATGGCTATCCAAAATGACGCCTTCCTCCCTCAAAACCCTTTTTTGAGTAAGCAGGTACTCCCTCGTACAGTTGATGTAACTCGCCAATTCGATTTGATTCCAAACTTTCGGAATCCGGCAATTCGCCCCTTCTATAACTCCTATTTCTCTCCCTAACTTCAAAAGCGTGCTGACTAATCGCTGTTTTTTCTGTTGCGTCAGCATCTCCATTCGCTCCATCATTAGTCCCACTATTTCTTTCTCAAACTCCCGATATCGCTCTTCTAAGCGCATATTCGTCATGCTACTCTCTAATTTCAATAATCTCACCACATCACGTGCTTGATACACGAGCGCTTCTGGCAAAAGTTGATCATGTAACATCGCCCGTTCCCCTTCGCGCAAAAAACATAATAACTGCTCACCCATGCTGCACGTCAAATGCCCCGATAAAATGATATATTCCCCGTTTTCTTCTAAATATTCCTCTTTTTGAAGCGTTATAACTGCCTGCCTCTTCCCCATCTTCTCACCTGCTTTTTTGAATTGCTCATTACCATAGGCCTAATAATTTACTCGCGCTCGCCATAAATAAAAGGAGTAACGCTGTGAAATATATGACCGGAAACTTCAATTTCTCATATTTCTGCTTCGTCAAAACCGTCTTTTTCTGCTTCGAAATCATTTCTTTTTGGTACAAATGCTTTTCATCCGGTGTCTTTTTAGAAAAATGATGAATGAACTTACTGTACTCCAAACAAACTTCCTCGCTGTCCCCAAATATATTCAAATGCCCGTAATGCAACCATCCTACTTTGTCGCAAATATCGCGAATCTGCTTTAACGAGTGACTGACAAAAAAGATCGTTTTGCCCGCTTTTTTCATGCGCTCAATTTCATCCACACATTTCTGATAAAACGTCGAGTCCCCAACAGACAGCGCTTCATCGATAATTAATACATCTGGATCTGTCTGAATCGCAATGCCAAAACCCAATCTCGCCCGCATTCCACTTGAATATTGCTTCAACGGCTGATTGATAAAATCTTGTAACTCCGTAAATTGAATGATGTTTTGAATCCGATTTTCGATTTCTTTCGGCTTAAATCCCATTAACAACATCTTCAACTGGATATTCTCCACCCCTGTTAAATTTGGCTTAAGCGCCGATCCAATCGCAAGCAAGGAGACACTCCCCGTTTGTTCTAACCGACCAGATGTTGGCGCTAAATGCCCCGCAATAATGTTAGCTAACGTCGATTTTCCCGACCCGTTCAAGCCGATAAGTCCGACGCATTCCCCTTTTTTCACCTCAAACGAAATATTTTCTAGCGCTTGAAACAGTTTTTCCTGCCGCTTCCGGAATGGATTTCGCCACACATTGTTCCACTTTTTCCGTTCTAAATAAAAAATCTTGTCAATCGCTTCTAGCTTTAATATGCTCTCCATTAAATCGATCTCCTTACGTATATTCGACAAAGTAGCGCTTGTATTTCGTAGTCGCGTAAATCCCAATCACCAAAATAAGGAACGTACTACTGAAAAAATAAATCCCCCACCAAAAATGATCAAAAATAGCAGCCCGAGCAAGCAACGCATCCCGGAACCCTTCGATCACATAAACAAATGGATTCAGATGCAGGATTTTCGTCAATAAAGAATCCGGATTCGCGGATACATCAATCACGACACCCGATATGAAAAACAACAGGCGCATCGTCGAACTAATAATTAACTGATAATCTCGGAAAAATATCACGACAACAGCGTTTAACGTCGACACCGAAACCAACAATAAAATCATCGCGAAAAAGTAATAAATGAACTGCAACCAGTGTATATTCGGAAAATTCCCCGTCCCAATGTACAGACAAAGAAACAAACCAAACATCGAGAAAAACCCACTTAACCCCTTCACAATCGCTATCGTCGGCAAAATCTCGACTGGAAATTTCGTCTTCGAAATTAAATTCAAATTCGCGCTAATAGAATTGGCCCCCGCATTAATACTAGCACTCATATAAAACCAAGGAATGACTCCCATCAACATCCAATACACGTACGGCACATCGGAATTCACCATATTTTGTCCACCTAAACGCAAACCGAAAATCAAGTAATAGATCACAATTTGAATGGTTGGACTCAAGAATTCCCAAAATAGACCGAGAAAATGATTTTGATGGGCAGCCTTTTTATCAAAACGCGCAACACGCATGATTTTACTACCGCTATATAATTGCACGCGACACCAATTAATTAAAACGTTCAAACTTACACCTCATTTTTTTCTTGCACGAGTTCTGTTACTTTTTTCAGTAAAAACGGCGTGAAATAAAGACCTGTGTCACCATGTTCTTCGTAATCCGCCAAATCAAGCGTATACGGAACATCCTTCTGGTCCAATTTTTTAAATAACGGCTGCAAATGTTCCGCATAGTGAAAATCACCTTTTCCGACATGAAAATGCATTTCTGGAAACGTCGTGTTCACATTCACTTGGTTCAAAATCAAACCATTCCAAAATTGCATCCCGTATTGACTGTCTTCTCCAAGAATGCGATTAAAACGCGCTCTCATCGATTCAGAATTGGCACGTCGATATAAATAATTCGCAATATAGACTTGTGGCGCACCGATAATCGCCTTGCCATAATGATACTTCATGCTGTAATAAAGCGACGCGGCCCCACCTTTACTCGAACCCGTAGCAATGATATTTTGCGGCGAGATATTGTGTTGATTCGCAATCGTCGTAATCAGACTGACCACACTACGCTCAAAATCATGCGAACCACCAAACCCGACATAATAGCAAAACTGATCTTGATACGAATCTAAAATAAACAATTTATGCGCATCCACCGGCGCCAGCGTTCGGATATGGTTATACACCGGCGCTCCACCTTTGAACTCCGTCGAATAAAGTCCGGAAAAAGATATAATAAGATGGTCCGATTTTGTTTTGGCCGGCTGGAATAAATATTTGACCGGTACATCACTATAAAACACCGCTTCATTCGGGAAATTGGCCTCAATCGTTTGCCCACTGCTAAGATCTAAATGTAACTTCGTCGACAATTCGTTATACAAAAGCGTCCCTTTTTTCCGAATAAACAAGCGAATCTGGTACGTACCGCTGTATATCGGCTGAAATCGGATGTGGCTATCTTGCGTCAACTCCGCGTACCATTCTTTCTTTATAATGTTCCCATCCTGATAAATATAGTACGCAAATTCGCAACCCCACAAAGAACCCTTTGTAGAAAACGGCAATTGAATATCCGGCTTGTTATACGCTAAATGGCTCATCTCGATTTTCATAACTCTCGTTCCTCATTTCTATTGTTCTTTTAATACTTGAACAGAAGGATGAATCTGCGTCACTTGCTGCTTCGTTCGACTATCGCTCTGGTCAATCAAATCTTCCAACACCCCAAAGATAAACGGTGTATATTGATTCACCAAACGCGTATGCCGCTCATCACTCCGATTTAAAAACAACTCACTATCTATCCCTTTTTCCGCTAAAAACTCCCGATACTTCACTAATGCCTGAAACTGAATATCCATTGTTCCCGTATAAAAATACAACTTCTTCTTTTTATAATTGCTGTACAAGGTATCTGTAAATAAAATATGATCCACTTTTTTCTCGAATTTTTTATCTTTTCCAAAGAATAAACGCTTCTCATTCGGGCACAGTTTATTAATGAATGTCGCGACATGAATTTGCGGGATGAGCGAAAAGACATCCGTTATGAGTGGGTTCATCGCGCCATATAGCAGCGCCCCCGTCCCGCCTTTACTCGAACCAAATGCAATCACCCGTTTATAGCCATGCTTCTTAATAAATGCCGTTAACTCCTCATTAAATCGTTCATGAATCAGCTTCCCACCGTCGACCAGATACCATCCATACACACTCGAAAAATGGTCCTTGATGAAGAAATAATCGGCTTGTGGCACACGTTGCGCGAATTTCATCCACGTATACCGCTCATGCATTTCCGCCACTTCCTGCTGCGTTACTTTTCCACTATAAATGCCTGGTATCGCATCATTCAATGGCTTCGCTGCATTCTGAAAAACAAGAACCAGTGTGTCGTTGCCGTTTATCATGTGTTTTCCGTGTAACATCCGTTCGCGCTCCTTTTCGTCAATATTCCACAATAATGGTTTTTCGGATTCGTTCGCTCGTTTTCGTCACCACTTGGCCCGTTTTCGTATTTTTCACAAAGACCTTCACGCGATATTCTCCGGCTTCTAGAACTTCCAATTGATACGTGTCAAACTTCTTGTAAGGCGATTTGGCGATTGCCTCCGCATCTCCGCCCTTGTAGACATAAAAAGCGTACACATTATTTTCGTCTGTTTCTGCTAACGTGACCTTTACTTGTAAATAATTTTTCGTGAAAAACGTTTCTATATGTTGAATCATCTCTTGTGCCATTCTGATTTCCTATCCTTCCTACTACAATGCGATCCAGCTCTGATTCACCAAGGCTTCTATCTCTTGGACGATTCGCTTTTGATCAAATTTATATTTCGCAAACTGCTTGCGTTCTAATAATTCTTTCGTTGTAAAACCGTGTTCTTCTACTGCCTGCTTCGCTGTTTCCAGAGAATCGACTATATATTTTTCCGGGTAAACAGTATCGGCGCCTTTCCAGTTTCGAATAATCGGCACCGCACCGCTCGCCATTGCCTCGGAAACCGAAACGTGCGAACCTTCATAATCGCTCGGTGAAAGGAGATAACCAATCGTGCTCATCCACTCATTCACGTCATCGCCATGCGGTTCAAAAATCACGTTATCTTTCCAAGGCGCCTGCTCGATTCGCGCAAAAACAGCATCATAATACGCCCGTTCCTTCTCACGCGCCATCAACCACGCCACGTCTTTCGGATGCTTACTCTTAATCGACAATTGGTAGCGTTTATCCTGCTTCCACAATTCCTCAAAAAGATCCACCGCCAAATCCACTCGTTTGCGCTCTGGGAGAATACCACAAATCCCTAATCGGAACTCTTTCCCGTCTTGTTTCGGCAAATCGAATTTCTCCGCATCCAGCAAATTATCAATATACACCATTTTATGACGCGGAATTTTAAAAATACGATGAAACTCTTCCAGCATATACGGCGTAATCACGATGATTTTATTAACCTGCTCGATATCCATCAAGCGCGGAAATTTCAAATCTTTCTCCTGAAAATGCATACGCACAATCAATTCCTGATCCGGCTGTTTATGCTTCGAATACCAAACCGCATTCCCTAAGCCCCACTCACAAAAAACAATATCCGCCCATTTCGCACACGCTAAGCTATGCTTCTCGTCGTGCTTTTCATGCGATTGCCACTCATCGATTTGCACCTCGAAAGCTGGATGCGCCTCAAAGTGCGCGATAATCATTTTGGCAAATTTCAAATCATGGCCCGCAAATACGATTCTTTTTTTCCGTTTTTCAAAGGACCAAATGAAGTCCTTCAGGCGCGCATAAGCAGCTTGGAAAGTGAAATATTGGCTTGCCTCATACATCATCGTGGCAGCTTTCAAATACAAACGCTCATCTTTTAAAACGGCTTGTGTCTTTTGAATAAAATCTTCTTCTGTATCGACAAAAAGCGGGTAATCCTTGCCTAACAAATCTTCATGCATCTTGGTTCTTCTCACTAACGACGGTTTGCCGAGTCTCCCATATTCCAACAGCTTACTCGACAACTCTACACTCGCATCATTATCAAGTGAAGCACTGCGCCAGCTAATCCCGATATCCGCTTCTTCAATCAGCTCTTGGCATGTTTCACGTGAGACAGCGCCAACCCAATCAATCGATGTTTCTTCTTTAAAAGCCGCTTTAATCCGCAGCTGGTTATCTTTTTCGCGCAACCGTTCCTGAAATTTATCGCCCACAATTTGCGTGTGAATCCGCGTATCTGATGCGGCTAATTTTTTCGTAGCAGAAATAATTTCTTCCGTATGCCAATCTTCATGGAATTTTCCGCTATAGATCAACCGATTGTGCTTATTTCGAAAACTCGGAATCGCTGCTGATTCTGGAACCATTGGGTACAACAAACGAATTTTTTCACCATCGACGTGAATCAAGTTTTTCAATGCTTCCTTTGTTTCTTTCGTTTGTAGGAATAGATAATCAAAATGCGCATAGACACTTTTTAGATCGGCCTGTTCTTGTGCCGTTGAGCGCTCGTCATGCTTGAAATCTGTCAAATACGGCACCGTGATATGGCGAAACGCTTCATATTTCATGACTTCCCGCACTAAATCAAAGCCACGAACAATCACAAGATCATAAGCCTCTTCTAGATGCAGCTTCGACATAATGTTCACTGCTTCCTCGACGTTCAAACGCGGACCTTGAAATGACATCGTCGAAAAGGCTTCAAACGGCTGAATCAGACGGAGATTGGCTTTGTTTTTTAATGCGGTTGTCAATCGATCATTTTGCTCCCGTGCTTTCAATAGTAAATCCACGTGAATATGCGCGTTCTGACTTAAAACCGGTGCTATCGACGTTAACCAAACCGCTGACCCATCCATAAAATTCAAATCAATATCTCCGTACAAAAGAATCCGTAATTTGCTCATTGCGTTATCTTCCTCCTAAATTTCAACGTGGTGAAGCCATTCTTCGCCCACTTCTGTTCCATTTTCAATAAAGTTATACTTGTCTGCACTAAACATTTTCGCGCCTTGGTTCATATAAAGGGATAAATCCATGCCGCGCATCAAATCGATCAATAACGCCTTCACATTTTTGCGGAACGGATAGTTCGTTCTGACAATCGCTTGTGTGGACTTAAGATTCATCACAAAACGATACTCTTTCTCTGTATTCTGGTCTTGGCATCGTTGCCCAACTTGCGTATAATAGCTTCCTTTTCCAATAAAATCGGCATCGGTATACACAGACGCAAGCATTAAATCTTTCAAATAATGCCGCCCATAAAAATGCTTCTGATTCCAAACCGTCATAAAATCCGATCCAATAAAGTCCGTCACTTGCTTATAATTTTGCATATAATCCAGTAGAAAAATCGATACCGTTTCGTTTTGGTACGTGTTGATAATCGCATTAAAGTCTGTAAAATCATCGACACTACGAACGAAGACGCATAGTTTTTTCGTCAGATAGCTTTGTTTATGAAACGCCGCAATCACGTTTTTCAAGGCCTGTTCGGAGCTTGCGAAACTAATGACCGTGACTTCTTTCTCCTGCACAGGCACCTGTCGATTCATATTTTCCAACATGAAATGCAAGCGATGTTTGTACGTATGCTTCCCGAAAATTTCGCGGATACCTTCTAAAGACTTTTTGCGGTATAAGTGCTCGTCTTGTGCGATTTCCTTCATCTGGGCACGCAAGTCTTCTGGTTTCTGCGCAATCATCACAAGGTTCCCGAAAATTTTATCAATGCCCTCCGAATAACTGCTGAGGATTGGCGTTCCCGAAGCCATCCCTTCAAACACGCGTCTTGAAAACATCGTCGGCGAGTGGATAACACTATTCACATTCAACATGAAACGATAACCTTTATACGCCTTATCAATCTCGCTATACGCCAAGCTGCCCTTCACATTTTTCTCAAATTGCTTCGGAAAACGGAATTCCGGCTCCGGACGTTCATAATTCCGATCATAAATAGCCAAGTTGAATTCCTCGCTGATCGCAAGCATCTGGTCCATCACGTCGCGCCGTTCTTCATGACGATTCGCGTAATACGAACCTGCAAAACAAACGCCATCCACGCGTGGCTCTAACAATTGCACAGGATTATGATGCTTCGGTTGTGCCGCAAACGGTAAAGCAAACACGTTCTGATGTTTCGCATGTTTCACATAATCCGGAATACGATTCGCATCCGTCGTGTAAATATAATCAAAACGCTTCGCCGAATCAATAAATTTATCAAAATGAATCGGATCTTCCTTATTCCAGAAAACCGTTGGGATGCCACGTTCTTGACACCATTCCAATAACTCAAACAACTCATGACGATCTTCATTCGCGTAACGCCCAACCTTATATTGCCACGAACCAAAATTCCCGTGCCATGCAGATTCCACGAATAGGAAATGCGGTGGATTTTCCTCCAATACGCTTTGCCAATTTTCCGGTGTAAACGTGATTAATTCGACTTCTTCTTTGTAACTCGTCATCGTAAATTCATCGAAAATGCACGCCACTTTTAGCTCATCTAATTGCTTCAAGTTTTGGAACGGTTCTCGCAATACTACTTGCGGCAACTGGCTTTTCTTAGCACTGAATACACGTTGCAGCACCATTTTTTGAATACGTATAAGTCCTTTTCCAGTTACTTTCAACGCTAATCGGATATGCTTTGCTGCTTGTCCCAACGTAATCTGCATCTCCTTGTTGACGTCCACCATTGTCGTAGCCGTCTTTTTTTGTCCGTCATATTCCACGACGGCGATTTTGACTGACATCCCGGCTTCTACTTCTGCCTCCACATGAATAGCAAGCGTTTCTTCTGGCAAAACATCGATAAAAACGCGTGGTAATCGTGTAAACGCGACATTTTCTTCTTGGAAGGAGGCATAATTCGCACGTTCTCCCGTATTTTGGAAAACTAAATCACCAGCTTCTTCAAAAACCTGCAAACCCTCGTCCTGAATACACCACCACTGCGCCGAATCCTTCAATGCCTCTTCTGCTAAGAAAACTGGATGCAGCTCTGACATTAACTCATTCTGAAAATTAGTAATGGTTTCGCGTACGTGATTTATTTTTTCTTCCATCTTAATTTTTTGCGTAGTTTCCAATATAAACCAGTCCATTTCATCATTTTAGTATTCATTATTTGATTATGCCGCGCTCGCAAACTATTCAGCCGTTCTTTTAAAAGTTTTTCTTCTTTCTTCATCCTTATCAACTCATTATCTAATTGCTTGATTTTCTTGACGGTATTCTCGTGTTCTTTAGAAATTTCTTCGAGCGGTTCTTTTTGACTAGACAATACTTCCAGCGTCTTCACTTTATACTCGCTTAACTCTTTTTGTATCGCTTTTATTTGATCTATCAGGTCTGCTTCTTTTCTAAGTTGCTTGGCTAATGCTTCATTCTTCTCTTGCAAACCCTGATTGGTTACTTTCCATTTCGCATTTTCTTGCTTGAGTTGTTCCGCATTTTCTTCGTGCATTTCTTTTTCATGCTCTAATCGCTTTGTTTCAGCACGTAGTGAGATTTCGTTGTGAACCCGTTCTTCTAGCTGTTCTTGTAACTGATCTATTTCCTGTAACGCGACCTTGAGTTGGGACTCGTACGCCACTGTTTCCGCTTGTTTGTGGTACTTCTTTTTTACTTGCTTGCCTTTCATTACGCCCTACACCTCTATCAACTTTTGATAAAATTCTCTTTCGTTCCACCCAGCATTTGTTAGAAAAATGAATCATTTCAGGACTTGCAGATTACATCAACCTTTCAATCCATCATAAATCTTTAAAAACGGCACTTTTTCGCGTTCCCAATTATAAATTTCACGCGCTCGGTAACAATTCTGACTATATCGCTCTCGTAACGCCGGATTTGTCAGCAGTTCATTGACCGCCGCCGCAATCGCATTTGGATCATGTGAATCGACGACTAAGCCAACCTCTTCACCCGTCACAATACGCCTAATTTCCGGAAAATCGCTCCCAATCACTGGCACGCCACTCATCACGTATTCAAACAACTTATTCGATGAAGCAGAATAATGATTAAAGCACACATTGTTTAAAAGCTGGAAACCTAGGTACGCGTTTTTCGTATAGTGAAGCAAATCTTGCAAAGGTACTTTCGGCAAAAATCGGATTTTCTGCTCCAAACCAGCCTGTCGCACTTGCTGCTCTAATTCCACCTTGATGCGCCCATCACCAATCATGACGACGACACCCTTTTGGAACATTGGTACTGCTTGTATTAACTTATCTAAACCGCGGCCAACCTGCACACCGCCTTGATATAATAAAATCGGTTCCTGTGTTGGAATTTGTAGCATTTGATGTAAATCGATATCCTTATTTTGCTCGGGAAATTGGCGCGTTGGATAATTGTGCACGACTTTCGGATAAAAGTGATACCTATCCTGAATATAAGCCGCACGTGTATGGTTTTCGTGAATACACACATCTGTAAATCGAAGGAAAAACCGTTCGCAGATGCCATACATTGGGTTGTTGTAGCCCGTTCGACTCGTCTGAATTTCATGCGAATCATAAATCAATTTTTCACGATGAAATAACTTCGCACAAAGAATGGCTTGGGGTAACGTGTTCAAATCATTCGCGTGGTAAACATCGTATTTGTTTCGTAAGCCGTAAGCAACCATACGGCTGAAAATCATGCTACGACGGATTAGCGTTTGTACTTTTGGGAGAGGATAAATTGCTATCATCGCGCCTATAACCAGCATGATAAGAGGAAAAAACAGGAGGAGAAGAAGGAATAACATACTAAACGCCAGAAGAAGCATCTTGTTTTGCTTGATGCGACCAATACCATTCAAAAGAAAATCTGCCCATTTAGCTTGGTCTGCCCTGACACGTCGAACGGAAAAACGCGTTGTCCGTTGTTCAAAATACGGTAAATCGGGCTGTTTCAAATCATGAATCGCAATCAAATCAACCAAATAACCAGCTTCCTGCAACGCCATACATTCTCGTAATACGCGTGCATCATTCGTAAAATGGTTCCAAACAAAAACGGCAACTTTCTTTGACATACGTTCATCCCTCATTCAATTTTTTGCAATGATTTTTTCAATACGTTTGAAGTTTTCTTGCCAATTGTAGTTCTCTTTCGCGAAAGCTAACCCATTCTGATGCAGTCTCTTTCGCAAATCGTGGTCTTGAATCAAATGACACAAGCCGCGGTACATTTCTTGTTCCTTATCATGGCCAAAAATAAAGCCTGTCTCAGAAGCATTGATCACGTCTTTACTATAACCAGAAACCATGCCAATAATCGGTAACCCAATGCCCATGTAATCCACTATTTTACCAGGAATCACTGTTTCAAAAACCGGATGCGGAACTAAACTTACGAAAGCTACATCCGCTTGGGCCAGCTCATGAAGGACATTCGCTCGTGTATCTGGCGGGCTAACGTTGACATTTTTCAGGTCCTTTTCTTTCACCGAATCGACTAATTTTTGATAGTTCGCGCCGTAACCAATCATCTTAAAGCGTACGTGCGGATTATCTTGAAAATAGTCTGCCATCCGAATGAAGCTTGCCAACTCTTGTGCTAAACCGATGTTTCCAGTGTATATGACCGTCAATGGTTCATTGATGAGTGGCCTTTTTTTAGCACCTAAATCAAATTCTTCTTGCGTGAGCGAATTGGGCACAAAGGTGATTTTGGCTGGATCCACACCTTGCTCAATCATATACGTCGCAAACCGTTCGCTATTCACAATGATTTCATCTGCTTTTTTGTAAATCCGCTTCTCCAATCGATATGCGATGTGTAGAAAAATGGGGGATGTGAATTTGCCGACACCCTTCAACGTTTCTGGCCACAAATCGCGAATATCAACAATCAGCTTGGCTTTCATTTTTCGTTTGGCAATGAGCCCAGCAAGTGCAATAGAAATCGGCGGACTCGACACATAGACGACATCAAAGGATTGCTTTTCCGTTAGGATTTTCCAGATGAATCGGCACAGTGTTTCCAAATAGAGAAGAAATCGTAATATCATGTTTGCTTCATATTTGCTCGTTCTCGTTTTCACCCGAACAATGTTGGCATCCTCGAGATCAGCGTCCCAAAACTTTTCCTGTTCGTACATATCGCGGTTCGGGTATTGCGGTTCTGTTGTGAACAAGGTCGTATCGTAGTCTTGGCGAAATAAACGAAACAATTGCTTCATTCGATTCGCCGCGCTACCGATCTCGGGATAGAAATTTTGTGATATTAATAGTATCTTTTTCATTCATCATCCACATTTCTATTTTTGATCACATGCTATGGCTTTATGCTGTTACGCCTACTTTTTCTAACTGACTGATTTCCGAAAGCGTACCAAGGTGGAAGTAATGCTCCATATCTCCACACTCCGTTGCAATTTTCTTCGTATCTAAAATAACCATTTCATGCATATTGGCAAAATCTTGACTCGTTAACGAACGGAATTCCGAATGATCTACCAGTATCAAAACAAGATCAGCATCCGCCGTAGCTACTTGCATATCGTGCTCGACAAAATCTGCTTCGACATGTGGATCATACGCGACAACGTCATATTCTTGCTGTCTTTTCAACTCATGGTAAATTTCAAGCGCCGGGCTTTCACGGATATCATCAATGTCACCTTTATACGTCAGACCGAATACCGCGATTTTTTTACCTTGGATTTTTTTCATAATCGCCATCGTATTTTCTACAATAAAAGCTGGCATCGTCGAGTTGATGTGACGCGCACGCTGAATCAAGTAAGATTGTTCTGGTGCTGCGGCTGCGATAAAGTACGGATCAACCGCTAGGCAATGTCCACCAACGCCTGGCCCTGGTAAATGTAGATTCACACGAGGATGCTTGTTCGCCATTTCAATGACATCTAACGCGTTAATGCCTAACTTAGCGGAAATATGCACAAGTTCGTTTGCCAGCGCTATATTCACATCACGATACGTGTTCTCCATAAGCTTCGACATTTCGGCAGTAGACGCGGCTGATTCGATTAATTCACCTTTGACAAAGACGCTGTAAATTGCTTTCCCGGCTTGGGTACACGCGGGAGTGACGCCTCCGATAATACGATTATTGTAGATTAGTTCGTGGATAATTTGACCGGGTAACACGCGTTCTGGGCAATGTACGAGGAATACATCTTGTCCAACGATTAATCCAGTACTCTCAACTAGTGGCAAAATATGATCTTCCGTAGATCGTGGGGCAATAGTAGATTCTATGATGATCGTATTACCTTTTCGTAACACGGGTAAAATGTTATTTACAGCTGCGATCACATATTTTAGATCACATGATTTTAGCTCATCTTCTTTATTCGGAGTTGGAACGGATACGATAAAAGCGTCTGCTGCTTCTACATCCAGACCCGCGCGGAATCGATTATTTTGAATCGCTCGATCGAGTTCTGCTTGCAATCCTGGCTCTTCAATATGAATCTTGCCTGCATTTAATTCTTGAATGACTTTTTCATTGATATCAATACCTAATACATCTTGCTCGTGGTTGGCAAACATAATGGCTGTTGGAAGTCCGATATATCCTAATCCCATAACGACTAATTTCAATTGTTACACCCTTCCGGTTCTGTTTTAGTTTATTTTCTTATTTGGCAGCTGGAATCACAATCGACCAGCTAGCTTGCTCTTTGTCCATTGGTGCGTATACGAGTGTGCCTTTTTTGACGCTCGTTGGTAATTCGAAATACGCTTTTCCTTCTAATTTGGCATTCGGTTTGAACATATCGCCAAAATTATTACCTTGTGGGTAAACTTCATATGTTTTTCCGTCTGATTTTATTTTGAAATCAGCTGCGCCGACGCCTACATCTGAGCTATCATTGTTGAGGAAAGACATGTCGATGCTGACCATATTTTTGTTTTTAGTTGTGCTTTCTGTTGTCTTGATTGTACCGATTTTCATATCGATGTTGTTAACGGTTTTTGTTACGTGTTCTGTAACAGCTGTTTCTGCTTTTTTATCTGTATCTTTTGTTGTCGAATCATTCCCACATGCGCCTACGAATACAAGCATGCATACTGCTGCGGCTGCGATTATACCTTTTTTCATCTGTCTAGTACACCTCATTCTTTTAATAACTAAAGGGGAATAGTGCTATTCCCCTTTATAATTTTTGTCTCTACTTTATTAGTTTGCGATTGTAACTGTGTTTGTAGCTATTTGACCGCCTTTTGCATCCAGTCCGATTACTTTTACATCATCTGTTGGTTTTAGGTTTAGTGCTTTGATGTAGTATTTGTACGTACCATCTGCTTGGATAAATGCAACACTTGATTGAACAACATCGTTCACGCTTAGTGCTAATTTTGTTACATCGCCTGTTGCTGTACCAGTTAGATAGCTATCGCCAACTTTTACATCTTTAGCTTCGATAGTTCCTGTTGCTGCGTTGATTGTTACTGTTTTGCTGTCTAATAATTTTGCTGCTGAATCATATACGTTTACTTTTACTTCGTCTGCTGCATTTTTGATTAGAGATGCTGCGTAATAGTGGATTGTGCCGTTAGAAGCTGGAATTTGGCTGTATTTTGTGCCGTTTACTTCTAGTTCTACTTTCGCTACATCACCAGTATATGTCCCATCTACATAGTTATTTGTACCAATTTTGAAAGCTGTTGGTGTTACTGTTCCTTTTGTTACAACGTCAGCTGGTTTGCTAACTGCTACTGTTGCTGTGCTTAATACCGCGCCAGTTGCATCATACAAAGTTGCTATTACAACATCTGTTGGGTCTGTGATTAATGATTTAGCGTAGTATTTATAATCTCCTGCTACTGCTGGAATTAACGATTGTTCTACATCATTTACTGTGATTGATACTTTAGAAACATCACCTGTTACTTTACCAGTTACGTAGTCATCTTCTGTGATAACGAACGGGTTAGCTGTGATAGTACCATCTGTTGTTGTGATAGCAACTGTTTTAGAACTTACTAGCACACCTGCTGAGTTATAACCGTTTAGTTTTACAACATCTGTTGCAGACGTGATTTGAGTTTTTGCGTAATACTTGATTGTTCCGCCAGTTGGATTGATTTTTTGTAATTCTGTTCCGTTAACTTCTAGAGAAACCTTCACGACATCACCAGTGTACGTTCCTGTTACATAGCTGTCTTTACCTAGTTTATAGCTATTAGCAATAACTGCTCCTGCATCGCCTTGATCTTTTGTTACTGTTACTGGTTTTGTATCTAATACTTTACCAGTTGCATCGTATGCTGTTACGGTTACGATGTCTGTAACATTTTTGATAAGTGCTTTTGCATAGTATTGGAATGGTGAAGTTGGTGTATTGATTGTTTGTGATACTGTTCCGTTCACTGTGATGCTAACTTTTGCTACATCGCCTGTGAATGTTCCTTTTACATATGTGTCTGTTCCAAGTACGAATTTAGCTGGTGTAACTGTTCCTGCTGTTACTTTTGCAGATTTAACTGTTACAGGTGTTCTTTGTAGTACGTTACCTGCTGCGTCAAGACCGATGATGAAAACTTGGTCTGTTGGTTGCGTGATGTTGCTTTTTGCGTAGTATTGGTAGCTAGTTCCTGATACAGTAATAGTAGTTAATTGTTTACCATTTACTTCAAGTGCTGCTTTTACTACATCGCCTGTTAGAGCGCCTTTAACATAGTTGTCTGTTCCGATTGTGAATGGGTCAGCTGTAATTGTTCCGACTTTCTTCTTAGAAACGGCAACTTCTGTTCTTTGTAGTTCTTTACCAGTTGAATCTAGACCAACGATGTAAACTTTGCTTGCTGGGTCTTTGATTTTGTCTGATGCATAGTATTGGTAAGTGGAACCTGTCACATTGATTGTTGCGTAAGTTTTACCGTCAACAATTAGATACGCTTTTGTAACGTCGCCAGTAAGGTTACCTTTTACATAAGAATCTGTACCGATAACAAATGGGTTAGCTGTAATTGTTCCTGCTGTTACGGAAACAACGGTAACTGTGATTGTTTTTGTTGTTGTGTTCTTATCTGAGTCTGTTACGCTGTATTCCACAGTGTATGTTCCTGCTTTTGTTGTATCTACTGTGTTTGTTACGACTTTGATGTCCGCTGTTAAGTTACCATCTTCTTTGTCAGTCGCTGTTACATCTGTTAACGCGTCGAACGTGTCGCCTACATTGATTGTTTTATCAGTCGCTGTAATAACTGGTTTTTCGTTCGTGTTAACTGTTACTTTGATTGTTTTTGTTGTTGTGTTTTTATCTGAGTCTGTTACGGAATACTCAACGGAGTAGACGCCTGCTTTTGTTGTGTCTACTGTGTTTGTTACGACTTTAATGTCTGCTGTTAAGCTACCATCTTCTTTGTCAGTTGCTGTTACGCCTGTTAATGCGTTGAACGTGTCGCCAATTTTGATTGTTTTGTCGCTTGCTGTAATCACTGGTTTTTCGTTAGATTTAACTACAACGGATGCTGGATCACTTGGTAGACCATTTTTACCTGCTTGTGTTACATCAATAGCTGCATCTGCTTTTTGAGCTGGAATTGTTATTGCGAACTCACCTTTATCATTTGCTGTACCTGTTGCTGTTGTTCCGTCTGGAAGTTTTACTGTTACAGTGTTGTTTGGAACAGCTTTACCGCTGATTGTTGTATCGCCTGCTTTGATAGAATCAACTGTTGGTGGAGCTGGAACCGTAGTGTCTTTTTGTACTTTTGTTGTTACGCGTGCACTATCGTTAACACCGTTTGTTTGGTAAGTTAGAACGCTTTGATCTTTTACTAAATTTGTTCCTGCTGGTACGTCAACTGTCCATTTACCATCAGCGTCAACTTTTGCTTTAGCAGTTTTGCCATCAGGGAATGTTACAATGATTTCGTCACCAGCTGTACCAGTTCCTGAAACAGTTGTTGCACCTTCAAAAATTGGAGATACTACTGGACGTTCTACGATGCTTGAACCTTCTGTTGATACACGTGAGTAATCAAAAAGGCTGAATCCTTCGATGTTTTGACCAGTTGCTACACCACTGTAATAGCTTGTATACGCGCTTCCAACTTTGTAAGTTAATGGGATTCTAGCATCATCAACGCTTGTCCATTCGCTTCCTGTTGCTTTAGACCAGTCTGCCGCATGTTCCCAAGCGTAAACTTTAGCCATGTTGTTCATTTCTACGCGAGAAACGTAAGATGCATTGTCGTTACCGTAACCGCGAACGATGTGTCCTGCTACCGCTCTGTTGTTTTGACGGAAATCGATATATTTTGGTGCATTAAGAACTAATTTCGAGCTTTGCGCGCCACTTAGATCAAATACAGTTGTTGATGTATTTGAAAGTGTTTCTACGTAAGCCATTGTATTTTTGTTGAATGTAACAATACCGTTAGCTTTGATTGCTGGGTAGTTTCCTTGTCCAGATGCTGCACGGATGTTAGCTTTCGCGTTTTCTGCAAAAGTGATGGATCCTGATGTGTTGATACCGTAATCAGAAGACTCGATTTTAACAAGTGTGTTGTTTCCTACATTGAATGTTGCTGCCGCGCTACCTTCTTGAATCATACCAGTTTGGGCATTTAGATATAGACTAGAATCTACGCCTAATTTAACTGAACCACCGTAGAAAGTATGGATAGCATGGCTGTTCAATGCCGTGATTGAAAGTGTGTTGTTATCGCCAAACGTTGTATCTTTATATGTGTAGATACCGTCATGGTTTGGAGAAATGATTGTCATGTTTACGTTTTTGCCTGTAGAAATACCTTCACCGCTTGTGTTGGTAGTTTCAAGACCGTTTGTGTATGCTTTAATGTAGGCTGTAGAATTGTCGCCAAACTTGATTCCGCCTGCATTAACGCCGTCGCCACTTGAAGAAGTGATGTTTGACGCTGTATTGGCACCGAAATCAACACGTGAATTACCTGATGCGTAGATTGCGTCACTTTTAGCTTTAATAGCTATTTCTGTGTTGTCACCAAAGATAACTGGTCCGCCAGAGTAAATTCCGTAACTAACGCCTGAGTCGATATCAATTTTCACGCGATCTTCTGGTTGTGGATTTTGGTTAGATACTGAACCGAAGCGAATTGTTGCTGCTCCAGCTGAATAAATACCTCTATCATGTGTTCTTAGTTTAAGAGAAGAACGATCGCCAAACGTGATTGTTGCGTTACCGTAGATACCACTGCCGTTATCACTAACTACGTCGATATCTGCGTCTTTACCTACAACAATAGAAGCGCCTGTGTTGTATGCATAGATTGCTGTACCAGTACCAGTTGCTTTGATTTTTACGCTGTCGCCGATTGTAATGTTACCTGATACGTAAATACCGTTACCAACATCACCTGAAGCTAGCGTTAAGTCTGCGCCATTTTTTACAACTAATGTAGCAGCTTTTAGCGTCCCGTATTTAGATGCGGAGTTAATAACTGTATTTTCGCCGACTACAAGTGCGCTGTTTGATACGTCAAATGCATAGCCTTTGTTTGACATCATGTTGATTTTCGCGTTGTCACCAATGTTTACAGAACCTGATGAACGAACTTTAACCGCTGTTTCCAATGCTTCTAGTTGATCGATTTGTGTGTTGTCAGCGATTTCTAGGCTATCAACATCCATACCTTGACGCTCAGCATTTACTAAACGGTTATTTGTTCCAGCGATAGATAGTGAAAGTTTACCAGATCCACCCATGATCATACCGCGAATTTGAACGTTATCAATGATGTTTACTGTTGGTGCTGCTGAAGATGTATAACCTGTGAAAATTGCTTTCGTTCCAACGTTTGTCATGATTACGTCTTCTAAATCAACAATCGAATTAGATTTCATGATTACTTGGTAAGATGCTGCACTAATCGTATGTCCATTACCTTCAATACGCATGTTGCTGTTAACTGTTACATTACTTGCTAATTGAAAATCCCCAGTGATTTCAATTACGTTTACAGTTGTTGATTCTGCTGCTGCTTTAAATTCAGCAAATGTTGAAACTTGTTGTCTTTTCTCTGTAACTCCGCCATCCAGTGCTAAAGTTGCGCCTAGTGGAGCGTATTTTTGTGCTACGACTGCTGCACTTGGAGCCTCTGTTCCTGTTGTTGTGCTTCCAGCTGCTTCTGCAGCATGTGAGCCTGTTGGTAGTACTGTAAATACTTGACTTGCAACCACTGTCGCGATTAATAATGTTTTAGCCGCTTTTTTAACGGTTTTCATAGATAAGACGTTAATAGGTCCCTTTTGTTCTAATTTCATGTTTATGTTTCTCCTTCTTATGTTTCTTTTTTTTTGTAAAATGTCTGCCTACCATCGAACGATTATGGGTTCACATGATAAACACCTCCTTACATTCAGAATTTTTATAACTGAATATTCCGACTTGTGGATACGTTTTTGATAGTAATATTTTTATGATCCACATTAATCTGGTCTTCTTCTATCATTTTCTTTAGCTGCTTTGGTATGAAGTTTCGATCCACGTTGCAATACGCCCCGATAAGCTTCGTATTGATAACAGATGGGATTTGAATGCCTTCCTCTACTGCGGTTCCTAGTTTGTTTGCAATATCGTAAAGCGAGTTAACGAATCGTTCTTCTCGACCTAGCATCAGTTGCATGTAACGCTCGTATAGATTGTACAATTGCTCTGTCATTAGGTTCGCAAAGTGTTCCATGAATGACGGTCGATTCGCTAAATAGTTCATTAAATAATCCATGTCGATTCTCGTTGCTCGTAACTCTGTTAATGTTGTTGCTTGCGTCATTACCACACTCTCATTTTTCCTGAAAAACGATTCCAGCCCGATGATATCCCCATCCGTTAGAAAGGATATGACTGGCTTTAGCGAATCTTTCATCGTCTGGGTCGTGATGGAAATCCCAGATGTAATAATGTATAGTGCATTGTTCGGCTTCCCTGGCGCAATAATTTGTTGCCCTTTATCAAATGTAACTTCTTGTACTAAATTATCGCCATACGCATTTGTTTGTAATTCTTTAATAATCCCGTCTAAACTCGTATCACTTGAAATATACACCAATTATGATTTCTCCTTTCTAACATCTTGAATAGTTGCGAAAGATTACATTTATAAATTTAACATGTTCCCGTTTTCTAAGTTTCAACTATGGTGCAGATTTCCAGAAGAATTGTGAATCTTTTATGTCTTTTCACCTTGTCTGCCTATTCCTTTCTGTACAAACGGCTCTGTAAAGCTAAATTTGTTACTGTTACTAAGTGTATCATCTTCTTGTTTTAGATTTCACAACAGAGTTGCAACTAGTCAGGCTAACTGTGAATATTTTGTGTCATATGACGTTTTTTTAACCTAGGAAATCCTGAGTACATTAGGTTTGAACGTTTTAAAAGTATGCTGTTTCTTAAGTACATTCATAGTATAATACTTTACTTTCGAATTATTTCCTAAAAAATAGGTTTCTTTTCGCGCCAATAGGACAAATACAGCAGACTCAAGTCATATCAATATGTTCCTCCAGATGTATATTTTTCTTAAAAAGTACATTTAGTGCTCTTTTTTATGTAATCATAGAAATAACCCTCCTTTTCTTATTAAAAAGTAAAACTAGCATCCCGCTTCCACCTAATTTTGAAATAGGATACATACTCAGCTTATCACGGCTATTTTTATCCGTTTCATAAGTTTATACAATTATCGCTATCAGAATCTAAAGAATTTGTGACTATCTCTTAACATATCGCTAATTAGCATAAAAATAGTATAAAAGGGTATTATTAAATACGATTAACAATGCCAGAAAGGGGAAATGACATGTATTTTTTGGATGAGAAGGAAATACGAGAATTCGAAATTATACGGTTGATAGGGACAGAGAAAAAATACTGGCCAATCTCTGAGATATCTCATATTTTAAATTACAACCTAGATGCAGTTTACAAAGCACTCGATGATATTGCATTATACTTGGCTAAAAACGCCCCTGGTACCCAATTAATTATCAAAAAAGGGATCGGTGCTTATCTGAAAAAAAACGATGACCTGCCTGTAGATGCAATTATTGAAAAATATATGACTTCTTCTGTCGCGTATCTTTTGTTGGACAGCACGTTTAATTATCCACATTTACGAGCACGACAATTTTATGAGCAACATTTTATTACGAAAAGTACCTTCTACCTAAAATTAAAACGCTTACAAAACATCCTTCACAAAAGCCATTTGGGCATCCAAACAAACCCCCTACGCATTACTGGGCCTGAGATTTGGGTGAGAGAATGTTACTATCACCTATATTGGCTTGTATATAAAGGGAGAACATGGCCATTTCGCTCCATATCCAGAGAAGTTTTGGTATACGAACTCGATGAATTTTTGCGTAAAGTGGATGTTTACGTGAACGCGATTGAGAAAGAACAGCTGCTTTATCGTCTGGCAGTAAAATACATGAGGCATGCTCAAAAACGTTATGTAGAGGAGATGATATTGCAGGATTGCGTGCCTCCCCAAGTGACGCAATTTATTAGAGACTATGGAGAATCTTTAATAAACGATGTACCTGCACAGCACAAAGATCTGGAGGAAAAATACTTAACGATTGCTATTAGTAATTTGATGTACCCTAAAGCTCGTGATTCCACTGCAACTGGACTCATTGCGTGGCACAGACAACAGCAAACACTACCTTATAAAATTGCTGCATCCTTTTTTGAGGAATTTACCAAATGCTACCCAGATATTATAATAGAAGATAACGATCATTTATGGCTCGATTTTATCAATGCTAACTTTTATGGATTATCGCTTCCGTACTTGTATATATACCAAGATGTGCGCGCACAGGCTGACTATTTCAAAGCTGAAAATCCTGGATTATGGATGGTTTTAGATAAGATAACGGTGCATTTATTTGATCCTAAGCGTTTGAAGCACGTTTCGGCGCCACCTATTTATTTTTGCTATAAGTACATGGTTCTGATTGTAGAACGGTTCGCAATGAAAAAGTATGAACCGCGATTGCAAGTTGCTTTGTTTACGAGTCAGGATAACGCTATTTTAAATAAATTAAAGTCGCAAATCCTTCGCAAACTAGATTTGAATATCGAAATCAGTACGCAGGATATTCCGAAAATAGTTGACCTCATGATATCGGAGACCACGACTGTTTCAGGGAATTCTGATCGTGTTTTCATTTGGAATTTTCCGCCGACGCAGGGTGATTGGGTGCGTTTGGAGGAGCGGTTGAAGGGGATTCGGGATGGGAAACTTGGGGGAATGGATTAACTGTTCACTTTGTTCGCGCTTATGTTGGGGCTGTGCCTCACTTTGTTCAGTGCATGGATTAACTGTTCGCTACGCTCACCCTTATATTGGTGCTGTAACTCCTTTTGGTCGTAACAGCACCAACAAAAAGAACCAGCCGGGGGAGCTGGTTCAAAAAAGGAGTTTAAAGGACTAGCGGCAATTAGAAAAAGGGGGGGAAAACTAATTGCTGTCCTTGTTTACATTCTCTATAATACAGGGCTTCGATGAAAGTTTGCGGGGATTTTTATGAGAATTCCATGAAACTTTCATTTTTTATGAAAACTGGTATCTAATTGTTCCTTCTGGCGCTATATCTGTGATGTCTAGCAGCATGTTTTGAGCCTGGCTGGTCACTTCGCCCATTTTTGTGATAATAATCGCGCTATCTGTGTTTAAATAGGAAAGCATGATATCGCTGGTTACGTCTTTCTCTGTTGTCGGAATCTCAATCTGGCATTCCTCACCCGGCTCCAATTGCTTGATATTCGTCGTTTTCTGCTGGCCATCTATGTAGATAAAAGCTTTTTGCGTCAACTTGTTCTGCGATTTATTAACTATACTGATCTCTAACGCCATCCTATTTCCGCTCCCTCCACTAATAATCCGTTAATCTGCTGTCATCATGCCATTTGCCGTACAATTCGCCTTTTCGTGTTTTTTCCAAAAATGTCGCCAATCTCTTGTCAAACAGCGCACGGTCCTTAAAAACCGATTGGATATTGTCCAGCTTGATTCGAACATATAAATCCGGAAGTTTCGCAAAATTTTCTTTCAAAATGGCGTCCTGTTCTATCGCCTCTAAAATGTCTTCAAATATTTCAAATTCCGCGTCCAGATTCGGCAAAACCCGCTCTCCCTGGGGCGTCATCAATCCCAGTTTCCTCATTCGGCGCGCCCGTTCTTTGTTTAATTCCGTCCAATTACTCTTTGGCACCCGATGCGAAAACCGCTGCCCGATATGCTTTTCATCCAGTCCTTTTTTCGTACTATCTATCCAACCGAAGCACAAAGCCTCCTCCACAGCATCAATATATGTAAAATCACTCTGTTTCCGCGGCAAAACAAGCCAACAATACTTCTGTGTCTCGCCATTCGCTTCCAACCACGATCTCCATTCATCCCGATTCGTCGCGTACACTTTATTATCAATCTCCATCGAAATCCCTCCCAAACCCCATTATCTCATACTCCTAACCGCTTTGACTACTTCCAAATAGGCACAAAAAAACCAGCCGGGGAAGCTGGTCAAAAAGAGAGTTTGTTAAGGAATATCGCAATTAGGAAAAAGGGGGGAAACCTAATTGCTGTCCTTGTTTACATTCTCTATAATACAGGGCGTCGATGAAAGTTTTGCGGGGATTCCATGAGAATTTTATTAGAATTCAAGTTTTTCGCCAAGCGGGAATGGTTGCGCGTCTTCATTATGCCCCACAATCGAGGTTTTTATCAGGAATTTACGATATCGTTGCATGTATTCACGCGCCATTTCATCTACCTCTTTTTGTTGCTCCAATTTCTCCATCTCTGAAAAAGTTCCTAAAATAACGCCGTTCGCCTCTTTTAAATAGCCAATTTGATCAAGCTGAGCAAAAAATGTCGCGATTTTGCTACGATCCCCGCTCATCGCCTCAAGCAAAATAATTTTCCCAGTCGGATCAGGAAGATATTCCGTTCCCGCCAACTTCAATAAACACCGAATGTTCCCACCAATTACCTGGCCTGTCATTTTAGCGCTTTCTACTATCGTTTCATACGGAATTACTGTTTTTTCCCCCTTTAAAAAGGTATTCTCAAACTGCCGCAACTGTAATTCCGATTCATTTCCTGCTAAATGCAACAGTTGGTAGTTATAACCCGACACACCTGTTTTCGCATAAATAGCATTCAAAATAACCGTTAAATCGCTGTAACCAATGAAAGGTTTATTCGCTATCTTGATTGCCTCAAAATCAAGATATGGCAGGATTTCATTCGCTAAATCACCGCCCGAAATATCAAATATAGCCTTTATTTCGGGATTTTGATACATGTTTAAGAGCGATTCTGCGCGTTGTTTCGGCATCCTGCTTTCCGTTTCAAAAATCGTTGTCGCGCGAACTACGCCAATACCGAAATGCTTAGAAAGTAGCTCCTCGACACGTTTAATATCCTTTTCTCGCTCTTGCTCCCGCCCGTTAGAACAACCAACCAGGCCAATAGTGTCTCCATTTTGCAACATATACCGCACCTCCATATCTCTAGTTTAGCACAATACCTGTACCATGCAAAAAACACCGACGCCCAGTTAGTTGGGGCCGATGTCTTTCTAAGAGAGGTATGAAAAAAGGTGAGAAACAATGCAACTACTCTAAAAGGGAGTTAAAAAGTAATTGTTGTTGTCTACAAAACCTATGTTACAGGACAGTCATGAATTTTTTAAGATGAAAATGTGAAATTTTTGTTAATAAAGTAGTTTCTTATATAAAGTTAGGATTTCTTCGGCATTCGTCGTCCGCGGATTCCCGCCAGTACACACGTCAGCCAGGGCATCTTTGGCGAGCGCTTCTAAATCTTGCTCTTTGACGCCGACCTCGCTCAGTGAACTCGGAATTCCGACATCTTTGGAAAGCTCAGCAACCGCTCGGACAGCTGCTTTTCGGGCTTCATCAAGCGACATCGATTCGGTGCCAACAACACCCATGGCCTCGGCGATATCACGATATTTTTCGCTTGTATACGCCGCATTGTATTCCATGACGGTCGGCAAAATAATCGCGTTCGCAACCCCATGAGGCGTGTCGTACCAAGCCCCGAGCGGATGCGCCATGCCGTGCACGAGACCTAAACCAACATTGGAGAATCCCATTCCTGCGATGTACTGACCTAATGCCATTTTTTCGCGTCCTGCCGCATCACCTTTCACCGATGAACGCAGCGATCCCACGATGATTTTGATTGCTTTTAAGTGTAGCATATCGGTCAATTCCCAAGCCGCGTTCGTGATATAGCCTTCGATAGCATGCGTCAAAGCGTCCATACCCGTTGCAGCACAAAGAGATTTCGGCATCGACATCATCATATCGCTGTCCACAAACGCCACGAGCGGAATGTCATGCGGGTCCACACAAACGAACTTGCGCTGCCGCTCCTCATCCGTGATCACGTAATTTATCGTCACTTCCGCCGCCGTTCCCGAAGTCGTTGGCACTGCAAAAATTGGAACGCTAGCCTGCGTCGTATCTGCCTCACCCTCCAAGCTTCGCACATCGCTAAACGTCGGATTCGTCGCAATAATCCCAATCGCTTTTGCCGTATCAATCGGGGAGCCACCACCAATCGCGATGATGTAATCCGCGCCTGATTGTTGGAACGCGGCGAGTCCTGCTTTCACAACCGCGATCGTCGGATTGGGAATCGAGCCATCAAAAACCTCGTATGGAAGCTGTTCCGCGTCCAATAACGCCGTCACTTTTTGCGCGATTCCGTGCTCCACCAAAGCCTTATCCGTCACGATAAACGCTTTTTGAAAAGCCGATTTTCTGACCTCATCCGTGATTTTCCCTATCGAACCCGCGCCAAAATAAGAAGTTTGATTCAAAATCATTCTGTTAACCATCTAATTGTTCCTCCTCGATCATGCTGTTTTCTTCCGGACCATACCGCTCTTCCTCGATCTCCTTCAGCGTCTTACCACGCGTTTCCGGCGCCAAAATAAGACCGATAATCAAGTGAATCACAAGGAAAATAATCATCACGACGCCTGCCGCTTTGAATCCTAAGAAGGTAATCATCGCCGGCACGACTAGCGAAATCAAACCAACACCAACCCGCACCAATCCAAACATCATGCCTTGCACTTTTGCTCGATATTGCGTTTTGAAAAGTTCACCAGCCCACAATCCGTAGAACGCTTGCGCTCCAAAACCAGCTGCAACACCCCACAAAATAATGAATAGCAACAATTCCGTCATTCCCATCGAACCAAACGTCAAGATAATCCATGCCACAATTCCCATCACAGCACCGATTCCGAACAACAATTTACGATTCATCTTATCGCCCAATTTAATAAAGACAAAGTACGTCGAAAGAATCGTGAACACCCACAGCGTCCCTTGTAACAAGTTCGCGTGCGCCGACGTCAAACCGCCAACAACCTGATAAATATACGGCATGAAATAGCCCATCACACCTGCAACCAAATTCCAGAAAAAGTAGATACCAAGCACGAGCGTAATCGCTTTTCGGTTCGCCTTAATCGTAAATAACTCCTTAATCGAGACTTTTTTACCCACATTCTCAGCTTTTGCGTCCTCTTTCTTCTGATCTTCCCAAACAGTCGATTCATTGATTTGCTGCTGTAAAACCCACGTGATGAGAGCGATTACAAACAACATTCCAAAGATAATCCGACTTCCCATCAAGCCAAGTGGCGCCATTAATACCGCCAAGAACAGCATTACCGCAGGACCTACCGACCAAGCCAACTGCCCATAACCAACATGTGCCGCCCGATCTTTTGCCGGCGCTTCCTCCGCGATATACGTCCAAGCCGCTGGAATCGCTGCCCCGACCGCTATCCCCGTGATGATGTACCCCGTCAATAGCATGCCGAAATTCATTGATAGCGCTATCAAAAGAACACCAATCATATACACAATTAAGTCATATTTATAGATGAATTTCCGCCCATATTTATCAACCAAAGCTCCACCAATAAAGGCACCGACCGCCGATCCGAAACCATTCGCACTAACCGCGCCGAGCAAGCCAACAGACGCATCCGATAGATTCAAATAATTCACCCACAATGTCAGTCCCCCGGCCGCCGCAACGATCGATCCAGCCTCCAAAAAATTGGACATCGACACAGTTAGAGTGGCTTTTAAACTTCCTTTACCTGCATTCGCCATACTTTTTCCTCCTTTTTTATGTTACGCGAGATAAAAAACAGATGTTAGATTTTTCGAAACTGGGCTGTTATCCTCATTCGTTTCCATCAATGGCTCCATATACGCCCACCATTTTTTGCAAATTTCAGTCTCTGCAATTTTGTCGTATTTTTCTCTATTTTCCACTTCTAAGTACGCGAACAAAACGTGTGTATTATCATCCAGAAAAATCGAATAGTTCTGTGCGCCGTGTTCCTTCAAGGCTTGCTCCATTTCCGGCCATAAATCATCGTGTCTCGCCTTATATTCCTCCGAAAAACCATCTTTTAAGTACATAATCGATGCGATTCTTTCCATGTTGCGACTCCTCCTATATTAGAGACTGAGGTATAACTCAAAGCAAGACAGTTCCTCTTGACCCATATTTAGGGGTAAGAAGTAAATTACGCCTTACACAAATCGAGTGAAAGCGTTTGTATTACATTAATTTGGTGGAATCCGGAAGCGGAGCATACTTGAGTATGTGAGAACCGGAAGTCCGCCAAATTAATGTAATACGAGCGCTTGTCGCCGATTTATCTAGATTATGCCCCAGACCTGTAAAATTTACTTAACGCCTATTTGTAAATATCCCGATTTCGCAGTCACACCAAATGCATCCGCTAAATCTTGTAATTGTTGGTCCGTAATCGTTTGTCGCGCGCCGCCTTGCGCTTGAACCAACGTATAAACTTCCGCAGCTTTTTCAGCCGTTTCAATCAAGCCAAACACTTCGTCCATCGTGCTTCCCGCTCCGAAAATCCCGTGATGTGGCCAAATAACCAATCGGAATTCGCGCATTTTCGCAGCCGTAGCCATCCCAATCGCGTCCGTCCCAGGCACCATCCACGGCAAAATCCCAACACCTTCTGGGAAAACTACGATACATTCCGTGCACATTTGCCATAAAGTTCGCGTGAAATCACGTTCCTCAAGCGAATGCGTAAATGTCATCGCGATAATATTCGTCGCATGATTATGCATAATAATACGGTGCTCCGGATCAATTTTCAGGCGTTCAATGTGGCTCATAAAATGTGCCGGCAGCTCACTCGTTGGCACACCGCCATCCGTTAAGCCCCAAAGTAACTCAACACTATCACCCGTCTCGGCAACACGTATAATACCAAGATTCACATCCGGCGCATCAATCACATTTTTGAAATACTTCCCAGAACCCGTCACGATAAAATATTTCCCCGCAAGCTCGGTTGCGTCAAAAATCATCGGAATTGTGCGAATCACTTGGTTCGGATTAATAAATGCACCAACCTCTGCTTCCGTCAGCAGATAACTAATATTCCCGCCATTTCTCTCATCCCAACCTAGACGATATAAATTCGCCGTTACCTTCATCATTTCCTGTACAAATGGTGCTGCTACAACATCTTTACTCAATTCCAATTGCCTCCTCAGACCGTTTTACCAAAACTTTTTCTTCATAATCCTTCACTTCTTTTAACCAAGCCTCGCGAACTGGAACGTTTTGCGTCTCGCAATAATAGTCCCAAACCGCTGTAAAAGGAAAGTCCTTCAATTCCTCTGTCAGCGCTAAACGCGTCGTATAATCGCCATCCAATTCAATTTTGCGAAGATATTCCGTCGGCTCAAGCATTGCTTTTAAAAGCGATTTCAACGTGTTTCGCGTCCCAATAACCCACGCCGCCACGCGATTAATTGTTGCATCAAAGAAATCCAACCCAATATGCGTTTTGCCAAGTAAGTCATTGCGAACCAGCTCGCGCCCGATTTCCTGCAATTCATCATCCATAATCACCACATGGTCGCTATCCCAACGCACCGGACGACTCACATGCAACAGAATTCCCTCACTAAACAAAGATAACGATGACAACTTGTTCGAAATCACTTCCGTCGGGTGGAAATGTCCAGCGTCCATACAAATCAACTTATTCCGCGTAATCCCGTATCCCATATAAAACTCGTGCGATCCGACCGTATAAGCCTCAGCGCCAAGTCCGAACAGCTTACTTTCCACCGCGTCCAGCGTATATTTCCGGTCCAACTCCTCCGCAAAAATCGTATCCAGCGACTCCATCAAACGCTTACGCGGCGCCAAACGATCAATTGGGTTATCCTTGAAACCATCAGGAACCCAGAAATTATTGACCGAAGTTTGCCCTAACTCTTCACCAAAATAAGCCGCAACCTTCCTAGCCCGTTTCCCATGCTCAATCCAAAAATCACGAATCTTCTTATCCGGATGACTCAGCGTAAAACCATCTTCCGAGTTAGGATGTGAGAAAAATGTGGGATTGAAATCCAAACCCAATCCCTGCTCCTTCGCCCAGTCCACCCATTTCGCATAATGCGCCGGCTCAATCTCATCCAAATCCACTTTTCCATCCGTATCCACATACATCGCATGCAGATTCACCTTATGTTTTCCAGGAATCAGCGAGAAAGCCTTCTCCAAATCTTGGCGTAACTGCTCTGGCGTATGCGCCGCACCCGGATAATTCCCCGTCACCGAAATCCCGCCCGTCAGCTCCTGATCAGGATTCATAAACCCCGTCACATCATCCCCTTGCCAACAATGCATCGAAATTTTCACATCCGCCAACCGTTTCAAAACATCATCCACATTCACGCCATACTTCGCATATTCCTCTTTTGCCCACGCATACTGCTGTTGTAATTTCTCGTTTCCCATTTAAAAAGCCTCCTGTTTCCCAGATATATTTTTGTACTTTGCTCGAATTTCCATCATGTTCACACCATCACCCGGCGTATACGTCGTCATCGGCGTCGACCTGCGAATCAACTCCCGAACCGCCGTGATGTCCTTGGCCTCACCACTCGCAATCAACTGCACCGCCAAATTCCCCAGTCCAGTCGCCTCAGTTGGCCCCGCATGCACCGCAATCCCAGTCAAATCCGCCGTCAACTGATTCAAAATCGCAATGTTAGCGCCGCCACCAATAATATGAAGATGCCTGATTTCTTGCCCTGTCAGCGCCTGCAACTGCTCAATCTGGATCGCATACTGAATCGCCAAACTATCATAAATAACACGCGCCAATTTGCCCGGTGTTCGTGGAATCTCCTGCCTGGTCTCCATGCAGTACGCCTGAATCTCCGCAATCATGTCCGTCGGGTTCAAAAAGCGATGATCATCCACCCCAATCAAAACCTCAAAGGCCTCCTCGCGCGCCGCCAATTCCGCAAGTTCTGCATAACTATACGCATAATCCTGCATCCGCGCGACCTCTTGAATGAGCCACAGCCCCATGATATTTTTCAAGAAGCGAAACGTATCATACGCGCCCCACTCATTCGTGTAATTCGCCGCAAACGCCTCTGCGCTATTAATCGGACTCTCCAACTCCGCTCCAAGAAGTGACCACGTCCCGCTCGACAAGAACGCCCAATCATCACCAACACCAGGCGCACCAAGCACCGCCGAAGCCGTATCATGCGTCGCAACCGCAATCACATCACAATCCGGCAAGTCATATTGCTCATGCCATTCCGCCGAAATCTTGCCCAACATCTCACCCGGCTTCACAAACCGCGCAAACTGCCCAGCATCCAATCCCACTAAATCCAACAAATCCACATCAAACTGTTTCGTATGTAAATGCAACATTTGCGTAGAAGAAGCATTCGTAACCTCCGTCACACGCTCACCAGTCAACAAATACCCCAAATAATCCGGCACCATCATGACCGCATCTGTCCGCGCCTTCAATCCCGCATCCTCCACATACAACTGATACAACGAATTAAACTGCAAAAACTGAATCCCAGTTTTCGCATAAATATCCGCAGCCGGCACCTCCGCCAAAACCGCATCCATCGCACAATCCGTCCGCTTATCACGATAACTAACCACCTCGTGTAACCGCTTTCTTTCTTCGCCCACCAAACAATAGTCCACCGCCCACGTATCAATCCCCAACGTGCAACGTGTGACACCAGTTTTCTTCAATTTCTCCAAGCCAAGCAATATATTTGTGAAAATATGATCAATATTCCATACACAATGACCATCAACTTCCGTGAAACCATTTTTAAAACGGTGAATCTCTGTCAGCTCAATCGTCCCATTCACTAGCTCGCCCATAAGCAGACGCCCACTCGATGCGCCAACATCCACAGCCACATGTTTCAAAAGCTCCTCCTCCTTCACACTTTTATTTTATAAACCAAGAATACACCGAATCCGTCATTAAGTCAACATTTTTATTTATTATTTTGTAGCTTTATGTTGTTTTTGTGTGGTTTTCAATTAAAACTTGCTTGTAAATGTCCCATTGTTTACAATGAAAGAGACAAGGATGTGATGAAAATGCTTGCTTTCGAGCGAAAAGACAAAATACTATCAGAAATAAAGAAAAACAAGAAAGTCCACGTATCCCAACTAGCTAAAATTTTCAATGTATCCGAAGAAACGATTCGGCGCGACCTAGACAAGTTGGAGAAAGAAGGCATCGTGGACCGCAGTTACGGCGGCGCAACACTCAGCCAACACACGAACGAAGACTTACCGTACGCAACAAGAAACGTCATCAACGTCGAAGAAAAGAAGAACATCGCAACAAAAACAACATCACTCATCAAGACCGGCGATTCCCTCATTGCAGACACGAGTTCCACCGTTTTCGAAGCGCTGAACCTGCTCGTCCGCGAAAAAGAGAATCTCACCATCATTACCAACTCGATCACGGCAGTAGAACTACTCGCCAAGTTCAAAGTACACCTCATTCTGACCGGCGGAACCCTGCGCACCAAGTCCAACTCACTCATCGGTTCCGACGCAGCCAACACAATCAGCCGCTATTTCGTGGATTAC
The DNA here is from genome assembly GCF_003856515.1 of Listeria sp. SHR_NRA_18. Lineage (NCBI taxonomy): Bacteria > Bacillati > Bacillota > Bacilli > Caryophanales > Listeriaceae > Listeria > Listeria sp. SHR_NRA_18. The sequence goes on from NZ_QPKR01000002.1 coordinate 242,154, forward strand.
GCGATCATCAGCTGCAAAGGCCTCTCCATGGAAAACGGCATCACAGATTCCAACGAGCCCGAAGCCGAAATCAAAAACCACATGCTAAAGCGCGCTAACAAAGTGATACTAGTAGCTGATTCCTCTAAATTCGACAAAAACGCCTTCATCAAAATAGTCGACATCTCAGAAATCGACTACCTCATCACCGACCAAGAACCAACGCACGAATGGCAACAATTTTTGAAGGAAAAAGAGGTAACACTGATTTACTAACAAAAAAGGACTGTAAACATTTGACATCATGTTTACAGTCCTTTTTTAATAATTAACTTCTCAATCCACGACCTCTATCAATCAGATACCAGCAAATCGCATAAAGCACCACGATAAACAGGATCAAAATCGCCATCGACCACAAGACCGAAATATCCGTTTTTCCAAGAAAGCCGAACCGAAATCCTGAAATCATATACACAATCGGATTGACTTTTGAAACGGCTTGCCAAAATGGTGGTAGCATCGAGATTGCATAAAATACGCCACCAAGATACGTCAATGGCTGCAAAACGAACGTCGGTATAATCGACACATCATCAAAAGACTGCGCGAAGATCCCGTTTAATAGTCCCGCTAACGAGAATAAAATCGCCGTCATGAGCAGCGTAATGATAACCAGTAGCCATGAATGTACATGTAGCGGCACAAAGAACAGCGAAACCATTGTGACAAGCGCCCCAACGAGGATACTTCTGCCGATTCCGCCGAGGACAAAGCCCCAAATAATCACGTGTGTCGGCACCGGCGCGATTAATAACTCCTCAATATTTTTCTGGAACTTCTGCGAAAAGAACGAGGACGATACATTGGAATAAGAGCTGGTAATAACAGACATCATAATAAGTCCGGGTACAATAAATTCCATATAAGAAAATCCGCCGACCTGCCCAATTCGCCCGCCAATCAGATTTCCAAAAATAACAAAATACAATGATGTCGTAATCACTGGTGGCACTAAGGTTTGAATCCAAATCCGCATATAGCGATTCGTTTCTTTAGCCGCTAAACTTTTTAAAGCTGTAAAATAAAGATTAAACATGTTTCCCCTCCGCTTGATGTGTCTCGTCTGTGATTTTCAAAAATAGTTCTTCCAATCGATTCGATTTATTCCGCATCGAAAGAACCTGTATCCCTTGTTTCGTGAGCTGTTCAAACAACTCATTCACGCCCTGATCGCGCTCCACTTCCACAGAAAGCGTCTGATCATCCTCCAAACAACTCTTATAACCCGTAATCTCAGGTTCCTTATCAAAAGGCGCCAAGTCAAAAATAAACGTCTCAAACTGCAATTTCCCTAAAAGAGTTTTCATACTCGTATTTTCAATCAGCTCACCCGACTGAATAATCCCGATATTGCGGCAAAGCATTTCCGCCTCTTCCAGATAATGCGTCGTCAAGATAATCGTTGTTCCACCTGCATTCAACTCTCGCAGATAATCCCACATCTCACGTCTCAACTCAATATCCACACCCGCAGTCGGTTCATCCAAAATCAGCAAACGCGGCTCATGCATCAAAGCACGCGCAATCATCAACCGACGCTTCATCCCACCAGAAAGCATCCGCGCACGCACATCACGCTTTTCCCACAGACCAGACTGCTTCAAATACGTCTCGCTCCGTTTCAACGCCTCTTTCCGAGAAACCCCATAATAACCCGCCTGATTCACCACAATTTGCTGCACCGTCTCAAACGGATTAAAGTTAAACTCCTGCGGCACCAAGCCAATCTGCTGTTTCGCACGCACTAAATCCGTATCAATATCATAATCAAAAACTTTCACTTTTCCCGATGTCTTATTAACAAGCGACGTAATAATCCCGATTGTCGTCGATTTCCCGGCACCATTAGGCCCCAACAAGGCATAAAAATCCCCTTCTTCAACCGTCAAATCAATCCCACGCAGCGCCTCAACGCCCGTCGCATAAACTTTTTTCAAGCCTGTTATTTCTAGTGCATATGTCATGTAATAACTATCTCCTTATCCGTATCATTCTGTCCATCGTTAGAAAGCAATTTCGCCATCGCCCCCATAAAATCCTCCACAAAATCCGTTCGCAACGTATAATAATGCCACTGACTCTTCTTCGTCACCGAAACAATCCCGGCCTTCTCCAACGCCTTCATATGATGAGAAAGCGTCGGCTGCGTAAAATCAAAATGCTTCAACACATCACACCCACACAAACTCCCAGCCGAAAGCAAATCAATAATCTTCATCCGATTCGGATCAGCCATAGCCTTAAGCACCAACGAAGTCCTCACATAATCCATCTCTACCCTCCCATACATAAATACTCACCTATGTTAATATAGATTGCCATAAATGTAAAGTCAAGAATAAAAAACCCCCAGAACAGCAAAAAATCACCATCCCAAAGGTCTAAAATTTGTTCTTAAAAAAGCCCAGAATAACCCACCAAACCTTCTGAGAGGGCACAAATGCTTAGATGCTAGGCAAGACTCCTTAAAGGACTGCAGCCTCACTTCGTTCCACTGCATATTGAAGCTCTAATTCGCTTTGCTTCAAAGTGCTTCAACAAAGCGGAATGTACGACTTGTACATGAGCATCGGAACACAGCCTTTAACGACGCAGATGAGCGTTTGTGCCCTTTCAGAACTTAGAGGAGGTGGTTCATGTGGCCAATTTCCATAACCCAGTAAGATCCCATAACGACAACAATCGCAATGAATGCCGCGAATAGAATATTACCGACTTGGATACGTCCATTTTGGCCTTCCGTCATGTGCATGAACATTAGTAGTTGCAATGCTGCTTGAATGAACGCGAAGATAAAGATAACCGTAATGATTACTGATTTACTTAGCGTAGATTCGAATACAACCCAGACAGCTAGCAATGTTAACGCGATCGATAGGGCAAAACCAACGATATGTTTCCACGGAATGCCTTCTTCAGCGTGTGCCGTGTTCGCTTTATTTTTCGCCATATTAATTCACCATCCCTAACAGATAGACACCTGTGAAGATGAAAATCCACACAACGTCTAGGAAATGCCAATAAAGGCTTGAAATGAATACTTTTGATGCTGCTTGAGCGGTTAAGCCGCGCATTTTTATTTGAATCAGGATAAACGCGATCCAGAACAAACCAATCGTTACGTGGAGACCATGGGTGCCCAGTAAAACGAAGAATGCGGACCAATAAGAGCCGACTTTCAGCGTAACACCTTCTGATACGTAATGTGCGAACTCGTAAATCTCGAAACCTACGAATCCTGCACCAAGAAGTAGCGTGATAATCGAATAAATCATCAGACGCTTGACGTTACCTTTGCGCATCTCACCAATAGCAAGACCACACGTAAAACTACTTGTTAAAAGTAGGAATGTCATGATCAGAACGAGCGGTAACTCGAACATTTCGGACGGTGGATGACCCGCGTTGGAGCCACCACTATACATAACAAAATATGTTGCAAACAATGTACCGAATAACGCAATCTCGGCGCCTAGGAAAATCCAGAAGCCCAGAATGTTTAAACGACCTTGCTCCGATTGATATTCTAACGGAAGGCTGGAATTTTCTTTTATAGGTTCCATGGGTTACCCTCCTTTATGCCTGTTTTAAATTCACGTGCTGCTTGTTCCTCGGTAGCCACAATTTCAGGTACTTCCACATGGTAACCGTCGTCTTTCTTGAACGAACGGTAAGCAAGACATGCAAGTACACCAAGACCGCCAAGTAGTCCAAGCCAATACCAATAAAAGACCAGTCCGAAGCCAGCAATAAAGAAGAACACCGACATGACGAAACCTAGCAATGTATTGTTTGGCATGTGAATATGTTTGTACTCTTTGTCATCATTATACGTTTCGCCGCGTTGTTTTTTCTCCCAGAAATCGTCCAAATCGTTCCATTCTGGCAATTTAGCGAAGTTATATTTTGGCGGTACAGCTGAAGAAGTTGCCCACTCAAGCGTACGCGCATCCCACGGATCACCAGTTGTTTCGCGTTTAGAGTGTTTATAACTGTAAACGATATTCCAACATAGAATTAGGAATGCTGCTCCCATTAGGAACGCACCAACAGATGAGATAAAGTTCAATGTAGTCCAGCCGTCGCCTTCCACATATGTGCTGATACGACGTGGCATACCATCAAGTCCTAGGAAATATTGCGGGAAGAAACATACGTTAAATCCAATCACAAATACCCAGAAGAACCACTTACCAATTTTTTCATTCAAACGATAACCGACCATTTTTGGATACCAGTAAATCAAACCTGCAAAACAGGAGAATACGGTTCCGGCGATCAGTACGTAATGGAAATGTGATACTAGGAAATACGTGTTGTGATATTGATAATCGGCTGCTGCCATCGCGAGCATAACCCCTGTAACCCCACCAATAACAAAGTTCGGTATGAATGCCAGTGACCAAAGCATCGGTGTGGTGAAGGTTATTCGCCCTTTGTACATGGTAAAGAGCCAGTTGAATATCTTGATTCCGGTCGGTATCGCAATCATCATCGTCGTAATCGAGAAGAACGAGTTAACTGCTGCCCCGGAGCCCATTGTGAAGAAGTGATGGACCCAAACTAGGAAACTTAGCAAGGAAATAACAACAACTGCTGCTACCATTGCTGGGTAACCGAATAGTTTTTTCTTCGAGAATGTCGAAATAATCTCGGAGAAAATACCGAATGCCGGCAAAATAACGATGTACACTTCCGGATGTCCCCAAACCCAGAACAGGTTAGCCCACATCATCGGAATTCCGCCATTTGCAAGCGTGAAGAATGCCGTCCCAAATAGACGGTCAAACGTCATTAAAGCTAGCGCCACAGTAAGTACTGGGAACGCGAATACGATAATTAAACAAGTGATCAGAGATGTCCACGTGAACATTGGCATTTTCATAAGAGTCATGCCTTTCGTTCGCATACGCAGAATCGTGACCATGAAGTTGATCCCGGTCATCAGCGTACCAATACCGGCGATCTGGACTCCGAGTAAGTAGAAGTTAATCCCATAACCTGGACTAAATTCCTCGGCGAGCGGTGCATAGTTCGTCCAACCAGCTGCTGGGCTACCACCGATTACGAAGGAAATATTGAATAGCATTGCCCCCATAAAGAATGTCCAGAAACTTAAATTGTTCAAGAATGGGAATGCAACGTCACGCGCTCCGATTTGAAGCGGCACAACGATGTTCATTAAACCAATAACGAACGGCATCGCCATAAATAAGATCATAATAGTTCCGTGAGTCGTAAATACCTCATTGTAATGCTGGGCGTCGAGAAACTCCATCCCTGGCATCGCAAGTTGGGTACGAATCATGAGTGCATCGACCCCACCACGGAAAAACATTAGTACTGCTGCCAAGAGATACATGATCCCAAGGCGTTTGTGGTCAACAGAAGCGATCCATTCCGTGAATAGCCACTTCCATTTCTTTGTATAAGTTAGTAACACGACGATACCAATGCTGACAAGAGCAATCGAAATTTGGGCTCCTAAAATCAGCGGGTCGCCGGTGATGATAAATTCATCTAAACTCATGTTGAAATACCCCCCTTTTTAGTGTCCCGATTTATCGTGATCTGTTGCCTCATCGGTTTTGATTTTGTCACCAATTTTTTTCATTTCCTCATCGTAATGCTTATCTTTCTTGTAACCAGTACCATTCGGAATAATCATCGGTTTCATGTCCATTTGCTCAAAACGCGGATTCGTAATAGTTACCGGACGCGCTGGCAAAATTGGCTCTTTCGTTCTTGTATCTTTTGCGTTTGGATCATGTGGATTTGTCAGTTCGAAGCCGAAACGTTTATACGCATAGAAAACGTACTCTGGATCTGCGGCTGGGTCAACAAACGCCATATGTGTGCCCGCGTAAGATTGTGGTTTCACATTGCCTGGTAATAATAATTTATCATAACGGTCTTGCGATAAAGTCGGCGAATCTGCTTTCGTTTTCAACGCCCATTTCTCGAAATCGGCTGGTTTTTGCGCGACAACATCAAATATTTGTCCGGCAAAACCTTCTCCGTTAAAGTTCGAGTTACGGCCTTTAAACGTGCCTGTTTCGTCCGCTTGCAAATATAAGTCCATCGTCATGCCACTCATCGCGTACTTCTGTCCACCAAGTTGTGGCACCCAGAAACTCGTCATCGAGTCCGCCGCGGTAAGCTTGAATAATACCGGTCGATCAGTTGGAATATGTACATAGTTTACAGTTTCAATCGACTGATCTGGATAACTAAAGAACCATTTCCAGTTTGCGCTAGTCGCATAAATAACAATTGGATCCTTGTGTGATGTAACCTCTGGCGCTTTTTCGTTCGCGTAAATCGTTTGCACTGTTGGAATAGCTAATGCAATAACGATCGCAACCGGAATCAACGTCCATAAAATTTCTAATTTCGTACTACCGTGCATGTTTGGTTCGTAGTTGGAATGATCTTTTCTCTCGCGGTATTTCGTAATCATAATAACGAATAACACGAAGATCGTGAGTACAATGATAAGCATGAAAATAATCGAATACACGATTAAATCTCTTTGACTTTGCGCTACTGGACCTTTTGGATCTAGTACCGTCAAATCACCACAGCCGCTAAGAAGTCCAACAAAGACTAGCGAGACTGTTAGTAGTAATGACTTAAGCATTTTTGACACCCGAATCCCCTTCTTTCCTTTTGATGTTTGTTGCTGTGTATTTTTGCGCAAAAATACAACTTGACTCCCTGATTTCCCGACCAGTGAGACTCCCCTAATTGATAATATAATGAAATATGGCCAACTAGATAGTGTAGATTTCTCACAATATCACAAACTTTCGATTCGTGAAATTATGAATTTGAAACTGCATGTGCATACTCGTATACTATTATAGCTTATTTGGTATGTATATTCAAAGCATCGAGACAAGTTATTTTTTTCACAATATCAAACGTTACTATATGAGCATGTCTCTCTCTTAAAAATAATTCCTTATTAGTAATATCTGTTGAAAAGGCGTTGAGCAGGACGCCCATTTCGGCTTGTTTGGAATGTCACGATTAGAACCAAAATACCTAGATAGATTATCTGATAAAGCGCTTTCTCGCCAACAGGTCAGCTCTTTCTATCTACTGCAAAACACAAGAATTGGTCTAGTCCATGTGCACATTGCTTCATTTTCACATATTTGCGATTCGTTTCTAAATCTGATGGGTAAACAAGATAGCGAGCGTGGAAGATGGCTCAAAAAAAATCGAGGGGTGTTAGTTAAATGAAGAAGTTTTTGGGTAAATCAGTTTTATTTGTAGTCGCGTTTGCATTGTTGTTCGCGACGTTTGCACCGGGGGCATCAGCGCATGGTTACATTTCAAAACCGGAAAGTCGGGCATATTTGGCGAAATTGGGGATTAACCAAAATGCTGGCGCGATTCAATGGGAGCCGCAAAGTGTTGAAGCGACGGGGAATTTCCCACTTGGCGGACCTTCTGACGGTACCATCGCGGGCGGAGGCGGAGGCAAGTTTCCAGAAATGGACGCACAAACTCCTGATCGTTGGCACCACATAGACCTTTTAGGCGGGCAAAACAATTTCACGTGGACGCTCACTGCGCTTCATAGAACGAAAGAATACAAGTATTACATTACGAAAAAAGGCTGGAATCCAAATAGTCTGCTCACTCGTGGCGACCTGGAGTTGTTGACTACGATTGATGCGCATAATGAGGTTCCTACTTCTACAACTGTGAACCATCAAGTGCCGCTTCCAACTGACCGTAACGGTTATTATGTTGTGCTTGGCGTTTGGGAAATTGCGGATACTGGGAATGCTTTCTATCAAGCTGTCGATGTGAACTTGATTAATAATGGAACAATGACGTTGAAATAAGGTAGGAAATGTAGCCTCAAACTGGGAGCTGGTAGTGCTTAGCAAGAATTTTGTTAGCCGCTTTGCTCCTCGTTTGGGGCTTTTTGGTATGCGCTCTCGCAAAACTAAGAATAATTTTACAAAATATATAGCAAACACTATATAAACATGCTAATATATAGTTATCACTATATAAAAGGAGGTCTTTTTTTGATGGAATCGGTAAAACTCGAGGCTATTTATGTGTATATCGATATTAGCAGTAGCCGGCACGTCTTTTCTACGCTACATGATGGGACGAAGATTCTCGCCTATATCGCGGACAGTATTAATGCGGCTTATGAAGATCAGCTGCTGACGCCGTTTACAATTAAGGATGGGGATGCAATTGTTGGTGGTGTTTCTGATTTCCAGTTGCTGCCCGATATTTATAGTCATTGTTTAACGGTATATTATTCGCCTGATTTTAGGCGTCACTTTAGCGGGATTTCCGCCGTTGTGGATGAAACGCTTAATTTCTATTTCGGGGCTGGGATTGGCTATATCGACACACCGCCTACCGAAGATTTGCAGAACATTAATATCGTCAACGGGAGCAGCATTATTAACGCGATCGAAGCTTCTGAAAAGGCCAAAATAATCATGAAATCGCAACAAGGTCAGAAACGTAGCGCGCTCTACAATGATGAGGACTATTTTTTCGAAAAGCAGCCTTTTAAATTCTACTGTATCGCGGAGGCCAAATCGTTCGGTAATGCGCTCGGTGCAATGTTTTTCCTTGCTTTTGAGAAGCTGATTAAAAGTGACAAACAGCGCGACTTGTTTCGTATCAAAGATAGTCATCCTGATTATAGCAATATTGAGGTTGGCACTGCGCTTGGTTATAGTGCGCTTAGTAAAGCCGATATCTCCTCTCGTGTCAGCGTTCTGATTGCTAATTCCGACTATTTTCTATATAAAAAAGTGCGTTCGGATATTGTGGCGTATTTAGGGGATCTGCAAAAAATGATGGGAGGGGCTAGCGATGAGTAACTTGCTTTTCCCACTTCTCCTATGCCACTTCCTAGCAGATTTCGTACTGCAAACGGACAAGATGGCAAAATAATTTTGACGAAAAATCAGGAAATACCGGTCGTATCGAATAAAGAATTGAAAGCTGGGTGGTATATTGGTGGCTTAGAACGACTGCTACTGCTCATTTTTATGGTATTGCAAATCTATTCAGCGATTCCCATCATCATTGCCTTGAAAACGTTAGCGCGATTCAAAGAACTGGAAAATAACCGAACGTTTGCGGAATATTATTTGATTGGCAACTTCCTGAGCGTGATATTCGGCGTGTTACTCTCTCTTGTTTTCATTTATACCCTACATTTGTAAGCGTTATATTTGCTTGTTTCTGTTTGTTTATTTATAATAATACACAAGAAACAACATAAAACAAGGAGGAAATCACATGAATCAACATAAAATGTATATCAATGGGGAATTTATTTTATCGAGTGATGGCGAATTTTTTGACGTTATCAATCCGGCTACAGAGGAAATTATTTCACAAGTACCGAAAGCCACAAAAGCGGACGCAAAACGGGCAATCGATGCTGCTGAAGATGCGCAAATCGCGTGGGAAGCTCTACCTGCTGTAGAACGTGGCGTTTATCTACATAAAATCGCTGCAAAAATCCGGGAACAAGTACCTGAAATCGCCAAACTTATTTCAGAAGAAGTCGGGAAAACGTTGGCTTTATCCGAGGTTGAAGTGAATTTCACCGCTGATTATTTAGACTACATGGCAGAATGGGCGCGCAGATATGAAGGCGAAATTTTGCAAAGTGATCGGCCAAATGAGCATATTTTCGTATTCAAGAAAGCGATTGGGGTCACGACTGGAATTTTGCCATGGAATTTCCCGTTCTTCTTAATTGCTCGGAAAATGGCTCCAGCGCTCATTACTGGGAACACGATTGTGGTAAAACCGAGTGCGGAATCGCCAAATAACGCGGTCGCTTTCACCAAAATCGTGGATGAAATCGGCTTACCGAAAGGTGTCTACAACATGATCACTGGGCGGGGCGGCGAGATTGGCGATGAACTCGCGGGAAATCCAAAAATTGGCTTAGTTTCCTTGACTGGGAGCGAACCTGCAGGCCAAAAAGTGATGCAAGCGGCGAGTGAGAATATTACGAAAGTGAACCTGGAACTCGGCGGAAAAGCACCGGCAATCGTTCTGAATGACGCCGATTTAGATTTAGCCGTCAAAGCAATTGTTGATTCTCGCGTTATTAACAGCGGCCAAGTTTGCAACTGCGTGGAGCGGATTTACGTGCAAGAAGACGTGAAAGAGGCCTTCACCGCGAAATTTGTGAAAGCAATGGAAGCCGTTCAATATGGCAATCCACTGACATCCGGCGACATCGATATGGGACCTCTCGTGAATAAGAGCGCCCAACAATCCGTCCAAGCAAAAGTAAATCGTGCCGTTGCGCAAGGTGCGACCATTTTGACTGGTGGGAAAGCTGTGGAAGGAACCGGATTCTTCTTCCAGCCGACCGTGATTGGCGACGCGACCAACGACATGGAAATCATGCACGATGAAGTGTTCGGTCCAGTCGCACCGATCGGAACTTTCAAAACGCTAGATGAAGCGATTAAGCTCGCCAATGATTGCGATTATGGCTTAACTTCCTCTGTTTATACGACGAATCTAGACCGCGCGATGAAAGTGATTCGTCAACTGAAATTCGGTGAAACGTATGTAAACCGGGAGAATTTTGAGGCGATGCAAGGTTTCCACGCTGGGTCTCGCAAATCAGGAATCGGTGGCGCAGACGGGAAACACGGCCTCGAAGAATACCTGCAAACCCATGTCGTGTACTTACAATTCGACCAAAATATCCAATAAAAAAGAGCCCTCACAAGACAGTTTCTCGCGCTGTTTTGTGTGGGCTCCATTTTTAGATTATTTAGCTACAACTGGGATGTACAACGTGAAATCTGCTTCACGCAAATCCTCTAAATTGAACGTTCCTGCAACGCCAACCGTGTCGCTGTGCATGACCTCGCCGTAAGATTGGCCGATGAATTGGTCGATTGCTGTGCGCTCCGTTTCTTTCGTTACGAATTTGGCATATTGCCCTTCCGTAATTTCAAACGATGTGTCGCCGCTCTCCGTGCCAACTTTTGCAACAAGGTATGTTTGCACGCCATCGATATTCGCGTTAATGCCGACGAAATCCTCCGCTGTTTTCGCAAAATCCGCTATTGCCGTCTCTTTCACGCCACTCATAACCGCGAAACCTTCTTGTGGATTAAACGCTGGGATCTCCACTCTGCTTCCAGAAAAAACTTCTTTATCTAATTTTACAATTTCAAATGCCATGCTATTTCCCTCCAAAAGTTACTGTAAATTTGTTATGATGTAACTATAACACGCGAATGTTGACTGATGTATGTCATCATTCCGATTTTAAGGAGAAAAAATTATGAAAATTGAGCGGCTCATCGGCATTATTATGTTACTTCTTCAACGTGAACTCGTCAGCGCTTCGGAAATGGCGGCGATGTTCGAAGTGACGAAACGGACCATTTATCGCGATATCGACTCGCTTTCTATGGCGAATATCCCGATTTATACGATGCCCGGCGTCAAAGGCGGAATCGGCATTATGCCAACCTCTAAAGTAGACAAAAAACTGCTCACCGTCGAAGATTTAACCGCAATCATCACTGGTTTAAGCGGTTTCGAGCAACTTTTATCATCCGCCGATATTAAAAAAACACTGCAAAAAATGAAAAACATGCTCGGTCACGAAAACGAGCTTCCCGCCACGTCCATTTCACTGGATTTTTCGAATTTGGCGATGAAACAAGAATTTAACGAGAATGTGGAACAGCTACATTTGGCCATTAAAAAGCAACAGTTGGTGACCCTAACCTACATTGATCGCGATGGCAATCAAACCACGCGTAAAGTTGAGCCGTACCATTTACTTTTCCGCAATCGGTCGTGGTATTTACAAGGGTTTAGCTTGGAGCGCCAAGACTTTCGTACATTCAAACTATCGCGAGTTCTCGAATTAGAAGTGTCCACCGAAACGTTTGAATCGCGCCCATTTAGTCTGAAACCGTTCCGCTCATCCGCAACGCAACCGCCGTTCGAAATGAAGGAAGTCAGCCTAATCGTCGACAAAATAGCCCGCGAACAAATCGCCCTGCGCTTCGGAGCCACAGCAATAGAACCACTAGACGAAACCCATTTCTCAGCAAAAGTGACCTTGCCAAATCACGAAGCCGGCTACCGTTTTCTGTTGCAACTAGGCACACACGTCACCGTCCACAATCATGGTGATTTTTACGATGGATTCGTCGCCTATTTGAGGGAAATTCAACATAAATACGCATAAACAGCTACTTTTTCCGCGCCGAAACCAGCAACATCATCGGCCGGCGTAACTCATCTGGCATATCCGGATGACTCGCCAACATCGCCGCATCAGGCTCCGGCTCCACTAAACGCACCAACTCAAAGCCCGTTTCAAGCAACGAATTCACATAAGTCGTCAACGTTTTGTGGTATTTCGTGATATCCTCCCCAAGAAAATTCGCCGTCCGCAAACCTTCCGTGAAATACCGATCCACCGGCCAATGCAATTTATTCCCATCCGCGTCATAATACCAATCTTGCGTGCCTTGTGCCGTAAAAACCGGATGCTCCACAGAAAACACAAAAACACCATCCGGCGTCAAAATCTGATTCACCTTCTCGCAAATCGTCTCAAACGACTCAATATAATGCAACGTCAGCGAACTAATCACCACATCAAAACTCCCAGCTGGGAAATCGATATCCTCCAACGACTCCCGAATGTACGTAATTTTAGGCGAATCCGTTTTCCTACGTGCTTCCGCGAGCATATTTTCCGACAAATCCACACCAACCGCAGATTCCGCGCCATTTTCAACCGCGTAAAGACAATGCCAACCAAAACCACATCCGAGATCAAGCACCCGTTTCCCCGCGAAATCAGGCATCATTTTCTGAAACTCATGCCATTCCCCTGCACCCTTCAAGCCCGCAACAGAGCGATTCATCTTACTATACTGCTCAAAAAAAGCCGGATTATCATATTTATTTTCCTTCATCTTCATACACCTCTTTCATTTATGTAAATAGTATACCAAAAAAACTAGCCCTCGATAAGCGCCAAATAATGCTTCGTTTTCCCGCCGACATCCACAATCAGCACATCACCACGCCCAGTGACATTAAAAACCTTAGCACCCGCAGGCAAACGCGTAGCATCCCCATCACCGAAACCTTTCACCTCTGAAAAAGTACGCCTAATCTCACCAATTTGCTCCTTTTTCGTCAACTCCAACGCATCGACCCAATCAATATTCGCCTGATAAATGACACCATCCCATTGAAAAATATCCAAATCCTGATTTCCCTTCAAAACCTCCTCCGCCGTCGGATTGACCGAAACTTCCTCTCTCACCACATCATCCTCTTTCTGACATCCCAACATCAAAATCAATGAAAACATAATCACCACTATCATACTATTTTTCATTTTCCACCTCCTACCTCACAAAAGAAAATAGGCATGCCAGATACATTGACGCATCATCAAATGCGCCATACCATGCCTATTTTCATTATTCCATTAACGACTTCTTAGATAAACTACAGTCGTCCCTGCAAGCATACTTCCAAGCAAAACTAAACCAAGCGGAAATGCATCGCCAGTTTGTGGTAAATTGCCCGTTTTTTCTGGTGTCTTTGTATCAGTTTGCACTACCGGATTGGCAACTGGCGCTTTGTCTATTCCTTTATTTGGCGTCGTGCTGACCGGTATTTTCGCCGTCACCTTATTGCTATCCGCCGAAATATTTCCCGCCGCATCAAACGCCTTAATTGTATAACTATAAGACTCGCCAGGCGTCACGTTTTTATCCGTATAAGTCGGTTTTGTAACCATCGCGATTTCTTTACTATCACGATACACTTTATAGCCCGTCACCCCGACGTTATCCTTAGAAACCGACCAATTCAGAACAACCCCATCGCCAGTCACTTTCGTCACGCGCAAATTACTAGGCACACTTGGCGCGGCAATATCCTCAACTTTCGGCGGAACTTCTGTACCTTCATAAACCAGCTGTTGGCCTAATTCCTGACCCGAAGACGTCATCCGCTGCGCCAAAGTTACCGTTTTCAGATCCGTCGGCGTCACGTTTGATTTCAAGCGGAACGTGTAGCTCTCACCTTGCGAAATAAGCCGCGCATCCGAAGAGGCCAAATCCACGATCGTATAGCCATTTTCCGATTTCACAATGCCCGCCTTATCATCCGCAGCAATCAATTTCTCCCCATCCCGAATTGGAATGTAAAGTCTCGGTAACTTAATCGTCTCAGCCGCGGTTTCCGTAGCTTTCAAAACATCGCTCGTCTCGTTCGCAACCTCTTTATTCAAAATCGTAATCTCATATCCCGTACCATCATTCGTGTACGGCGTCACTGTCATTTCAATCGCTAAATCCTGATACGGCAACACGTTTCCGACCAATTTTCCAGTCCCAAACATCCCGTTTTTAATCGCGGTTGTCAGTTCCTCACGTTTCGCCGAAGTCGTCGGTTTATCCTGAGATTGCATCCACGAAATCATTCCACCCAAGCCATTATCCTTCACATAGTTTGCCTTAGCCGTCACCGAACGCACATTATCATACGTGAAAAATGCACCCGTTTCCCGACTATACAAATACGGCGCCTTAGCCGCGTCATCCCAATATTCCGTCAAGCCCGGCGTCACCGCTTTCAACGTATCAATACTGCGATATGCCCAAATTCCACCAACCGTTCCGCCGTCCCCAGCAACAAGCGGCTTCTCATTGTCCGCGCCGTTACTCGTGGAACCATCCGCATTTTTATTCGTGCGCTCCACTGGCTGAAATAAGCCCGGCTGACCCGCGTTCGGCCCTTCCGCAACCGTATCCCATCCACGCGTATAAAACGCTGCGCCAACAACAATTTTCTCGGAAGGCACACCCTTACTCTTCAAATACTTCGTCACACCATCAATCGATAATCCATAACTCGCATACGGATCATTTGGATTATCATAAAGCGCTGTCTGATGGCCTGTTATAGCGTCCCAAGCCCCATGCATATCGTACGTCATCATATTCCCAAAATCAATAATCTCAAAAACCCTTGGCAAATCAATCCCTTGGCTCATCGTCCACTGCGAAGCCGGCAAAGCCACCGACAACTCGTACGTCCGGTTCAGCGTTTTGCCCTGCGCATCAAGCCCTGTCCGCAAATCCTGCAGCAATTTCACATAATTCTCCTTATCCGCAGGCCCGGCATTCGGCGTCCCTTCATCCTCCTTATTATCCAATAAATCACCATCCCGCGGCGAATTCGGATACTCCCAATCCACATCCACGAAATCCATATTTGTATATTTCACAAACTTCAACACATTTTCCACAAAATTCGCACGCGCCGTATCATCAGCCGCCATCACCGAAAAATCTCCTGACTTCGACCAACCACCTAACGAAACACCAATTTTCAAATTCGGATTCGTCGCACGCAAGTCCTGAAGCGCATTCAAAATACCGCCCATCGCAGCCTTCTGCCCAACAGCCGCACTCACCGCAGCATCCTTATCCGTAAACTCCAAATTTCCCGCGCTATCAAAATCCATAAACGCAAAATTCAAATGCGTCAACTTGTCCGCCGGAATATCTTTCGGATAAAACTTACCCTCCGATTCCGTAATCGACCAATCCCCATAATACATCACATTCCGATACGGCGATTTCGACTCAGCCGCAGTCACTTTTGGCGCATCAAACACCCCTGAAAAAGCAAGTGATAAAGCGAGCAAAGCAACCATCAAACTCCCAAAAAACCTTTTTGATCCAATCTTCATTCTTCTTCCTCCCACTTTGTTTGTAATTATCCCAAGTAAATACCTTTTTTATGTGGTTAGCCCATTCGTAAAGCGCTTACAAAAATACGACTAAAATCACATCCCCAATCTTTTTCATCATACCATATTTAATCAGAAAATTACATCTAAAAAAAGAAAAATACAAAAAAGGACAAACAAGAGCACTCACACCACTCTCATCTGTCCCTATTCTCAAATCTCTTGCAAATCCGTCAACGCACCACAAATATTCTTCGTAGCCGGATAAACCTGCGTATAAATCTCATACAGTTTTTCATATTTCTCTACATTTTCCGCACGAGGGGTAAAAGTCGCGTCCTTATACTGCACAAAGACATCACGGCAAGCCTCAAAATCCTCAAACCAGCCATTACCAACAGCCGCCAGCATACACGCACCAACGCCCGGCCCCTGCTCCACCTCTAAACGAATCATTTCCGCATTGAAAATATCCGCCTGCATCTGCATCCAATCAGCATTTTTAGCACCGCCACCAACACTGATAATCTGCTTAAACTTCTTATTTTTCGCATCTTCCATCAATATCTGCGCATCCTTCAGGCTAAACGTGATACCCTCCAGCACCGCACGCGCAAAATGCTTAAGCTCGTGGCGCGTATCAATCCCGACAAAACTACCACGAATTTTCGAATCAATATGCGGCGTCCGCTCACCAACAATATATGGCGTAAACAGCAGACCCTCACTGCCCGGCGCAACCGTATAAACGTCCGCCAACAACTCCGCAAAACTGAGGCCCTTGCCAAACGTGTTCTTAAACCAGTTCAACGAGTTTCCCGCGGCAAGCGTCACACCCATCGAATAATTCGCATCCGGAATCACATGATTAAAGAAATGCAGCTTTCCTTCATAATTCGATATTTTCGCCTCAAACGAACTGAAAACACCACTGGTACCTAGCGAAACGAGCGCATAATCCTCATTCACCGCACCCGCTCCGAGCGCAGCACACGCATTATCCGCGCCGCCAGCGAACACCTTCACTTCCCGTTTCAAGCCGAATCGCTTGGCATAACTCGCTTTCACCACACCAACTTGCGTCATCGAGGACACAACATCCGGCAAAATAGCCATATCGACTCCAAACTTCTCGCAAATCTCCGCCGACCAATCCTGTTTTTCAATATCAAATAACGACGTTCCCGCAGCATCCGAATACTCACAATGCATATTTCCCGTCAAAACGAACGCCAAATAATCCTTTGGCAACATAATTTTCCGAACTTTTTCCCAGACTTCTGGTTTATTCTGCTGCAACCATAAAATTTTTGGCAACGTAAAGCCTTCCAGCACAATGTTTTTCGTAATTTCAATCATCGAATCGCCGAACTCCGCCATAATCTGCGTACATTGCTTCGTCGTCCGCACATCATTCCACAAAATCGCCGGATAAACAATCGCATCCTCATCGCCAAGCGTCACTAGCGAATGCATCTGCCCCGAAAAACTGATAGCCTCAAGCTCCGCGTTGAAATCCGCCACTTCAATATTCAGCCGCGTCAACACCTCTTCACAAGCAACCACCCAATATTCCGGATGCTGCTCAGAAAAGCCCGGCGCCGGAGAATCAATCTCATACTCCGCCGACGCCTCCGCAATCACTTGCCCCGCCTTATCCATGACGATTCCTTTTAACGAACTCGTTCCCAGATCAATACCTAATACATAGCCCATCAGTCTAAACTCCTTCGCTTAAAATACGTAATCATTCAAAACAGATTTCACATATTCGATATGGCTAGATTCCAGTTCAATCGCGTCACCATGTTTATACGCATAGCTCGAAAGCGACTCCAAATCCTCTTTCCCAGCCAAAATAGACTTCCCAATCTCCGTATTCGTCCACTTACCATAACGCTCAGCAAGCAAATCAGAAATAAACTTGTCCTCAATCAGTTTCGCAGCCACTTTCAACCCGCGAGCAAACGTATCCATCCCCGCGATGTGCGCAAGTATCAAGTCCTCCATTGCAAAAGAAGAACGACGAACCTTCGCATCAAAGTTCACCCCACCCGGAGCAATACCACCATTTTGCAAAATCTCATACATCGCAAGCGTCACGTCCATCACGTTCGTTGGAAACTCATCCGTATCCCAACCAAGCAACATATCCCCTTGGTTCGCATCAATCGAGCCCAGCGCCCCATATTCACGAGCCACACGCAATTCATGCTCAAAAGTATGCCCAGCAAGCGTCGCGTGATTCGCCTCCAAATTCAGCTTAAAGTCACCCTCTAAACCATAATTCTTAATAAACGCCATCGTTGTCGCTGCATCAAAATCATATTGATGTTTTGACGGCTCTTTGGGTTTCGGCTCAATAAGGAATTGCGGTTTGTGACCAATTTTCTCACCATAAGCAATCGACATTTTGAAAAGACGCGCAATATTGTCCTGCTCGAATTTCATATCCGTGTTTAAAAGCGTCTCATAACCCTCACGACCACCCCAGAATACATAGTTCGCGCCGCCAAGTTTCTTAGAAATATCCAGACCCTTCTTCACTTGCGCCGCCGCATAAGCAAACACTTCCGGATCATTTGTCGAACCCGCACCATTATTAAAACGCGGATGAGAGAACATATTCGCCGTATTCCAAAGCAATTTGATACCCGTCTGATCCATTTTCACCTTAATCAGATCCGTAATTTCATCCAGATTATTCATGAACTCCTCAATCGAATTACCAGCCGGAGCCACATCGATATCGTGGAAACAGAAATACTCCACACCCAATTTTTCAAGGATTTCAAAAAACGCCTCAACACGATTTTTAGCCGTATCCATCTCCGTTGCGCCAATCCAAGTACGCTCATTCGTAGGCATTCCAAACGGATCACTACCATCCTGAGTCATTGTGTGCCAGTACGCCACAGCAAAACGCAAATGCTCCTTCATCGGCTTACCGAGTACAACCTCATCCGCCTTATAATGACGAAACGCAAACCGATTTTTCGTCCCCTTACCTTCAAATTGAATCTTCTCTACTTGTGGAAAATAACTCATAATATATAGCCTCCTCATCAAATTATCACGCAGATTCCAATTAGTTTGTGCATCGAACTAACTATACAGATATCATACCTTTTTTGAGTTCATTTGTAAAGCGGTTTCATTTAGTTTTTTCGTAAATAAAAACTACGGGCGGGGTTGGCTCGTAGTTTTGGTGCGTATGCATTCATAAGGAAAAATATCATCTTTTATCGAATATCACTTAATACTGCTATAGAATATGTTATGTGCTATTCAAAAAGCTGAAAGAAAAAAGAAAGGCCAAAAAGTCATTTTCTCTCTTACGCGCCCAATGTCTCGCATCGTTTTATCCAATCTAACACAAGTCCATTGTGTTAGATTCGCTTTGTATTTTCAGCATCCCACAATGCCATTAAGTGAGACTCAAACAAAGCATCAATAACATACAATTTACACCATTTAATCTATCATGTTGGGTAGCTGTTCTTTTTTCATCCTTAAGCCTTAAGCAATATCCAAAAAATATTTACTTGAGACCATTAGTTAAAAAGTCATTAAACTTTTTTTGTATATATGTTTTATCGTCAACAGAAGTATTTAGTTGCTCTAGCTTCTCAAAAAGTTCTATTATCGTTAACGTATTACTAGTTATCTCTTCCTTGTGAAGTTTTTCTAATTTAGATCTAGTGCCTTTTTCAAGAGTTTTTGAACTTGCCAAATTTTTAAAGATAGAAAATAATACATTTTCATCTAATTTTGTAGCTAGCCTTGCAACATTGATTCCATTTAGCACTCCATCTGTATGATCTTTTAAGTTGTGAAGCATTTTCATTTTCGAACCCACAGTTTCAAATTTATTATTATGCTGTATCTTTATAACAGTATCTCCCATTGCTGTGGATTTCTTACCGTTCTTATCACTAATAGTATATATAAACTCAAAAAGAACAGCTCCTTCTCTAATTTCACTATTTGTGATGTTAATACCAACCTCGATAGAAAAATAATTGTTTAATTTGATTTTCTCATCTAACTTTATAGTTAAATCTAAGCTGGAATCTGTAATATAAGCTTGTTCAATATAGGCTTTCTTATTCATTACCTTTGAATAATTATGTATCGATACTAAACAAAGATACAGCACTATATTATTATCAAAGTTTCTGTATTGATTAGAAGTAATCGCTCTAATATACATATCCTCTTTATTTTTACCCGTACCGCTAATAAAACGATACTGCATCATTTTACCATCTGTCTTATCTAACAGATAATCCAAGCTGTCTCGTAAAAAGTCAATTTCATTTACTTTAAAACAGTATCTCGCAAATTTAGACATACTGAATAATTTATCTAAAAAATCTGTGCTAAAAGAATAGATACCTTTTGCGGTAAAAGCCAAATCATCAGTACTTTCCTCATTAAAAGATAGTATTAGCTGCTTTTCATCAAATCCAACAAGAGAAATGTCTTCTACTGTTATTCGCATATCATCTTTTTTATTATTAATTTGATTAAATAGTTTAATTATTTGAGCCGAGCCAGCAATGTTACATTTTTCTTCGACAATATTGTCTAAAATATCCTTTATATCTTGAGACTCTTCCCCATTATCTAATAAAGATAAAATCTGCTCTTTTGACGCAACCTCCATATCGTCTTGCTTTGAGTTAAATCTTTTTATTACCATAAAATCTGCTATGACAATCATCTCCCTTTTTTAATTGATGACTTTTTTGGAAGTCAACCACTAACTACTGAACACGTCACACTTTAATTGTTAGCGCTCTCAATTAAAGTGACTGAAACTATTAGCATTATTGCCTTTTTATCTATTATCACTATATCATATACAATATATAGTAGTCAATCTCTTCAACAAACACCTTATCTAGTTACATCACAATGTGATAATCTCAGTTTACACTAGTGTTTTGCTAAAATCTATATAACCAAATACGGATATAGATATCGACTTGGTATGACATTCTTTAGCAATCGGATACACGAAGTAAATATCTGTCTTAGCATCTCGTTTCTTCTATATAGATTCGGCTTTATAGACCAACTTTGAAACACTAAATGAGACCTGTATGTTTCTACTTACTGGTCTCATTTAGCGTGTCTATATATCTTAAATTCTGGACTTTTCACTAGTTTAAACCTATCCAAACTAATTCAGCGTCTTTGATACTATATCTAAAGCTATTGTATCTTCTATCAAATGGCGAATTTGCCTTACATTGTCACAATATTTATAACTACCTTCAAGCCTTACCTTAATATCATTATTCAAAGAGTGTCTATAAATTGTTGAAATCTCCATGTACTCTTTTTCCCCAATCTGTGCTTTCGACTCTAATGATAAATCAGAAAACTGTATAACTTTATCAAATCGATTATAAATTGCGCTTCCCAAGTGCTTTTCTATTTCGTTTAAACTCGAATAATTTGACGTACATATTATAATTGACTTTTTTAAATCCAAATTATAATTTTGGTCTTCATAAGTTCCTTCATCAAAAAGCTGATAAAATGCGCTATGAAATGATGCATGTGCTTTATCAAATTCATCTAGCAATAAAACATTTGACTCTCTATCTAGCATGTCTTTCGCAAAGCTCTTCTCGTAGTGAGCCCCCCCAAATAGATAGGTTGCAAATTGATTATTTTGATACATTGAAAATTGCTTTCTAAACAAAGTTTCCTCGAGTATATTCGATATATATTTGGCTGTTTCTGTTTTTCCAATACCAGATTTCCCATAGAAAAGAATTACAACGGGTTTTACTCTTGTCTCGATAGTTAGCGGAAATAAAGCCTGGATTAATTCGTTTTTGACAGACTCCTGCCCAATAATAGTGCTATTATACTCTTTGTTTATTGTTTGTAAATCAGCTACTTTTAATTGCGTGTAGTTCTGATAATTAATCTTCACCTCATCATATAGACGTTTTACTTGGTTACTAATTTGAATTGGTGGATTATGCAAATACATATTGTCAACTTTAAATTTAGCGATAAAATTATTGAAATTAATAATTACATGCTCGCTTACACCAGCATATTCATCCGAACTCGCCACAAAATTTTCAATAGATACTCTCTCTTCAGTTGTCTCTTTCTGATCTTCTCCCTTTACAACTATATAAAATTGCTTACTATTTCTGTCTGATTCATAAGCTACATCCGTCAAAGTTCTATATTTTTCAGGGATAATTTCATTAAATTTTTTCTTAGATCCGTAAAAAATATTAACTCGGGTCACGCATAACACCTGCCAATACAATATCAAAAATTTCTAGCCTGTTTTCATCAACTGCCTGAACTCCTTTTACCACTTCTTGTGCACTAGGTGGCTTCTTACTTCCTGTCTCAAACTTAAATTCATTTTCCATTGATAAATCTGCTTCCATACATGTCCCTACATTGACACCAAAAAATGTTAAGTTCATTTTTGATAAATCTGCTAAAGTATATCCATTTTTAAAGGTGTTTATATTAAAACGTAAGACTTGCTTTCTGCCATTATCATCAGATATTAACATTTGATAATATCCTCGTTCTCCCAAGATAGCATTATTTAATTCGCCTAAATCAATTGGTATTTGATCTTTCGGGACAATATTAAGATAAGAGCTATACATTTTATACATTGAAACTGAATTTTCCGGGGCATAAACATATTTATTATAAAATTTATAGATATGTTTATCTTCATTGGCAAATTTTATATAGTCTGTAAGCAACGTATTCGTTATTGTGCTCTCTGCCATTTTTGTAGAGCTTGCATCATACCCAACTTGCATTGAACCTGAAATTGCCGCCTTCGCCAACGCTAATAGATTAAATCCACCTTTTGCTTGCACATCTATCTCAGTCAACATTTTTGCCAATTTTTCCTTATTTTCTTTTTTTGACCAATCAATTTGACCACCATTTTGAATTACAATGTAATCTGTTGCCGATCCCTCATCAAAGTATACAACCTTAATCATTTTTTTATTGGGCACCTTTCCCACCTAAATCACCTCTTCCTTCAATTAAGGAAAAGCAGGAGCCTTGTATATTCCATTATTTAAAATGGTTTTATACGAAGAATCCTGCTTATTTTTAATCCCTCTTTCATCTGGGTATTTTGATTTTTAATTATAAATACATCTCATAGATAAAATATTATAAGTATTATTAACGGATACTAATTTTTAATGTCGCTCCCATCGACTCAGTAATTCGTAGTAAAGTAGGAATGGATGGAAAGTTCTTTCCATTCTCCAAATATGAAATTGTTTTGGTAGGTACATTTGATAGTTCCGCTAGCTTTACTTGCGTCATTTTATTATTTTTTCTTATCTCTTTTATTTTAGCACTTAACTGTAATTTTAATTGTAGTTCCTTACCATGTATATCGCCTATATCATTAAGCATTTCGTCCATATTAAATGTTTTTTCAATACTCATGTTAAATAGTACCCTCCTTCCTTTTCATACCTCTTTACTAAAACCTACTAGAATACGATAGATATTCGATAGTCACTACTGACTATTCTTTCATCTTTTCCCTCCTTTTTTTGAGTCTTTACTTCGGTACGTTATTTTTCTCCTTCGGTACAGCACTTTTTTCATAATGGAATTATATGCTTCTATTTGTTTTTGCAGCCGCAAAGCGGCCGAGATAAAAGAGTTGGGCTTACTCTGCTATGATAGTTATGACATCCAGCAAATCTTGATTGAAAATTTCTCCATTCATAGTATCAGTTTTTCCACATAATACATGTGACTCATGATGGATATATCCGATTAAGCAAATATTTTCTTCATCACATTTTATATTAAGAAGGAATATTTGATTTTTCTGATCAATAATCTCTATTTCAGAAATGGTATCGGAATCTTGAAGTTTCATTATTACGTACCTGGTTACAGGGTTATCGTATCCTTGCAACCATGCCCATGGAGCTTTATCTCGGTCCTTGCCGCTATAGAAACAAAATAGACTGTCCATAGCAAAAATTCCCTTCATTATTAAATTCCTCCGAAATTTTACATAATAGTAAAATAACTGATAAAAAAATTTTACCATAAAGTAAAATTAATGTCAAATCATAGGTATCTTCTTTATTCTTTATCCAGATACAACAAATTCTAATGCACGTTTACTTCATTATTCATAAAACGCATCCGTATCAATTGAATTCTCATCAATTTCAACTAGCAAATCTTTAATTGATTTTCCTGCTTCTAATTTAAAAGTGAAATTCGGTGTTATTACAAAGTCATGCTGTACACCATCTTTACGACCGCCTAAATGGAAGATTAAATCAACCTCACATTTCCCTTTACCAAAAAAATCGCCATATGAATTTATTCGTATATTTATATTCGATACACTAACCCATTCAATTTCATGATACCCTACATTTTCCAAATTTTGAAATGAGTTATACACGCAATACCTCAGTAATTCATTTTTAACAAGATTAAATTCTAACATATCTGAGATCAAATCTCTTGCAAGCGTAAAAAAAATTGTATAGATCACTTAAGATTTCATTCTTTTGGTCTTTAATCTCTTGATCAGATATATTCAAAAGTGCGCCTAGTTTTCCGTCAGAATGTATTTTCTTGCATATACCTCCATAAGAATTCAACATTTTTACAAGATGATCTGATGATTTTATTTTATCTATTGTACCCTTTCGAACATCAATATCATATGCTTCTATTTCTTTCTTAATCCAATAAATTAAATGACTCTGCCTTGAAGGATGCTTTTTAGGCTTCTTTGTGACTTGGTCAATTTCCGGCTCATACCATGATTCACTTTGTACTTGTTTATATGGAGTACGCTTATTAAAAAAATCATCTAAAAAGCATCTCATATCTACGCAAAAATGAATTAATCGACAAGGGTTGGATATCTGTCTTAGTGCTTGTATACCACCTTTTAACATCACTAACTGCTCACTGTCAAAGATATTTAAATTCTTAAAATTTGAAAAGCTAATTTGTTTCTTTTTTTCGATATTATTCATGTTACAATCCTACTCTCATTTAAATTTAACCCATCGTATGATTTTATTATCCCCTCTAACTCTAATCCTTGTCAAAAACCATGCGTTCTGACATCGCCTTATTTCATTGTATTACGGCACCGCAAGTATGTTATAATAAAAATTAGTAGCGAGTGAAAGATGGTGGCTATCCTTACATGAAAGGGGGGATGCTTATGCGAATAAGTATCTACTCTAACGAAAGGAGAGGCCTTTGTGTCTGTAGCAGAAGCTTTGCAACTAGCAGTCGGTTTTGGAAGTCTTTTGATCTCCCTAATCGCTCTTGTTATTGCATTGATTAAGCTTAATAACGACCAAAAAAAATAACCATCAATCGCTTGGTCGGGATTTGATGGTTACACTATACAATCGGCCGCCGTCTTTTTAACGGTGCTACTGGAAGGAAGTCATGTTAGCGCATGGCTTCCTTTTCTTGGTTTCATTATAGCATTTTTTGAAGATCTCGTCAAAATCACTTCATTTCATGACGTGTTTCTTCTATATCATATAGTTCTTCTTTAATTCGATAAATCGTTGGTCGTGTCACTCGATTCTTTTCTGCAATTTGTTTGATGGGAAGTCCTTCTTCTAACATCCGAACAATCTGATGATACACTGCCTGTTTTTGAGGATCCTTCGCATCTGCCGCATATAAAATCGGCCGACCTTTATAGACTCCTTTCTCCTTCGCAATCGCGATTCCCTGCGCTTGCCTTCTCTTACTTTCCGTTCTTTCTCGTTCTGCAATCATCGCCAGTAACTGAAGGATTAAATCCTTTACGAAACGATCTAAAAGTGGGTCCCCAATTGGCTCACTTAATAAAGGCATACTCGTAACCATCAAACCAATATTCTTTTCTTTCAGTACATTGACGGTTTGGATAATTTCAGCATAATCCCGACCTAACCGATCGATTGCCTCCACCATCAAAAAATCTCCCTCGCGAACAAAATCCAATGCTTTTCTAAATTCTTCGCGATTAATAAAATCAGCACCGGATTTTTTCTCAACAAAAATTTTCTCGGCACCATGACTTTTAAATTCTTCCAATTGTCGATCTAAATTCTGATCCGTGGAACTTACACGCGCATATGCTACTTTCATGCCCCAAATCACTCCATTTTTGAACTCATTTATTTTACACCCTAATTTTACATTAAAAATCAGCATAAAGCAATGAATCCGGAGTGTCTATTTAGGGTACACCCTAAATCACCATCAAGCTGTTAGTATTTACCGTTAGGTATTGATTACTTATTACACAACAAAAATGGTGAAAGACATGCCATCTATACATTGGCACATCTTTCACCTTATAATACTATTTAGTCACTAATCATATTCAAATATAATTGATAGTTCTTGTTGCCTCCAGACAGATTATAGACTGTTTGGAATCCCTTGTTTTTTAGAATATTCTGGGCTGCATTGCCTGTTACGCCTTTATTACAGTAGGTTACTGTAATTACTGTAGGGTCAAGTAACGTGGCCTGTTCTCGGAGCTCGGCCAAAGGAATGTGTATGGCATTTTTAACAGAAGATGCTTCAAACTGCTTTTTGGATCGTGTATCAATAATCTGCATTTTCTCGCCTTCATTTTGTTTCTGAATGAGCGTTTCTGGCGTTATTAGTGGATTATCATGTATCGCATTGTCTAAGGCCATACCTGTATACAATACAGGATCTTTTGTCGTTGCAAATGGTGGAGCATACGCTAAATCTAAGTGAAATAGATCCGCTGCCGTTGCCTTAAAAGTGATAGCTGTTGCTAACACATCAATTCGTTTGTCGACACCATGTGTTCCTGTTATTTGAGCACCTAGAACACGTCCCGTATCTCGATCAGCGATGGCTTTAATTGTGAGTTCTTTCCCACCAAGATAATCTGCTTTATCCGGCTTAATATTGTAGAGCACTTCTATTTCAAAGCCTGCATCGCGTGCTTCCTGTTCGGATAAACCAGTATAGGCGACAACCATATCAAAAACTCGGACAATCCCTGTGCCAAGAATTCCCCGGTGTTTTAATAATCCACCAGTTAACCTATCTCCAGCAATTCGCCCCATTTTATTAGCTGTCGAACCTAAAGGTCGATACAACGGCTTTCCAGTGATTAAAGAGTAACTTTCTGCAATATCACCAACAGCTGATATATGCGGGATATTCGTTCGCATCTTTTCATCTACAGAAACAGCATGAGAGCTTCCAAGTGTTATATTGGTTCCATGTAATAAGCTCGTATTTGGTGTTACACCTGCGGCTAGAATAATCATATCCGATTCTCGTTCGTATGCATGATTATCTACCGTTACCAAACGTTTCTCTTTATCTGTGCGCTTGATTTTCTCTATCGTTGTATTTAAAGCGATTTTGACACCCTGTTTCTCCAATACTTTTTGTACACGAAAAGCCATGTCCCTATCAAGATGTTTCATTATTTGATTCCCACGCTGTATGAGCGTCACATCGATACCACACTGCTGTAGCTGTTCAGCCATTTCTAGACCGATAAATCCAGCGCCAACAATGAGTGCTGTTTTCGGTTGCTTCTTCTTGATATAGTGATGTATCGTGCTGGCGTCTTGAATATTTCTAACATGGAAAATATTCTTAGCATCTGCGAATGATTCAAAGGCAACAGGCGTCACTGGTTTTGCTCCCATGGCAAGTACCAATTCGTCGTAGAAATCTTCCACCGTTTCTCCAGTCTTAAGATTTAAAATATCCATTTTTTGTTGGTCAGGATGAATTTTCATGACACGATGTTCCGTATGAATAGCGACGTTATAACGTCTTTGAAACCATGCTGCATTTCTTGGGGTTAGGGTATCTAATGTTGGGACTTCTCCCCCGATATAATAAGGAATCCCACAAACAGAATAAGATATATCGACATCCTGATCGTATACCACAATCTCATCGTCTTCAGTGTTTCTTCTTGCTTTTGCCGCTACACTTGTTCCGGCAGCGACGGAACCAATAATAATAATTTTCATCCTATAAGCCTCCATTAATTCCAAATTAGTAGAGATAGATATAAACCTACGAGTGTGATAAATAAGACGGGCAGGGTAATGACAATCCCAATTTTAAAGTACATGCCCCAGCTTATCTTCACATTTTTTTGCGCTAAAACGTGTAGCCATAAAAGGGTTGCCAAAGAACCGATAGGAGTTATCTTTGGACCTAAATCAGAGCCTATTACGTTCGCGTAAATCATGGCTTCTTTCATGATTCCGGTAAAAGAAGTGTGATCGATGGCCAAAGCATTAATCATCACCGTAGGCATGTTATTCATGATCGATGACAGGATAGCTGCGATGAACCCCATGCCTATGGTGCCTGCGAATAAGCCATAATTACCGATATATTCCAAAGCATTTGCTAAAACTTTCGTAATACCAACATTCTGTAAACCATACACCACCACATACATACCAATGGAGAAAAATACAATACTCCAAGGAGCGCCTTTTAAAATCGTTTTAGTATGGACAGCTTGACTATTTCTAGCAAGTAACAAGAAGGTTAGGGCTATAAATAAGGCGATAAACGAAACTGGGATTTCCAAGAAACTACTTAAGAAATAACCTGTAACCAGAACAGCTAATATTCCCCAAGAAATATGGAACATTTTCACGTCTTTGATTGCGGAAGCTGGTGTGGCGAGTTCTGATGCATCGTATCTTTTTGGTAGGGCTCGTCGGAAATAAAGGTACAATACCAGGATACTTGCAATTAAAGAAAAAAGATTGGGTATCCACATCATAAGCGCATAGTGAGAAAACGTGATCCCAAAGAAATCAGCAGAAACGATATTTACCAGATTACTGACGACTAGTGGTAGCGATGTTGTATCGGCAATAAATCCGCTAGCTATAATAAATGGAAACACCTTTTTTTCATCAAACTTAAGGGCACGTACCATCGCCAACACAATAGGTGTCAAAATTAAAGCGGCACCGTCATTCGCGAAGAATGCGGCTACCAAAGCTCCTAAAATGGCAATGAGCACAAACATTAAAATACCATTCCCTTTAGCGAGTCTTACCATATGTAACGCGGCCCATTCAAAAAAGCCAATCTCATCAAGGATAAGAGAAATGATGATAATAGCAATAAAAGCTAACGTCGCATTCCAGACAATACCTGTTACAGTCACTACATCAGTGAGCGTGACAACACCTACTAGTAATGCGATAACAGCTCCTCCACACGCTGACCAGCCAATCGATAGATTTTTAGGTTGCCAGATAACAAATACGAGTGTGATTATAAAAACTAAAATAGCGAGTATGATTTGCATAATTCCCCCTGACTACTAGCGAAAAAAGATACTACTCGCTAGTGTATTTCATTAATATGAGTCATAGCTGGGATTCTCGCCAACCAAAGTCATTGGCTGGCATTAGCTTATAAGCTCCCTTTCTTGTGTATGTCATTACAAATACACACTTCTTTTTCGTCCAAAAAAGAAGCTAGAACTTGTTGTCCTTTCAATATAGATGCATCCCTTAAGGAATAGTAATGCCAGATTCCTGATTTTCTGCTTTGTACAATACTTGCTTGCAGTAAAACTTTCATGTGATGAGATAATGTGGGTTGCGTGAAATCGAAATGTTCCAGCAAATCGCACGCACACAATTCCCCGCAGGAAAGAATATCAATAATTTGAACTCTTTTAGGGTCACTCATCGCCTTAAAAAGGCGAGCAGTTTCTTCATATGTCACAATGAACCTCCTTATAGATAGATGTTTGTCTATCTATAAATATAAACATCTGCAAGTGGAACGTCAAGTATTTCTCTTCGTTTATGCGAAAAACAGTCTATATCGTTCATTTTCAACTAGCTTGCACTCTCTTTTTTTATCTATAAGTATCCTTTGCATACTTTTCTATATTTGATATAATTTATGCAATAAATCTTTGATCTAACAAAATGGATGGGGGAAACATCATGAAAAAAGAATGGACGATTGATGAAGAAATAGAAGCTTTTATATTGAGCGATCGAGAAATGGCGTTTGTTACAACGAAATACAGAGCTACGCGGATTGGTTTTGCTGTGATGCTAAAATATTTTCAGTTGGAGCATCAATTCCCAGTAGAAAAGAACGATGTTCCACCTGATATGCCTGCGTTCATCGCGAAGCAATTACAATTGTCGTCTGATGCTTATATAACCTACCAATTGGATTCCAAAACAGCCTATCGGCAGCGACAGGAAATTTTACAATTTTGCGGTTTTCGAGAAGAGAATGAAGCGGATAGAAAATCATTGCAAGATTGGTTAGACGACAAAATATACGAGTACAACCAAGATGTAGATGTGTTAAAAGAACAGCTATCTAGGAAGTACCGTGTAGAAAAAATAATCATCCCTTCGGAATCCCAAATAGAAACGTTAGTGCGTGGCTGTATTCGGCAAAAAGAGCAACAGTTTTATCAAACAACCTACCAGAGGCTTTCTGCTACTAGTTTGGAAAAGATGGCTGCTTTACTAGCCTACTGGGGAGCATTAGAAAATGAAGAAAACGACAAAGAAGATATAACAAAAATCACATTTAGAAGGTTAACCTTAGGGCCTGGGCGCCTTAGTCAAGCCACCCTAGTCATGGAATTAAATAAACTGCAAACACTTCTCGACTTAGAGTTGCCAGATTATTTGTTTACGGATATTCCTGCTAAGATTTTGCAAAAATATAGACTAAGGGCCACGTCCGAGGATAAGACAGAAGTGAGTCGGCATAATGATCCTATTCGCTACACGTTACTGAGTGCTTTTTTCTGGCTAAAAATAAGGGAATTGCATGATAGCCTTGTAGAGTTACTCATTACACTCATCCATAAAATCGATGGTCGTGCGGAGAAGAAAGTGAAAATGGAATTAATACTAGAAGTAAAGAAAGTATTTGGTAAGAATAAAATCTTGGTTCATTTATTGGAGAGCGCGCTCCAAAATCCCAATGGGATTATCAAAGACACACTCTTTTCCGTCGCATCTCCAGAAATAGTAGGGGATATTGTCAAAGAATTAAAATATAAAAACTCCATTTATCAAGAGAAAGTACACTGGCGTATACGGAATTCCTATAGTAGTTCCTATCGTTCCGCTGTGACGAATATATTGCAAACGCTTCAATTCAAATCCAATAACCACCGGTATCAACCCGTCATTCAAGCGATTGACTTACTGCGACAATATCATACATCCAAACAAATTACCTTTTCTCCTTCTGAGGATATTCCACTTGGCCCAGAAATTATCCCCAAGAAATGGTATGACTTGGTCATTAAAGAAGATAGCAATGGTGAGCTAAAAATCAATCGCATTAATTATGAAATATGTGTCTTACATGCGTTAAAAGATAAGTTGAAATGCCGTGAAATATGGGTATCTTTCGCTTTTCGTTATCGAAATCCAGATGAATATTTGCCCGCTGACTTTGAAGAGAAGCGTGTCCAGCACTATGAGACGCTTCAGCTTCCCTTAGATGGCGCAGAAAAAATAGAAAGTCTACAGCTGGAGCTACGTGACAAGCTACATCTGCTGGATACAACGATGCCAGATAATAAGAAAGTGAACATATTGACCAAGAAAAACGGTTGGATTGCTGTCGCGCCAAATGAGTTAAGTCCTGATCCACATCAACTTACCTATCTGAAGAAAGAAATTACCGATCGTTGGTGGATGACGAATCTCATTGATATCATTAAAGAAACGGATTTACGAACAGGATTTTCGACGACGTTTCAAAGCCTTGCTACGTATGAACGCCTGGATCGAGAAGCTATCCAAAAACGGTTGTTATTATGTCTATACGGTATTGGAACAAACACTGGAATACGACGTGTATCATCGGGTAGTCCAGACATCAGCTACAAAGATTTACTGTACGTTAAGCGGAAATATATTCATACCGAAAATCTAAAAGCGGCCAATCAAAAAATAGTGAATGCCATTTTAACAGAACGAGCAGAGAGTGTATGGGGCAAAGGGTCCACTTCTTGTGCTTGCGCTTCTGATTCTTCTCGCGTGGTAGCTTACGATCAAAATTTACGAACGCAATGGTTCCCAAGGTATCGTGGTCCTGGCGTATCTGTTTATTGGCATATTGAAGAAAAGTCCATGTGTATTCATTCGCAAGTGAATGCACCAAACTCGTCAGAAGTAGCAGCGATGCTGCATGGTTTACTCCATCATGGCACAGCAAAAGAAGTGGATCGCAATTATGTAGACACACATGGCCAAAGTGCGGTAGGATTCGCATTTTGTCACTTACTAGGCTATGAGTTATTACCACGTTTCAAAAATATACATGCACAAAAATTATATAGAGCATCGGCTAGTGATCGATATGAGCATATCGCCCCCGTTATTGCGAAGCGAGCCATCAACTGGGATCTTATTCACAGACAGTACAACGAAATGGTGAAATATGCGACAGCGTTACGTATTCATACCGCGGATACCGAAGCTATTTTAAAGCAATTTTCCAAAAATAGTTCGCACCCTACCTATCTCGCTTTTCAAGAATTAGGTAAAGTGATAAAAACGATGTTTCTATGCGATTATCTCCTATCTGAAGAGCTACGAAAAGAAATTCATGCCGGTTTAAATACAGTAGGAAATTGGCATTCTGCCAGTGACTTTGTCTTTTTCGGTCAAGGTGGCGAAATTCGCCACAATCAATTAGAAGAACAAGAAATAGCGATGCTCAGTCTCCAACTCATACAGAATTGCATGATTTATATGAACACACTTAAAATCCAATCGGTGTTAAGTAAAAAAGAATGGCAAAACAAGATGGAAGCCGAAGATTATCGAGCACTGACTCCTATGATTTACAATCATATCAACCCATATGGAGAGTTTCATATTGATATGAAAAAGAGAATACATTTATAAGGAACAAGTAAATCGGGCATCGCGTAATATTCGGAATATTACGTAATATCCGATTTACTCGGAGATGCTGGTTCTACCCCTAGAATGCTTCTCTCCAACACAAAAAAGTCCTGTCAACAGACAGATAGATTTGTTTGCACACTTATTTATTGCTCACCAATGATTCCCTTTACAACTTTGAATAACCTCTCGATAGACTTGACCATAATCAAGACACAATCGATTTCTTTCCTGCATCAATTTTGCGCCGATCGCTTCGCCGGTCTTGCTCTCAAAAGCAATTTTAAGTTTATTCTCAATCATCGTCATTTCATGAAACCAATCTTCGAATAGTTGGCAATGAAAATTTTGCCCCCTATAAGAGTTGTGCTTATTAAAAACCACACGTATCTCTTCATTATTTGATACATATTTTTAATACGAATCGTTTCTTTCATGTCATCTGCCTCCTTTCCATGTAGTTACAAGTACAAGCATATCAAGACCAGTTCTACAATAAAAAAGGCGAGAAACACCATGTATGGTTATGAGTCTCTCGCCTATATTGCCATTTATTTTTGAATATTGATTGTTTGCGTGTCAAGTACTTTTCCTGCTTTGTCGAAAGCTTGGATAGCGATGACATCGTCTGCTGATTTGATCTTGTCTAGTGCGTAGAATTTGAACGTGCCGTCTGCGTTGAATGTACCACCTTTATAGGCTGCCCCATTCACTGTTACGACTACTGATTTCACGTCGCCAGTATACATCCCTGTGATGTTTTTATCGCCCACTGTATACGTGTCCAATGTGATGTCGCCTGCTGTGACAACGACTGGTGCTTTGATTTTAACCGTTTTTGTATCCAATAGTTTGCCAACACTGTCAAACGCTTGAATCGTTACTTTATCTGTGACAGCTTTGATTTTATCTTGGCTGTAGAATTTGAACTCACCGTTGGCTACCGTTCCACCTTTGTACACAGTGCCGTTGACTGTCACAACGACTGATTTTACGTCATCTGTGTACGTACCTGTGATGTTTTTGTCACCAGGAATCGTCATCTCGTTCGGTGTGATTTTACCTTCGGTTAGTACGACAAAGGTTACTTTTTCTTGGGCTAATTCTTTGCCGTATTTATCGTAAGCTGTCATGATGATTGTTTGGTCTTTTTTGATTTTCTTGTCAGCGGCATAAAAGCTGAATGTGCCATTTTTGACCGTTGCCCCTTTGTATTCGACACCATCTTGGAAAAGAGAGATACGAGCCACGTCACCAGTGTAAGTGCCTGTAACATATTTGTCTGTACCAATTGTGAAGGCATCTGTTTTCACTGTACCAGTCGTCGCTAAACGATCGGCTACTTGTTGTTTAGCTTTGTCTAGGTCGGCTTGTAAGGCTGCTTTTGTTGCAGGATCTGTGACTTTATTCACGAGGTTTTGGGCAATGGCGATGTCTTCTTGCGTGATTCCCGTTAGAATATCACCTTTCGGGTTGTTGTTTTCGAATAGGTTGTTGACTGCTTCGCGGGCTTTATCTTGCGCTTCTTTTTCGGCTTGCGCTTGGGCTTCTTTATCCGCTAGTTGTGCTTTTGCTTTATCCAAATCGGCTTGTAGGACTACTTTTTTATTCGCATCCATTACTTGGTTGATAAGATTTTGGGCTGTCGTGATGTCTGCTTGCGTGATGCCTGTTGTGATCGTGCCATTTGGGTCTTTGTTTTCAAACAAGTTGTTGACTGCTTCACGCGCTTTATCTTGCGCTTCTTTTTCAGCTTGTGCTTGTGCTTCTTTTTCTGCTAGTTGTGTTTTTGCCTTCTCTAAATCGGCTTGTAGGACTGCTTTTTTATCCGCATCCGTTACTTGATTGATGAGGGTTTGCGCATTCGTGATGTCTGCTTGCGTGATGCCTGTTGTGATTGTGCCATTTGGGTCTTTGTTTTCAAACAAGTTGTTGACGGCTTCACGCGCTTTATCTTGCGCTTCTTTTTCAGCTTGTGCTTGTGCTTCTTTTTCTGCTAGTTGTGCTTTTGCCTTCTCTAAATCGGCTTGTAGGGCTGCTTTTTTATCCGCATCCGTTACTTGATCGATGAGGGTTTGCGCATTCGTGATGTCTGCTTGCGTGATGCCTGTTGTGATCGTGCCATTTGGGTCTTTGTTTTCAAACAAGTTGTTGACGGCTTCACGCGCTTTCTCTTGCGCTTCTTTTTCGACTTGTGCTTGCGCTTCTTTGTCCGCTAGTTGTGTTTTTGCCTTCTCTAAATCGGCTTGTAGGCCTGCTTTTTTATCCGTATCCGTTACTTGATTGATGAGAGTTTGCGCATTCGTGATGTCTGCTTGTGTGATGCCTGTTGTGATCGTGCCATTTGGGTCTTTGTTTTCAAACAAGTTGTTGACGGCTTCACGCGCTTTCTCTTCCGCTTCTTTTTCTGCCTGTGCCTTCGCGACTTTATCTGCTAGTTGTGCTTTGGCTTTGTCTAAATCGGCTTGTAGCTCTGCCTTTTTCGTTACATCTACTACTTGATCCACTAGATTTTGGGCATTCGCAATGCTGTCTTCTGTAACAGCCGATGTAATATTGCCTTGTGGGTTTTTGTTTTCAAACAAGTTGTTGACGGCTTCACGCGCTGTGTTTTGTGTAGCGACATCGTCTTTGGCCACTTGTGCATCGGATTTTACCATACTGATATTCGAATACCTAACCTCTTTTATTGTCCCTTTTTCTCCATATGCTCCGAAACCAATAAAAGTAGTTTTTTGGGTCGCTTTAAATGTGACACTCATTGTTCCGGTGTTTGCATTCTTATTAGTATTTACTAGGTTTGCCACAGGGCTTTCATTATAAATTTGAATAGAAGCAAGTGTTGAGCCTTGTACTATGTCAAAATCTGTAGAGACAGTGTACTCTTTTCCAATTTCTGTGGCAACAGGTTGTCCGATTGCTGGGTTTGCAGAGACATAAGCAAAGTTTTTCAAGTCGTTTTTCAGCGTAATGGCTGTATCTTTCTCTACAGCCAAACTAACAATGTTCTTACTGGTTTCCACTTTACTAAATACATTACTTGCTTCATTCCATGTCCATGCGTTTGTAGTTGCTACGGAATTCCAGTTTAATTTATACTTTCCATCCGCTAGCTTCGTCATCTCCGTAGAAATTTTGAATAGGTTTGGGTTAGTTACATTGTTGCTGTTTGCTTGTTCCGATGCTGCGGCAGGTGTTGCCAAGACATTAAATGGCGTTACCACACTTGTTCCGATAATCGATGTTAAAGCAACCACACTCATTAATTTTTTCATTTTCATTTTTCATTCCTTCTTTCTTTTTTTTATTTGTTGGCTTACCTTTATTTTAGCAGGATTTTGTGCTGCATCTGTCTTTCTATAACAAATTCATTTTCTTTGTCAATTCTTTAGAGAAATAGTGCGTCTGTTGCGATTATTCATGGACGAATACAATCACTCCTCTTTCTTTTCTAGGTCACTGCTTGGTACAAAATTAATAGTAACAGGGTTTCTCAACCGCATTTTCCACATTTCTAGAATGGCTTCCCCCTATTTGTTACTATTTATTGAACATCCAATTTTTCTTGTAATTTATAGGTATCAAAATATATCATTCGTTTTGTCGAAATGAGTATCTCTTCTGCTTGCAGTTTTTGGAGGATGTTCGTGACCGTGTTGGGGTTAAGGTTGGTGTATTGCGCGAGCATGCCTTTACTGATTTGGGTGGGGAAACAGATGGTATCTGGGTCACCTTGCGTCGATTGCCCGAATTTTTCTCCGAGTTTCAAAATAGCGCGGCTGATGCGTTCTTCGGAGGGAAGTCGTAATAATTCTTCTTTTTCCATCATCCGTGCGACTTGGTTTTGCATGTGTACATAATGATAAAAGTATCCTTCTTGCGTATTCATCACTTTATCAATCACATCTGCCTTCGCGTATGTTAGGGCAGTCAACTCATTGGAAATGACTTGGTAAACATAGTCAGATGGACTGCCTAGTAACAAATTGCTCAATCCAATAATATCCTGTGGTCCCAAGAAGTCGATGATATTTTCCTCATCCTTCATGGCCATCAAGTACCCCGACTCAATGAAAAGGATATCATCTACTTCATCATCCTCCACTAATAACATATCGCCTTTTCGATATTTCTTACGTCTCCCTTCCACTGGAAAAATCGTATCTTCCTCTAAAAAAAATTGGAATTTTTCTTCACTAAACTGCTTTTCTATATAGCGTTGATTATACAAAAGGCTCATCATCTCTAATTTCTGTTTCATATGTTTTGTCCTCCTTCAACTATGTGGTATGATTGGTTTTCCTTTGCCTACTTATACTTTACCAGCTAATCGGACAATAGTTTCATTTTTCTAAAAAAATGAAACATTTTTTCATTTTCTTTGATAAGTGCTTGTGTGTTTGGTAAGGAAAAGCGTTTTACAAAAGGCAGTAGTATCTTCCTAAGACAATGTGTTATTATCAAAACATATGGGCTATTTTCGCCTTCAATATAGAAATATCCACATAAAGTCCTTTTTGATTTCTCGATAATATATTTTCTTGGTGTAACTTTTGAAGAACGTTGGTAATTGTATTGGGGTTTAGATTTGTATACCTTGCAAGCAATCCTTTATTGATGGATTTCGGAAATCTGAAAATAGTGGATGATACTATCCTCTCACCATATCTTTCGGATAATATAATAAGGGCTGACCCCACCCTCTCTTCAGCGTTTAATCGTAATAACTGTTCTCTTCTTACTATTTGTTTGAAACGATCTTGCATATATACATAGTGATATAAATAGCCTTCTTGTGTGTTAAATAGCTTCTTTATAACATCCTCTTTTTTATATTTCATTACCTTGACCTTATCTGAAATTACTTCGAACGAATAAGAAGATTGGCTTTCCATTGTTAGATTCTCTAAGCCAATAATATCTTGACTTCCATAAAGGTAGGGAGTTCGCATTTTTCCTTTAGAAGCAATAATACACCCAGATAAAATAAAAAAAACCTCTTCTATGCTTTCCGATTCCTTTATCATGTGCTCATATCTTTCGTACTGTTTGATCATTCCTTCGATAGGATACATATGCTCCTCTTTTAAACACTGTAGAAGCCTTTCTGTGCTAAATTCCTTTTCTACAACGCTCGCATTATATAAATAGTTCATCTCAGCTACTTGTTTATTCATTCGTTATTCTCACTTTCTTTTTGATTATAGTCTTTTTTTATAATTATAATACCGATCGTAACATGAGATATTACCTTTGTTTTCTAAATTTATGGATTTTTAAATACAGAAGTGTTGCAAACTTTTGAACTCCTATTTTTTGTAGCGCGTTAAGTATTTTATCATTTGCACTTTTTTTGTGCTTATTTTATCATGAATGTATAGAGGTAAGGAATGGAGGGGCTTTATAATGAAAGATATTATTACAGCATCTGATTATCGGAAGTTAAAAATGCTCAACATACTATTTTTTGCAGAAAAACCACTGAGTAAAAAAGAATTAACTGCAGCTGTGGAGTGCTCATTAAATACGTTAAAAGCTGATGTAAAACTATTCAATTCTACCTGTCCTATGGAAATGGCTCACATCTATGAAGAAGATAAGCGTCTATTTTTAAAAACAGCTCCTGATATCAATTTTGATTTTTTGCAAGCTTATATGATTACTCATAGTGATTTATTTGTACTCTCTGTATCCATCTTTCATAATGATAAATTGACTATACCGGAATGGGCGGAAAAAAACTTTATTAGCCCTGCTTCGTTTTATTTGAAGCTAAAAGAGATTGATACTTTCTTGGCTCGCAGTAGGCTTATATTAAAGAATAAGCCTCTACAAATTGAAGGAAATGAGATTAACATTCGCTTTTATTTTTCCCATCTCTTTATCAGAAGTCATCCTTATTCCGGCTGGATCAGTGAGGAAATTAGCTTTGAGCAAATCAATAGCTTTATTCAAAAATTTGAAGCACATATGGGCGTCTTTTTTTCAATCAGTTCACGAATGGAGTATGCAATCGCCATATGCGTTTGTTTAACGAGAATAAAACAAGGTTATGCAGCAGAACTAAGCCCTGTCGAAAAAAGCACCATTGATGATATTTATAAATACTATCATGCTGAAAACATTGATTTTAATGATTTAGATGCTTTTTTAGACGAACCTATGAGCTTAATCGAACGGTATACTATTCTAAATATTAGTTTCTTATGCTCGTTCACGGATATCAGTCTTGATCGAATAAAATTTCGCATTGATTATCATAAAAAATTCAGAAAACAGCGCTTCGCCTTAGCTGAGGACATTCTCACTTTGCTAGATGGTCGCATACAGGAATACGATACAATAAAGTTAGCTATCCTAGACTATTTAACTCGCTTCACATTTGTGAAAAAGACAAATCTTATTTTAGATGTGGACCATTTCTCTAAAAAATTCTATCCTGACGTGATTACAATGGAGATGATTATGCAAAAACTTCAAAAATATGAGCGCCATCCCGACTACCTTTTCGTTCGTGATAATAAAAAAGTGATTTCAACCTATTTACACGATTTATTTAATGTTTCTCTTATGAATGAATTGTTCACGCGGCGCTTACATGTGAAAGTTATTTCAAAAAGTGGTTTTTTGTGGGAAGAATATCTGAAAGGACAGATTCGCCAACATTACTCGGAGGAATATCTCATTTTTTGTGAAGAGCTCGATCCAAAAGAACATATGCCGCAATATGACTTAATTATTAGCGACTCACATGTCGAATTACCCTCCAAAACAAAGGTATTAGTTTGGCATGTACCGCCAACAAAGCGAGATTTCAGTCAATTAGGCGAAATTATTGAAGCGAGGAAAGTGTAAAAATAAGCAAGCGGAGAGCGAGGATATCGATGGCTCCGCTTGCTTATTTTATTGAAAAATTAAATCGGCCTTTTTTAGTAAGCGGGGTCTCTGTAGCAGGGGTAGAACCAGCATCTCCGAGCAAATCTTATACTTCGCAATATTCCGACTATAATGATTTGAATTTCTCTACGCTTGAGCTTCTTGTACACACTAGCGGTCACAATAGATCTGGCAGGACTCGAACCTGAGACCGGGCGGTTATGAGCCGTCTGCTCTAACCAACGACGCTACAGATCCACACAAAAGAAGTAACCGCCCATTGGTATAAACGGTTACTTCAAAGGAAGCGATACCCATTCTTTCTCGGTTTTCGGTAAGGAATATGGTGTTTTTCCATCCTCTTTTTCATAGTAGCTTCCGATACGCCAAAATGCTTGGCCACTTTTAAAATAGATAAATCTGGATGTGCCACCACAAAGGCATGTAAAGCGTCTCGATAGATTTTCTTTTTTTCCTTTTTATTTTTCGGCAGGTACAGAA
This sequence comes from Listeria sp. SHR_NRA_18, assembly GCF_003856515.1. Taxonomy (NCBI): domain Bacteria; kingdom Bacillati; phylum Bacillota; class Bacilli; order Caryophanales; family Listeriaceae; genus Listeria; species Listeria sp. SHR_NRA_18. Next base: position 282,333 of record NZ_QPKR01000002.1, read on the forward strand.
GATGATACTGTTTAATATATTTCATGACCGTCTCTCGGGACACCTGCAAATGCGCTGCTATTTCCTGATGTGTCCACTCTGTATGCTTCGCGAGACATAGCGCTAATTCCCTTGCCTCCAATAACCCCTTCTTCTTTCGCTTCCGCTGATATGGAAGGCTATGTTTTCGGATCAATCGCCCAACATACGACACCGATAGATGAAAATCGTCGGCTATCTCTTGCTGCGTCTTATAAGGATACTTTTCCATATGCGCGCTCATTTGTTGGATAACCCGCTCATCTACTTTACGCGTTTCTTGGACTTCAATAGCGTAAGCCTCTATAATTCGAAGAAATGTCTGTTTCGCTATGGGTTTATCACTGGCATTTTCTAAGATGTGAGACATGGTTGCATCTGGATTTTTCTTCACCTAGGCCTGAATAGCTTCCGCCAGCTTCTCCTCTTTCTGTTTTCTAAAAGTAAGACGCTCGTGATAAAGCACTTCATTCGCTTTGATGATGGCATCCATACGATACCTTGTCATCTTATATTTTTTTGCTAGTTCCACCACCGATTTTCAGGATGAGCACGGATATACGCTTCCATCCCAGCTGCTGTATCTGTATCATTTGTCATCCTGTTACTCCTTTACCACTTAATAAAATAATAGTACACTCTATTTATCAGCATATTTCAGCGTGCCTAACTTACTCGAAGATGCTGGTTCTACTCTCCATATAAATTTTGTTCGGAAAAGGTGGCCATTACAGATTCTATCCTTCAAAATCAGAAATATATTGCGAAACTTTATCCCAGTCTTTGGTAGTGGGTTGTCTAGAACAGGTGTAAGTAGGACAGTCGAAATGTTCGTAGTTATCTTTATAGTTTTTGACTAAAATATCGACTTTAAAACGCCTAATATATGCATTGTCAATTCTTTGATTGGATAAGAATGTTATTTTGGTATGGCTCGTTTCTAATATATTTCTTGCGTAAATTTGCAGATAGTTCAAGTACGCTGTTTTTCCATCCAAAGAGAATAGGACGTGTGTTTTAGCTGTATTTCCACTGTTTTTTTTCGAGATTTTGACATTCTCAAGGTAAAGGGTGAACATCGTCAAATTTACAATGATATCATCTAAATATTTAAGTCGTTTAAGTGCAGCCACCTTACTATTTTTTATGATTTCATACCAACCCGCCATCATATTACCATGATTTTTTTGAATGGAACTATTAATTTCAAAAAAGTTTTTTTGGAAAAGAGGAGATATTTTGCTCAATAATATGATATTGCGTAAATAAAAGACAAAAATACTCAAGGCTTTTTCTAAAGTGGTACCCATGTCAAGGACACTTGTAAAAAAAAGAATTAAGCACTTGCTAAAAGATGGTTTCTGTATTGTACAGGAGCCATCTTTTTGAGATTCCACTGATAGCGATAGTTATTATAGTAAATCATGTAATAATCTATTTTTGATTTCAGAGACGCTAGGGTATCAAAGGAGCGAGAATCGATGTCATCTTTGAAATGACCAAAGAAGGACTCCTGCGGAGCGTTATCCCAGCAGTTTCCTCTGCGAGACATAGACTGGCCTAAGTGGTATTTTTTTAAAAGTTTTTGATAGATAGGGCTTGTATAATGGCTCCCTTGATCGGAATGAATAAAGGCTTCTTTGTGTAAGTGGTGCTTCCGTTTTTTAAGTTTTTTAATCGTCTGTATCGCAATGTCTAATGTGATTCTATCTGATATGTGATAGGCTAAGATTTCATTGGTGGAGCCGTCTTTAATGGTTGATAAATAAGCCATTTGACGCTCACCATAGGGTAGATAAGTAATATCTGTGAGTAGAACCTTCCCAGGAATAGCTTGCTTAAATTGGCGTTTCAATTTATTTGAAATGACGCGATGTTCTTGGGTTGCCTTCGCGATTCGTTTATAAGGATTCGGTTTACGATGTGGGCAAACGATGTCGTACTTCCGCATAATCCTACGGATTTTCTTACGGCTGTAAATGATGCCAAATTCATTTTCTAACACCATTTTGATACTCCTAGCTCCCTTTTTGAAACCGCGGCGATGGAAAGCTTTCAATATGATATCACGCGATGCTTCGTCTTGCTTTTCTCGCTGTGTTCGATTCGTTTGACACTGCACATGCCGGTAGTAGCCTGACCTAGACACCTCTAATAAGCCACAGAAATAGCTAACGTAACGCGTGAAATTTTCATCAGAGACCAGTGTTTGAATCCATTGGAATTTCATATCCGTTGTTAATTTATTTTTTCTTGTGAAGCACCTTCCTTCTATCTTCTCGAGCTTTTTTTGAGCGCCTTTACGATTGTCCATCAAACCAACAACACTGTCTTTTTCATAGGCATTTTTCCAGCGACTTGCACATTGTTCTACGCGATTCATGCCTAGGATGGCGACATCAAAATGATGGGCTTCAAATATCGCACGTGGCAATTCTCCTGCTAAATAACGTTCCACAAAGATACGCTTGAAAGCGTCAGCGTATGTGATGGCACGCGGGGAGACGTTTCTTACATTGGGATTTTGTTGTAGCTTTTGGATTTCGGCGTTTGAGAATAGTTTTTTGCTCATGATTCCTTCCTTTCTGGCGGAGTTATTGCTTTATTTGAGTATACAAAAAATACCTATAGAATGCACTTCTTTTTTTGAAGTGTCCATTCTATAGGTACCATTGTATTCTGTAGGTTCTTCTAATTCATTGTCGATAAAATATGTTTTAACGAGAGAAAATAAACTTTTAATTAACTTTTTATCGTCGTAATCGATGACACGAGCGGAAAATTCCTCTGTATACACATAATTGTCTAATAAAACAAAGTCTAAAAAGAGAATTTCATTCTTCGTTATCTCTTCGTCAGAAGAAGGCACAAGTTCTAATACTTCGAAAGCCAATTTTTCGATGGCTTCGTATGTCATGGGCAACTCCTTTTTCTGTAATTGTGCGGTATTACTAATTTTAATATTTTGGCGCAGCTCCAAGCGTTTTGTAATTACCATAATCCAATACAATACACTACGATGACAAACATGCCCTTCCAGCTCACTATGTTCCATAATATATTGAAAGCTTATTTCAAATAGTTCGGCTGTTTTTCTGTTGGGTCTGAAATTTTGAGAAATATCGTCCATACTATAAAAGAAATAATGAAAGAAATACCGAATTTCCACTTCACGCCCTTCTAGTGACACAGGTGAGAACTGCAATTTTAAATTAAAACTGGCTAAAATCTCCTTTAAATGATTTAAATGCCGATATAATGTGGATGTAGAAATATATAGTTCATCACTCCATTCGTCCACACTCAGATACTTTCCTTCAAAGATACTTTTAATGATGATAAAAAGCGGAGATTTTTCAGCAAATTCAGCTAAAACGAAGGAAACTAGCTCATTGTCTGTTATTTCTACCTTCGCAGCAGAATGTCTAATAATTAAATTTTCTTCCATACTAGCTATTTCTTTCAAATCTCTTTTTAAGGTTCGTAATGATGTATTTAGGGAATCAGAAATTTCCTCCAGCGTAATGGCATACCTAGCCTTTGCGATCTTCTCAATTAACAAAATTTGGCGATGTACTTTTTTATCAGCTATTAAACTTAAACAAAAATGGTTCATACGCGACCTCCTTTTTAGATGATGCGCGTTGCCTATCTTTCTTATCTGACATAGGTTTATTCGTGAACTACAACATAAATTTTACCTATTAATGATAGTGAAAGGTGACTACTTGTAGCTCCTTAAGTTTCACAAGGCCTTGTTTCTTCTTAGGTCTTATTTAGTACTTAATAGATACCCCAATTTTTTGATTTTTAGTACGCTGATTCGAACTATTGATAAATTTTTATAATATATCCGTTTATCAATTGATAAATAAGTGACATAAAGTTATATAAATACAATCAAAATCTCCAAGTAATTCGGACATTACGAAATGAGGCTGAGACAAAACTAAAATTCAGTGTCAAAAGTATGAAACTAGAAAAGCAGGAATCGTTGTATAGAGCTATTTTCAAAAATGGTATACACAAGATTCCTGCTTATTTTTCATTTTTGAGACCCTTTTGTCTCAGCCTCATCCTCGGATACGAAATTGCATATAAGGATTCCAAGCGCATAGCCTTGTTTTATATCGGTAAGATCTGATTCAAATTACAAAGCAATTATTCGTCATCTATAAAGGTTTCCATTGCGTGCTCGATACCACCATAAGTTATTTGTTTTATATCTCACCAGTAAAACTATGGGCCAATCAAATAAATCCAGAAAAGAAGCACTCAATCTTTATTACTCGTAATCCTGATACACAGATGAGCAAGTAAAAAATTAATGTATTATTATTTACCCAAAAGGGCGCTATATCATCAACCTAGATTAATGTGCACCCCTTTATTGATCCTATCTCTTGACAATTAATTGTATAGCCTGTTCCAATTTTTTTGTTTGGTTTTCTATACTTTCCTCCGGATTCTCAAAACAATTTTTCAAGTTTTCAGCAACAATTGTGCCCATAATACGATCTACACTTGCTCGCACAGCGCTTAATTGCATGATAACCTCTTGACATTCTTTACCTTCTTCTATCATTTTCTGAACACCACGGAGTTGCCCCTCTGCTCTTTTTAAACGATTACAAACCTGCTTGTCACACGTAGACATTATATTAAATCCCCCTTCCAAGAGGTCATACCACCAATTACATTCGTGACATTGAATCCTTGATGACTAAGAAAAGTACATGCTGTTGCGGAACGTCCACCCGAATGGCAAATCACATAATAGGCTTCCGTCTTATCTAGTATCTCAAAGATATCTGGCAGCCTACTCAGTGGTAAATTTTGCGCACTAGGGATATGGCCGCTTTGAAATTCATCCACTTCTCGGACATCTAGGATAGACAAACGATTGTTTTTTTCACGTTGATAAAAGTCAGCCATAAAAATCGACTCATACATGTAGAATCCCCTCCGGTTTTACAGTATTATATAAGGCAAATGCCCCATCTAGGTTTTGAATACTAAAGCCGTTTTGCTTTAATAAACGCTCGCCAATGTAGCTTCGTAAGCCACTATGGCACGTTATAATATATTCCTTTTGAATATCTAATTCATCGATGCGATGGCGCAAATCATCTAACGGAATATGAATCGCATTTTCAAATGTGCCATGATTCACCAACTCGCTATTATTCCGAACATCGAGTATGGTTTTACCTGATGCTATTGCTTGTTCTAGTTCATACCATTGAATATTATGGCTTAATCCCTCAGCTAAATTCATAGCTGCATAGCCAATCATATTTACAGGATCTTTGGCAGCACCAAATGGCGGTGCATACGTAAATTCTAACTCTGGTAAATCAAAAATAGTTAAACCTGCTTTTATAGCGGTAGCCAAAATATCGATGCGCTTGTCCACTCCTTTGGCACCAACACCTTGAGCACCGTAAATAGCCCCGTTTTTGGCATTGAAAACTAGTTTTAGTGTGATATCAGTAGCACCAGGGTAGTAGTTTGCGTGATCCTTGCCAGAAGTGTGCACAATACTGACATCTAAACCAGCTTGTCTCGCAGCACGTTCACTCAGCCCAGTAGAAGCTGCGCTAATACCAAAAACGCGTACGATAGCTGTTCCAATACTGCCCTTATTATGACGCTCCAGGCCAGCAATAACATCTGCAACTTGTCTACCTTGACGATTTGCTGGTGATGCCAGTGAGATGAACGCATCTTCACCAGTAATTTGCTGTTTGACTACAATGGCATCGCCTACAGCATATATATCTGGTAAGTTAGTTCGATAATGGGTATCTACTGAAATACCACCACGGTAACCTAATTCAATTCCAGCTTGTTGAGCAAGTGTATTTTCCGGTTGTACGCCAACCGATAGAATGGTGATATCTGATTTTAAGATAGAAGCATCTTCTAATATGATATCCTGTCCCTCATTTTTAAAAGCTACGGCGGATTGAGAAGTAATGACTTTTACACCATTCCGGATTAATTCATTTCTAACATACGCCGCCATTTCTTCATCTAAAGTGGGCAATACATGTGGTGCTTTTTCAATAATCGTTACATGTATCCCTTTTTTACGTAAATTCTCGGCCATTTCTAGACCAATAAACCCAGCACCAATGACAGTAGCTTGTTTTGGATTTTTTTCGCCTAGGTGTCCCATAATCTGATCTAAATCAGGCACATTTCTTAGTGTAAAAACATTTCTTGCATGTTCTAATCCCTCTATGTTTGGTACAAAAGGTTTTGCTCCTGGTGATAAAATTAATTGATCATACTGTTCTATAAAATCTTCATCTTCATGCCTAATAGTTATCGTCTTATTCTCTGAGTGAATCGCAATTACCTCATGAAAAGGACGTACATCCAATCCAAACCTAGCTTTTAACGTTTCAGGTGTTTGAACAAGTAAATCGTCTCGTTGGCTAATCTCACCTGAAACATAATATGGTAGTCCGCAATTGGCGAAAGATACAAAAGGCCCTTTTTCTAACACAATGATTTCAGCATCTTCCATCAAACGACGCAGACGAGTTGCCGCAGACATCCCTCCAGCAACACCACCCACAATAATAATTTTTGACATAATCAGTTTCCTCCTTTAATAGGTCCGTGCCAATGATTCATACCACCACCAACATTTATAACGTTGTAGCCCTTTTTGGTTAGCTTACGAAAGGCCTGCTTGCTTCGTACACCTGATTGGCAAATGACAAAAATGGTAGTCTCTTTTTTCTGTTCATAATGGGATATCCTATTCAGGGGGACGTTCTTCGCATTTTTTATATGTCCCCGTTTGTATTCCAATGGGCTTCTAACATCTAATAAAATAGTGTTCTTATCTAGTTTTCCCTGCAATTCTCGTATTGAAATCGTTGGTATCTTTTTGAATAAACAAAACATACAATAGCTCCTTTCTTCTAAATAAAAATATACCCTTAGGGGTATATTAAACTATATAAAGACTCCTAAGTCAATAGATTTGTCTTCTAGTCACCCCACGATTACCTAGTTCAAAAGAAATGATAGAGATTCCCAGACGAATGCTAGTTATTTTATGGTGACTAGTAAGGCAAGAACCAGCATCTCCGAGTAAATCGTAAATCACGAAATATTATGATAATAAAAACGTTGTTAGTATGCCTCTATAGCATCGCTGGTAAGTACTACCTAGCAATGAATGGAGCCGACTATAGTAGGAGTCTTCTTGAATTTCAGTAGGTTTTAAGATCGTTAGATACACTTGTTTTTGAATACAAATTCAGTAGGAAACAGCTTGTTTCGGTACTTGATGCTCTTATCTCGTTGTTTGAAAATTATGAAATGTCCTATTTACTCGGAGATGCTGGTTCTGCGCCTAAAAAGAACCATCTTTCGTGCTCGTTCCTGTGTCGATTTAGCCAGTACATTACCAACAACAAACATTTTAGATGCGTTAGAATGACCCTATACAACGCAAAAAGCCAGCATATCTGCTGACTCTTTCTGATTAATTATTCTTGGCCAAGAATTTGGTTAGCTCATAGCGTACTTTAGCAATCTGCTGTTTTCTTTGTTCATTCGTCATCTCCAACTTCTCACAGACCCTCTTACTGGAGTAAACCCGATCAGGTCCATAAATAGTCATGACAAGTTGCCGATTTGACTCCGTTAAATAAGATAAAAACAGATTCACTTGTTGCTTCCTCACGACTTCTTTAAATAGCAACAGTAATTTGGGGTACAAGAAAAAAGATGCTTCGTCTTCCTCTAACAAGTAATTAAAATGCTGATGCATATCATGTCTTTCCGCATATTGGCTCGCTTTATGTAGAAAATCCATACTCACTACATCATCCACAGATCCACCACCAAAGCCACCGGCATGAATATTAATCATGAATTATCCCTCCACCCATTACTGTTCTTTCTCTAACTTTTCAATTTCGGTAACGGTTAATGTTTCATGACCAGGAAGTTTTGTATGTGGAAAACGATCTCCCGTTGCATCCAGCGCCGTTTCAAAATGATCATCATAAATGCCAGCATCAAATGATAATTCCTTATCTCCGTTCACATATCCTAGGATGTGTGGTATTCCAGTCGGATTATAATCCACCTTTGTTAACGTGACAGATTTTATGTTTTCGTAGTTATAGACCAGGTACTTCTCAATCCTTGGTTTTTCTTCTGCCATGAGCTTTTTATCGGCTTCCAATGCTGCATTTTCTTTCTTGGTTACTTCTTGTTTCACAATTAGCGCTCCTCCTGTTATAGTTAGTAGTAAAATTATCCCAATACTTGCTATAATAATCTTTGTCTTTGTTTTCATCTAACCGCCCTTTTCCCATATATATCATATCATAAATTTGTACTGGAGGAATAATTTTGGCTAAAATAACAGAAGAACAATATTTTGGACTAGCAGATAAAATTTATCGTAATCAGTCACTACGTATCAATCCCATCAGGCCTTTGTCAGAGTTTAAAGAGAGCGATTTGTTACCCCTCACACTCGACGATAAATCGAAATGGATCACCATCGGGTCTATCGATAAAAAAAGTGGCATCCAAGCAGCTGCCGTCGTTCCCTATAAAGAATACATAGATGTATGTAGTGGAAAAACCAAAGAATTTACGAATATTGTCTTTACCTCTCGTGGTTCTGAAGATAAGGCTGATTGGTCAACAAACTTGACAGATTTACCAAAACACAAACTCCCAAAACAAGATAGCCAATTTAAGGAGTATGATAATTTCGTCAAAAACACCTTGTCCTCACATACCACGAAAGACTATTCTTTTACAGGACACAGCCTTGGTGGTGCTTTAGCACAGTATGAAGCTGTGAAACATACAAAGCCAGCAATTACATTTGCTGCCGCTCGATCGTTTAACAAATTGACTCCTGAAGAACAAGCCAAGGCAAAGAATGGCGACTACTTCCAATTGATTAAAGATTTCCGGCATACAGGAGATGCAGTTGGCCTATTGCCTCCAAATGCCTTTGTTTTTTACCAACAGTATTATTCTGCCAACGGTGCCGCTAGCGATCCAATTAATGCCCATTTAACGGAAGGTTTCCGTAAACAGTTTAGTAGCAACGGGACAACAAAATTAGCGATATCTCCAGATGAGATCAAAGCTCAGGCAGATATCATTAAAAGTGTTGCTACAGATATTGATCGTATGATCCGGCTGCTGGAAGATTTCCGGCGTTACGAAAGTGATGCTGTCAAAAAAATGATCTCAAAAGCCAATAATCAAACCTACGGTGGGGAATATGATCTATTGAACGAAAATGACGTCGATAATATCGTTCACGACCTCGCAGTAAGTCGTACAGAAGGCGTGTACCGTTTCCATGATGAAGAAATACTACATGACCTATTCAATAAACTACTGGAGAGACAGTATCACCTGCAGCAATTTGCACATGAAATTGGAACAGCTGGGCAACACATGCTACAGACAGATATCAATCTTGGCCACGATTTAGAGAACACAGTTGGAAGCCTTTTAGGAATAGCCGCTGGGAATGCTGCCAGCTATTTTAGTAAATAACACACGCATATTGGGGGAAACAAAATGGATCCATATCAATCCTTAAGAGAGATAGAAGCAAAAATTGCGGAAGCTTTAATCGATGGCGCCGATGCTACCATTGATGCTCTCAAGGCGCAAAAGACAGAATTTGAACGGCAACTGCAACTCGCAGCCTTAAAACGCCAGTTATTGCGTGATGCCAACGCGCTTGTCGAAGATGCTAAGCACATACTACACGGGAAAGAGACCATGTTTGATGATTGGGGACGAGCGCTTACTCGTTCCAAGAGCCAATTAGGCATTGCATTTGAAAGCAAGACCGGAGACGCTATCGGCTTACAATTTCAAGACGAGATTTCCAAGTTATGCAAGGATCGTGAAGAAGATTTCCAAGAGTTGAAGAAAAGTTGCAAGGTAAATATTCATCTATAATCTAACGAATAAAAGACGCTATAAAGTGGGTACGTACAACTTCACTGCGTCTTTTCTCTTTGGGGAAGACAATAGCATTCTTCTTTGATTTCAACGACTTTTCCACCAAGTTTGATGGCCGCTTTGTCAGCCATCTCTTTGAAAAAGAAAATATATGCCAAATCAATACGCACGTTTGGAACATGCGCTGGAATAAGAAAAATTGGTTTATTCGGATAATCGAGCCATTCCATAAAAATCTGGTGATCTACCACAACAATATACTGCCGTGGTACGGCCAATCCGCTCTCATCTTGTATGATTTCAATTTTCATACCGTCCTTCTTCATTGTTCACCCACCTCGCGCCATTTCCACAACCCTATGTCCATTCCTTGTTGTTTTTCTGCTACAGTAAAACTCTCAAAACGCGCACTAAACTTCGCTTTATCCAAAGTTGTTTCTTGGCCACTACTAATCGCCGTTTCATATACATATACATTTTCTTTCATATCGATAACAATAGCACGCCCAGATGGGTGCATACCAATCATTTTCATGTCTCAGCTTTCCCCCGTTTCGGCTTCGGCACCACTTTATTTCTTTCCAGGTAGCATAACGGATTCCCTTGCTGTGTGCGAATCATCAGCGAGCTCTTTTTTGTGTCCATCGCCTCGACATAAACCATACCGTGATTGGATATAGCTAGTACCAACATACGTAAATCTTTTTTCACATCCCTATACCAGTAACCGTTTGCGGTCATCTGTTTTTCCAACGTCATAATATTTTCAAATGGGGTCATCTATTTTACCTCTCCTTGTTGATTGTATATGGTATTGTTCGCGTTTACAATCCATGCTATAATTAGTTTATTCATCCCTATATAACTCAACTCCCGTTATATAGTCCTAGCCTTTGATAGACTCAAAGGCTTTTTTTGCTTCTATTTCAGTCTACAATGTTTTGAAGGCAACGACAAGGTACAAAAAGACCTAAGATTGCCTCTACCGCCCAACAGCAAATCATGCTATAATGACCATGGTAGTACTTTTAACAACCCTTTTAAGTGCTACTCTTCATGTACAAACTCTGTACATAACATACACTGAAGATGCCTCTCACCGCGCTTGGTGACACGCATCTTCTTTTTTATCGTTACTTTCCAAACCCTCGATCTGTCACGTAACCTACCTTGCTCCAGATATTTTTCTTTGCGTGCTTCGCCTGTTTTTCCGCCGCCTTCAGCTGATTCAAATATTTCGTGTTCGGTGGATACACATAAGCTACGCGAGCAAAGCCTTCACGCACCATCATTTCATTGACGTTTTTTCCATCGGCGTAGAGATATGCCAACGTGCGATCATACCGATCCGTACGATCACCGACGTCATACTCCAGATAAAGTTGGTCCGCAGCATTTACTATTTGTTTCATCCTATCTGATGCCTCTATGGCAAATGGTTGCACTGCAACGCCTCTTTTCACACTCTCCGGTGTATCAATGAGTAATAATCGAACCGTTGTCACTTGCCCACTTTCAAGCTTTACAGCCACTGTATCGCCATCAACAGCATGATCTAATGTCACACGAACCGCATGTTTAGGTACCTCGATGGATATATCCTGGTCCTTTTGTTTCTCCCCAGTGACGGCCGTAACCAGTCCATCCCACGTTTCAGGAATGCTTCCGTTTACTTTCCCTGTCGTGAATGCTCCAGCAATCACAACAATGATGGCTATAAGTAGCCTTAACTTCCATTTTTTCAAACCAATCCACTCTTTTCTATTTTAATTTTTGGCAAAAGAAAAGATAGCACGAATGCGCTATCTCACTAGCTATTTATGATCATTCTTTGCTTCAGCATCCGTTAAAAAATCTTTCGGAATCTCCCAATTGCCGTTTGGTTTCTTAATCATCCCGGAAGCCTCCAAGAGCCCTGATAGTGTGCGAAAGTAATATTTGACTGTCTGTATATCCTCAAAATCTCGGCATCTGGGGACTCTTCCCCAAATGCGGTATATCTCCTTTACCTCACGTATATACCTAGCTCGAATCTCTAGCCCTTCGTCTTCAGTAGCGTACAAGGTCAATCCAGCCATACGTAATGTATGTTCCCACGAGCCAAATCTGTCAACAGCAGTATATTTATAACGATACTCTGCTAAACCGGACGGTGGACGACCAATTTTTGTGGAGATCCGTTGAAGTTCTTCTATTAGAAATTCATCTGTATACTTTTTGGACAAATTGTTCACACTCTCCTTTTATATCATTTAACCACTTTTTCTATGAACCACTCATGTAATTCTTGCCCCTTTTGAAAGCTAGCGTATGGTTCCTCACAAAGAAGTTTAAAAATAATTTTTTTTACGATTGTTAATAGCTGTTCTATTTCGTATCTATCTATCTCCGTATCACGTCCATGAACTATGGCACTTCTCTTAGCATATATTGATTTTATAAAATCAAATATCTCTTTCTTATCCTCTCCTTCTGATACGATATAAGATGCTGTCAACCCTAAATTAAATACTATTCCTGGGCTAACTAAATCCCTCGACTGTACTTGCAATAAGCATTCCAAAGCATACACTAACTCTACTAACTTTCGCTTAAGATCGTATTCCTTTATCGATTTCCCTACCCATATAGATGCGTTGAAAATTTTATTCTCCATTTCTGTTTTTTTATCAACATTCAGTAAGCTAAGGCATTTCTGATTGTCTTCCATTTTAAAATGACTATCCTCAAAACTGACAAGTCTGTATGGCTTAGCCGTTGATCGAGTAGATGAACCTTTTTCCTTTGAATATATATCATATTGCGTATGCCTCCCAGTTGTTGTACCACTATTTATTTCAATTCGATGGTACTCTGGAGCTGGGGTTAACATCGTTAGAATATGTTCCAAATCATCAAATATTTTATATGCCTTTTCATACGCTAATTTTAAAGTGTATGAAGAAACCAATATCGACGCGTACATGGAGTTTTCTGTAGTATTTGGGTGAATATGTCCTTCCTCAAGCAAAGTTTTATTTAATAGTTTCTCCGAACTTATTCGTATATTACCAAGCATCATCTCGCTATCTGTGTATTCAAAACCATTAATAATACAATACACCCAAAAATTATTTTTCTTACGCTTTTTAATATCTATAATAAATTGATTTAAATCTTGAGTAACTTTATTCGAATCTTTTTCATACATCATGATATATTTCATTGTAACATCGCTAAATTCTTTAAAGTCTGCAAATTCCTTTATATTTTCCTTCCTGTATAAACTAGCTAGTTTATATGAAAAATATTTATCTAAATATGCAACTACCTGCCCCCCATTAATATCATCGATTATAGTAGTTCTAGCCGAACTGAAAGCAACATCGTCTATTTTATTCGATAACTCTATTGATTCCAGAACTTTCTCCATTTTTTCAACGTTTATCACTACTTTCGCCCCTATCATTTTATATCGTTTACTTTGATCTTTTTCTATTTGCACGAATCAGCGTACTTTTGGATATCCCAGTATTCTTCGCCACCTCTGTATAGGACATCTCTTTTAGTAATCCCAAGGCAAAATCAATTTGCGCTTTTGTAAATTTTTTCGGCCGCCCTTCCCGAAAATCAGGATTCAGCTTAGCCCTTTTCTTTCCTTCAGCCGTTCGCTCCAAAATCATATCCCTCTCAAATTCTGCAAAGGCAAAAAAGTTGGCCAAGATTAAGCGACCGGTTGGAGTGTTCTCAATAAGGCCCAAATTCAAGATATGCACTTTGATCCCTTGTTCAAATAAATTTTTTGTTGTGGTTAATCCTTCTACGGTGGAACGAGCAAACCGATCTAATCTCGTAACAACAAAAGTATCTCCTTCATTCAACTTAGAAAATAATAAATCCAGCTGCTTACGAGCCATTTTTGATCCAGTTACTTTCTCATGAAAAATCTCTTCACATCCCGCAGCTGTTAAAAGCTCGACCTGCGTTTCGTAATCTTGGCCAATTGTCGATACACGTGCATAGCCATAGATCATTCCTCTAATTCCCTCACTGTTGTACTTCCTTGGAACTTTGATAGTCCAAGCGAACGCACATCGGCCAAATCACCATCTGTTTGTAATTTCAACGCTCGTTCAAAACTTTCATCTGTTAACTGGGAAAGTTGGCCAGCGATCAACAACAACTCTTTTCTATAATTTTCTAGCTCTTCTTGCTTTTTGGATTTATGAATACCGTTCAAATTATTTTCCAACCTGATCAAATCCGAATGGATCTTACTTGCTAATTGCCGATGGTTCATATTGGTAAAATTCATGAAAAACACCCCTTACTTATGAACACGAGTTATGACACCGCTCGATGTACTGATTTTATCACAAAACGAAAACGGTGTCAAAACTTATAAGTTTTGACACCGTTGAGGAAAATAGTACTACTTATACTTCCATTTCATCTTTCCTGCTATTACCATAAACCAGTGAGCATCATTTAGCTTAGAAAATTTACGCCTTTTAAAATCCAAAAGTAACATATTACCTAAACAATATTTTAATATTATCTATCTGGATACTTATCACGAACTATTTCTCTTAATACGTAATTAGAATCGATTAGAGCATGTTGGTATATATACTCTTCAGTATCTTCGCTATGTTTACCTATTTTTTTTGCGGCATGAACCAATCGACTTTTAACAAGCGCATTATCTTGGCTCATAATCTGAACTAATCGAGTAGTAATGATTTTTTGAAATCGTTCTACTTGCAGTAATGTTATCAAGATGTTAACAGCTTCCCAACGAACTTCTATCACCGTTGCAGTCGACCACTCTAATACAAATTGAAAAATCAAAGCCTTCTCATCGTCGTTTATACGAGAAGTATCATCTCCAAGATATACTTGAATAAGCTTGCAAGCTGTTATTTTCGCGCCAGAACTTGAGCACTTAGATAAGGAGTTGAGTAGGTCCGCCCACACTTCATTTCCTAAACAACTCTTTAATAATAGCACCGCTAATTCAAATAAATTGTTATCCAAATAGGCCACCATAGATTGATTTTCATTCATTAGGTAGTCTCCCTCTATTAATAATTTAATAGACTCAGAATTTCTATCACCAATATTTGGATCGTAATAATTCAAAAACATCAATAATTTAATTGCTTCAGTTTTGACTTCAATTAGTTGCTTAGTACTCGTCACAGCCTCTGTTGAAACAACAAATAATGCATCTAAGATTGACTTAGGAATTCTTTCTGTTTGCTGAGAGATTATAAATCTTATAAATTGATAGGGAGAGTTTCCAGAATGAGAATATATACCATTTTCCCCTTGTGCCTTATTATCTTCTCTTATCTCATCTGTATATCTTAATATCGCATCCTGATTTGTTACAACATCGTTCCTAGTTTCTAATAAATACTCAAGGTTATAAAAATCTGGCATAGCTTCCTTGATTTTTTCCTCTAATATATCCAAATTATGAACCTTATTTCGACCCAGGATACAACATAATTCTTTGATGCCATTCTGCTGGAGTTTATTATCTCTGTTTTCCAAATATGCGATCACTGTCTGAACTACTTTATCTTTATTTTTTTCCATTACACTCTCATAATCTACATCCCTTGCCCACATTTCGAAAACATTCGAATAATAAATATTCTTCCCTTCACCAATTAAAAGCAGGCCAAATTCAATGATATAATCACTAGATATCCTTTCTTTAATTTTATGAATCGTTTTGAAAATTTGTGACTCTATGTTGTATGGCGTGACTTTACTTTTGGCCCATTTGTTCAACTCATCTTTAATACCGTTCCAACTATCATCAAAATCCACATCACTTAAATAATATCCTACCTCAGAAATAGCTAGTAGATTCCCTTGAAACCTTTGATAATCAAGTATCAGATTATTTGAGTAATCAAACACTTCCTTCGCATCCCTGTCATTCATTCTTCCTAATAATAGTTCGAAATGACGCACTAATTGATGAATCTTAGTTCTATCTAAAAGTATAATGCTGTTTTTCAATGTCAGCATTAATGATGGCCAATTCTCATAATGAGAACTGATATGAAAGCATAATTTTTGAATAAGCCCATATATTCTAGTCAAATGAGTAATCGATCCAACTGCCATTGATTGAAAATAAATATCCGCAATTTTATTA
Organism: Listeria sp. SHR_NRA_18; assembly: GCF_003856515.1. Classification (NCBI taxonomy): domain Bacteria; kingdom Bacillati; phylum Bacillota; class Bacilli; order Caryophanales; family Listeriaceae; genus Listeria; species Listeria sp. SHR_NRA_18. The sequence goes on from NZ_QPKR01000002.1 coordinate 298,483, forward strand.
GAATGCACGGATAGATCACCTAAAAATCTTTGAGATCTAAAGGATCTTATTTCATTTTTTTGACTATCTTCTATAATCCAACTTAGCAAATCCTTTTCATATCTATCAATTAATGGATAGTACAGTTTTTCTTCTCTCAAGTCCAACAGTTCTTTTCCTTCATTCTTCTCTGCAAATTGCCCCAGCTTTTCATGATATATATAAATTTGGTTTCTTAAATCAATGAGAATATCCTGAATCATCCATTCTTCTATTTGTAGTTCTTCAGCTTTTTTAAACGCTTCCTTTAGTTTAGCAATACTTGTTTCTACATCCTCATTAAAGTAGGATTCAATTGCTTCCCATCGCAGACTTACAATTGCGTAATATTTATCATCTAATTGATACTTCAGCTCTTTTAAAAATAAACCCGTATTAAAGCGTTCAATTGCTGTATTTTCAAATAAGACTGGCAAAAACAAAGAACAGTAATAATCTAAATTTTTTTCAACGAGACTATTAGATTTTTCATCACGATCCCCAAAAATCATTTTAGCAAAGTACTGCCTACTATGGTAATTAGCCAACTGATCTTTTTTTAATATTGTTGTTGCCTTGTAAACTGACTTGTCTAGTATGACGTCTTCGTTCTCCTCATCTTCCACTTGTACAAGATTTCCTCTAGTATAGCGTTTATAGATGAACAATATATCATCTATAAGGTCTTTTGCTCCATTTTTAATAAAATCTTCAAATGTTTTAATTTCTTTTATTTTTGGGCCACCTGGTTTCATTATTGCTTTCTGAGTTGCCGTTATCTCACGCTTTTCACCCTCACAAAAATAATATATTGAAGGGATGTTATATTTATTTACTTCTTGAATTTCCGTGGCCACACCATCTGGAACATCGTCATCATTATCGATTAAAAAAATACAAACATCGCAGTATTTAATATTTTCCTTGTAATGAACCAAAGCGCTTGCAGTAGAAGGCCCCGTCTCTTCAAATGAATACACATTGAATAGCCCTGTGTTCACAAGTGATTCTCGTATAGCTTTTCTTGCTAATCTATATTTAAATGACGAATCAATTTTTGAACTAATAAATACTACAATTTTATTTTCTGGAACTATAACCATTTTGCCCTCCCGTATTCCGCATTTTTATACACTTTCATATCATTTTCCTATTTCGGTATTACACCTCTAGTAAATAACCTCCCTATCTAATGTATAATATTTACATTATAGCATTAAATTTCAAAAAGTGATTTTATTTTTTTGTCCATATTTTATCTTTTCATTATAATATGCCCTTCATAGTATCTGTATATCCTTTGTCGTAGGTCGCTTTAAGCTTTTCGTGACTTTGAGTAACAATAAATTTTATAGTCCTTATATACCAAATAAGCTTTTTAGCAACTCTTTTTCAAAATCAAATCCCTCTACTTCAAACGAATACTGCGGGAAATACCACTCAAAAAGACTTGTTCCTCTTACACTTTCTGATTCCAATAAATTCATATCCTTATTGTACTTAGATACCTTTTGAAGAAAATTATATTCAAGTCTATCTAGTGCTTTGCGCAGTTCATCACTAGATTCTAATGCCTTGTTTATGATATTTCTCAATTCCCCAACCTCAATCAACTTTTCTTTTTTTAGTTTGAGTAACACATCTTCTAATAGCTCCACTAAGAAATATAAATTATTATAGCTTTCCCCCACAATAACACCTTGTGATTTATCTGCTAAAAATGAACTCAAATACCCTGTATATGTTTTTAAAACATGGACTTCTTCTTTTAATTTATACACCGTAGTTATTAGAATCACTAATTCTTCGGAAGGAATATCAATCTTTTTCTTATTTACTGATTTTATATGTACGCTTAGTATATGCAGACAATTAATCGACTGCATTAAAATTGCATATGATAGTTTTGAAAATGATGTAACATGTTCTAACAACTCATTTTTTTCATTCATTTTTTCTATATATTCTTGGTTTTTTATATTCAATTTTTTAGTATATAAGTCCATTTCTTTTTTATACCTTTCTGATTTCACCTTCCAGTCCTCGTCTTCCTTCCTAGTTTTTTTACTCCAATAAATCGTCCATCCTATACTTCCCAAAGATAAAACCGTAGCGCATACAGATATTATTGTATTCCATTCAATCATTTTACACCCATCCTTCCCAATTAATCTATATTCTAAATATACCTACCAAGGTAATAATTTACAAGAAAAAAATAAATTTTAACAGTAGTCTATCCAAGATTCAATCTCCAGAGCATTTTATTCTCTTCTTCTTTTTGCTGTTTAATTTTCATTAAAAATAAAAAATAGTGCCAAAACCCGTAAGTTTCAACACCATCGCATAAACTATATAAACTCTCCTACTTACTCAACCTCACAAGCTCAATCCCTGCTCGGTCCCACATCTCATTCATCATATCATAATACTGATCATCCATCGCAACATCGACAAGCATCCGAGTCTGGTCGCCAACTGGTTCGAAAATATAGTGTTCCAGCATATCTGCAAATGCAGCGACTTCGACGTATTTCCCGTCATTGATTTCACCTAAAAAGGCGAATTTGATTTCTTTTTCTGGTTCAAAAACGACTACTTTTGAAACCAGGCCATTTCCATCTGGATCAACAAAGTTAACGGTTTCATTAAGTCCCATTTCACCAGTGTAGGTCGATCCTTCGTGGAACGCTGCTGTCCATTTTTCGTACTTACTGCGATCAACGACTAGTTGCCAAGCCTCTTTCGGCCCGCACTCCAGCGTGAATTTTTTTTTTATGTGTTTCATAGTATCATTCCCTCCTAATTTTGTAGTGCCGTCATACATTTATATTGTAGTCTATTCGATATGCCTGAACAAGTAATCGCGCTCTCTAGATTCGCCGTTTTTCAGTATTCATTCCGTACCATTCTCATTTCCTCGATATCTATACTTCGACACGATAAATAGTATCAAAAAAACGCCTAAAGAGATGCTGAGCGATTCTAACCACGTATCCTTGAAAATAAATTTTAGCACTAAGAAAATGACGATGGACATTGTTAATACGCCGTTTACATAGGATGCCCGCTTCTTTTTTCTACTCATCCAGCATTTCTCCTCTTCGGTTTCCTCACTTCTTAAAAACAAGATCCTGCGATTCCAGTCCTAAAACCTGCCGCGAAATCAGCGCCACACCTCCAAGTAACGAGGAATCATAAATATCGTGTTGCGTAAATTCAATTCGCGTTTCGCCTAATGGATCGAGCGCCTTGTATTCCTCGAAAATCCGCTGTAACAAATCTGGGAATTGCGATAAGGACCGCGAAGAAAGGAATACCGCTTCCGGCGCGCTATACTGCACGAGATTATAAGCCATTTGCGCGATTGCCGTAATCCACTCATCAACGACCTCCAAAACAAACGCATCCTTACTCTCTATCAACGCAGCAAACTCATCCACCGTTAACTCCGCCTTCTTTTCGTGCTTCGCGATTCTCTCCATAATCGCTTTTTCCGAGTATAATTCCTCTAATCGGTACACTTGCTTATCCTTATAAATCACAGAACGCCCAATTTCACCGGCCAAACCTTGCACGCCATAATAAAGTTGCTCATTAATAATCGTGCCCACGCCAATTCCATTATGAATATTCAGCGCCAATAAATTTTGAAGTGGTTCCTCGCCAGCATAATACCAGAAATCTCGAATCGAAATCGCGGTTAAATTAGCCTCATTTTCAAATCGAATCGGCACATCGACAATTTCTTGCAACGCAGGCAGTAACGCAAAAGAATCCAGCTCCAAAAACGGACTATACCGAATCTCATTCTCGTGAACCGGCGCATGTGTCGACACCGCAATCCCCAGCAGCCCTTTCATCGTATCGAAAGCCTGCAAGCCAGAAATAACCTCGCGCATCATCTGAAAAACATCTTTGACACTATTCCCAACAAGGCGCAGCGAATCCTTTTTAATCACCTCGCCGTTCAAATAGTTCACCGAATACCTCAAATGCCTGGCGCCCATATCGAAAGCCAAAACATAGCCATACCGATAATTAAATTGAATCAAATTCGGCCGACGCCCACCTGCATTTGAGGCCTCACCAATACCAAGCTCCTCGATCAGCCCTTCTTCATGCAGCTCCCGAATAATAGAAGATACCGTGGATTTCTGCAAATGAATCGCGCCAGCAATCGAACTCCTCGACGTCTGACCAGCATTAAATAGAGTTTTTAACACCAATTTCTTATTGTTCTCTCTCATAACATCCTGATCAGTTTTCTTCGTCATCTATATACGTCCCTTCTTGCTTCCCGTTTTTAAAAAGTATATCACATTACCACAACATCTTAAAAGTTAAAACGGACCACTGCACGTTTCTAGGCGCAATGATCCGTTCCTTTTATTTCTCCTTATAAGAAAAATAGTCAAAATCTGCAGGCAAATCATAACCAGAATAATCCACATTCGCCATTCCCACGAAAGCACCTGTGAAGAAACCGCCATACGACTGTACAACATAGTCATCAGATAAAATTTTGGCATCTAATCGTATGTCAATATCACGCCAGCTGTTCCCATCAAACGAATAAGCATACACATAATACGTTTTTTCCACGCGAACTTTGAAATGCACATAGTCCACATTTTCCGGAACGCTAATCGCCTCTTCTTTTAAAAAGCTTGTCAATTGGCCCCGATTATTCTGACTTAGCTCAATCACCCGACCGTTCACTTCATTCCAAGTAACGTGAATCATCGACCAGTGCTGCGAATTATAGTAATTTACCAGCCCGGCCATTTGCTGAAACGTCGTTGGCTCGTATTTCAGCGCCGTCTCTGCCTCGAAATGAAATGCCTGCCAGCGCCTCGCAACTAGCGATAATTCATGCTCATTCGTTAGAGAACCTTTCCCGATAAGCCTCAAATGCCCCGGATTCACTGAAAGCGAGCCCATTCTATCATCAAAAGGAACGCGCAACGTGTTGAAATTAAGATTCAACTGCGGCTCATCAAAATCATCTTTTTCATCGTAGGTTAGCGGATACACGTGTGGCGTAACGTCTTTTGGTGCCTCGACAAAACGGCTTCCCTGTTTACCACCAACAATATGCGGCCACTTATCCTCGTCCCACGCCACTTTTTGAATCGCGGTTTCCCGACCTAGCGTACACCAACCTCTCGGATCATGGCTCGACTCTGTTTCATGATGCCAAGGGCGCCCCGTCAAATGCGCAAAATACCATTCTCCCGACGGCGTCTCAACCAGCGCACCATGTCCATTTTTTTGCAAATAGTTCCCCGGAGAATCAAATGCCGTCAGAAAAACATCGCCAGGCTGCGTTTCATATGGGCCAAACAGCTCCTTAGATCGCGCAACGACTTCCTGATGCGTGTATACAGTCCCGCCCTCCGCACAGAAAAGATAATATTGACCGAACAACTTATAAATATGCGGTCCTTCGACTAATTTCACATCGGTTCCGTGGTAAATAATCCGCCCCGTTTCCGGTAATAAACGCCCCAATTCCGGCGAATATTCGGTCAGCTTGATACCATTAAAAGGATGGCGATACTCCCTATGATCCCACTCCATCTGGACTAAGTATTTTTTGCCATCATCATCGTGAAAAAGTGACGCATCAAACCCAACACCATTCAGTTTAATAGGATCCGTCCAAGGCCCGCGAATGTTCTCCGCCGTCGTCAAATAATTCGTCGCGTCCTTAAAAGCGCCTTCCGTTGTCTTAACATCCGTATATACGAGCCAAAATTTCCCGTCGGCGTACGATAAATCTGGAGCCCAAATGCCGCCCGAATCCTTATTTCCCTTCATATCTAACAATGTTGTCGTCGTTAGTGGATGCCCTATGAGTTGCCAGTGGACTAAATCTTTTGACTCGTGAATCTGCACTCCCGGAAACCACTCGAATGTTGAATTTGCGATATAATACGTATCCTCTACCCGAATAATCGAAGGATCCGCATTAAAACCTTTCAAAACTGGATTTTCAATTTGCATATCCTTTTACCTCCTCATTTTTAGCTATTTTTACGACTTTCAATTTCACGGCTAATTTCTAGATAGCGCTCATCTGTGATATCATATTTCGAAATAATAATCATCGCCACAACAAGCAAAATCGCTGGGAGTACGGCAACGAGCCATAAAATACCTTCCTGTACGAACGCCGACTGTGCCTCACTTCCCGCACTGTAACCAGTAATGCTTAACACAAAACCTGGAACCACGCCTCCAAGCGCCATCCCAAATTTGAAGAAAAATCCTGTTAAAGCGTTTACAATACCTGAAATACGGCGTCCCGATTGAAGCTCTCCATATGAAATAACCTCTGGAACAAGCGCCCACATATAACCCGTAGCAACGATGACACCAGTAGATTTAATAAACTGCGCGATCAACACCAACGTCACATGATCTTGAGGATTCGGAATAAAGTATAACGCCAGCATCCCAATAACCGCAATGCCTAAAAAGACCATGAATAATTGCTTTTTACCGATCGCTTTTTTGATAGCAGGAACAAGTGGTAGGAAAATGAACGCCGGAATGGAGCCTAGCGCATTGAACCACTGAACGGAATCAGAAGCTTTGACAACATACTGCATATAATAAGCCCCGCCAGCATTCCCAATCGACATCATCGCAAAAGCAGTAATAAAGAAAAACGCCAAGACACGAAGCGGCTTATTCCGTTTGAACTCCGTTAATAAATCAGAAACTTTCACCTCATCTTGCTTATCCACTTCCATGACAACCCGTTCTTTCGTTTGCGTAAAACAGAAAATTAAAATAGCAAAACCTACAGCCGCATAAATCGTCATGGTAATGAGCCAACCACTTGCCGATGCTTTTGTGTCCCACGAACCATCCGTTGAAAAAAGTTTGACTAAAACAGGTACGCCATAAGCAACCGCTAAACCACCAAAATTGGCTAAGAACATCCGAGTAGACGTTAATTTTGTGATTTCGTCATTATCACGAGTCAGCGAAGCATTGAGCGCACCATAAGGAACATTAATCCACGTATAAAGCATCGACAAACCAACATACGTAATGTAAGCATACAATAAACTACCTGAAAAACCATTCCAAAACACGAGTATCGCAAAAATAGACAGTGGCAAACCGACAAGAATCAAGTAACCACGATATTTCCCAAAGCGCGTCGTATGCTTATCGACAATCGTTCCAACAATAGGATCCCAAACCGCATCAATAATCCGAACAACCAGAAACATTGTCGCTGCAGATCCCGGATTCAGCCCAAACACATTGGTGTAGAAAAATAACAGATAAGTCGAAACCGTGTTGTAAATCAGGTTTTGCGCCATATCTCCAGAACCAAAGCCAATTCTTTGCAGCCACGACAATTTATAAAACCCATTTTCAACACGCACTTCTTCCCTCGCCATACTGTTTTCCATCAAAATTCCTCCCGAATTCAAAATGAAGTAACCGTTATCAGGAATAGTATATCATAGTTGGTTTGATGGAACAACTTATTATGAGCTTTTCTTGTAAAAAATATGTTAAAGCGGGAATAATTCATGTTTGTTGCTTATCTTACATTAAACAATCAATGTTTCACGTGAAACATCATTAAAAATCACCGCTCCCTAATCCAGAAACGGTGATTTTTAGCTATCTATCTACTTACTTTCCAAATCATGTACAAATAATCCACTCAACAATTTAGGCTCAAACCAAGTCGATTTCGGCGGCATAATCTCACCAGCATCCGCCACATCAAGCAAATTATCCATCGTCGGCGGGTACATCGAGAACGCAATCGTATATTTCCCAGCATCCACAAGCTGCTCCAACTCACCTAGCCCACGAATCCCACCAACAAAATTAATCCGGTCATCGCGTCTGATATCTTCAATACCGAACAACGGCGTAAGTACCTGATCCGCCAAAATAGACACATCAAGGCTCGCAATAACGCCTTCACCAGCAAACTCAGGTTTCACTTTCAAACCGTACCACGAACCATCCAAATACATCCCAAACGTGTTCGGTGTCGCAGGTTTATACGCCTCTTTTCCGACCTTCTCTACATCAAATTTTAAAGCCACTTGATCTAACAAATCCGTCGCGATTGGCACATCGACCACCCGATTATAATCCAGAATCTCTAGCTGATCTTGCGGGAATAACACCGCTAAAAAGGAGTTAAACTCAGCGTCCGCACCAGCATCCGGAAACTCCTCCCGACGCTTCAGACCAACTTTGACCGCCGATTCCGTGCGATGATGACCGTCCGCAATATAAAGCGCCGGAATCGCCTCAAACGCCTTCGTAAGCACGCCTACCACATCCGCATCATCCACCGTCCAAATCCGGTGCTGCACGCCATGAAAGCTCTCAAAATCATACACAGGGTCATGGCTACCAATCCAAGCATCCACCACATTATTCACTTCATCATCCGAACGATACGTCAAGAAAATCGGACTCGTATTCGCATCCGTCACATCTACGTGGCGAATCCGATCCAGCTCCTTCTCCTCACGCGTCAACTCATGCTTCTTAATCGCGCCACTCACATAATCATCAATCGCCGTACACGTCACAAGCCCCGTTTGCGGCCGCCCGTTCATCACTAACTGATACAAATACAACTCCGGCTTCCCGTCCTTCACAAGCCAGCCCTTCTCCTGAAACTCCGCCAAATTTGACGCAGCCTTTGCGTACACCGAGTCATCATACGGCGACAAATCAGCGGCCAAATCAATCTCCGCCTTATCAATATGTAGAAACGACATCGGGTTCGAAACGCCCAATTTCCGCGCCTCCTCCGTACTCAACACATCATACGGCAACGAAGCCACATAAATCGCCTCTTTCGCACTCGGTCTAATCCCTTTAAAAGCCCTAATCTTTACCACAAAAAATCCCTCCTTATTTTATAAAAATAGCCACGACAGAAAATCCATCGCAGCTATTCATTTTTATCTCAGTAAGCCGTAACACCAGCAGGCTCAATCGCGCGCACTCGAATCACACCAGGAATCGCGTTCAAACGATCCACAACGAGCGATAAATTACCCTGTGCACCTTTTTCCATATCAATCAGCGTATACGCATAATCGCCCTTACTACGGTTCGTCATATCCAAAATATTAATCGACCCGTTCGCCAGTTCCGTCGTCACCTGTCCGACCATGTTCGGCACATTATGGTGAAATACCCCCAAACGCGGATGTCCATTATAAGGCATGTCCACATTCGGATAGTTCACCGAATTTTTAATACTACCCGTCTCTAAAAAGTAAGCCAATTCCTTCGCCGCCATTTTAGCACAGTTGGTTTCTGCCTCTTCCGTCGAAGCCCCCAAATGCGGCAGGACTTCCACTTGCGGATGCTTCACAAACGCTTCCGTCGCAAAATCTGTGATGTACATGCGTAACTGACCAGCATTCAGCGCCTCCACCATCGCCTTCTCCTCCACCAATTCCCCACGTGAAAAATTAAGCAAAACAGCGTCCGGTTTCAGCAATTGCAACGTTTCCCGATTGAACATTCCCGCCGTATTATCCTTTAGCGGCACATGCACCGTCAAATAATCACACGTCGCCAAAACTTCCTCCAGCGTCATCGCGCGTTCCACTTCTTTCGAAATCCGCCACGCCGTGTCCACCGAAACATACGGATCATAGCCGACAACTTCCATGCCAAGCGCCGACGCATCATTTGCCACAAGCGCACCAATCGCGCCTAAACCAATGATGCCAAGCCGTTTTCCAGCAAGCTCCGTGCCCGCGAATTTCTTCTTCCCAGCCTCGACTTTTTTCTCAATATCATTTCCATCAAGCGTCTTCACCCATTCCGAACCTTCCAAAATCGGCCGTGCACCCATAAATAAACTCGCTAATACCAGCTCTTTCACCGCGTTTGCATTCGCACCAGGCGTATTAAAAACCACGATTCCCTTATCCGCGCAAGCCTCCACAGGAATATTATTCACTCCCGCACCCGCTCTGGCAACAGCTTTCACACTGTCAGGAAACTCGAAATCATGCAGATCATAACTTCGCAGTAAAATACCATCCGGCGCCTGATTCCCGTCAATTAAATATTTTTCCACATCGAACTTACGTAATCCTTCTTTAGCAATCGCATTGAAAGTCTGAATATTAAACATGTATTTCTCCCCCTTTATGAGTCGCTACAAATTTTTCCATCAGAGCAGTCAGCGCTTCGACACCCTCATAAGGAAAAGCATTGTAGATACTTGCACGCATACCACCAACCGAACGATGTCCCTTCAAATTCTCAAAATGAAGTTCCTCCGCCTCTTTAATAAATAACGCATCCAACTCCGGTGAACCCGTCACAAACGGCACATTCGTAAGCGAACGATCCGCCTTGTTTACAGGAGACGAAAACATCGAAGACGCGTCCAAATAATCATATAAAAGTCCAGCTTTCTTCCTATTAAGCGCCTCGATTCCCGCTACGCCATCTTGCTCCTTAATCCATTCAAAAACCAGCTTCGACACATAAATTGCAAAAGTCGCTGGCGTATTATACATCGAACCATTCTTCGCTTGCACCTCGTAATCCAGCATTGCCGGTAAACCAGCCACGTTTCCAATCAAATCCTCTCGAACAATAACGATCGTGAGACCCGCAGGACCAATGTTTTTCTGAGCCCCCGCATAAATCAGGCCAAATTTGCTCACATCGTACACACTCGACAAAATATTGGAAGACATATCCGCAACAAGCGGCACATCACCAGTTTCAGGAGGTGTGAAAATCGCCGTACCTTCAATGGTATTATTCGTCGTAATATGCAAATAAGCCGCATCGGACGGCACGCGCGGTATCTCTGGAATATAACTGAAATTCTTATCTTTTGACGACGCCAACACTTCAATATCGCCAATTTTAGCCGCTTCCTCCATCGCTTTTTCAGACCACGAGCCAGTATTCACAAAATAGGCCTTCTTGCCAGCCATCAAATTCATCGGTACCATCGTGAATTGCAGACTCGCCCCACCTTGTAAGAATAAAATTTTGTAATTTTCGGGAATGTGCATTAATTCACGCAATAGCGATTCTGCGTCCCCAAGGATCTCCTCAAATAAATCTGAACGGTGACTTAATTCCATTACTGACATTCCTGAACCTTTGTACGATAATAGCTCCTTCTGCACCTTTTCTAAAACCGGTACGGGCAAAATCGCAGGTCCTGCTGAAAAATTATACGCTCTTTCCACACAACATCTCTCCTGTTCCAATCGTATTTCCAACCTACAACTTCGATTTCTCACATCTGGTCTTAATACAAAAACTGTGACAAGCATTACAAGTATCGCGAAAAGCCTATTTTGGAGTTCACATATGTATCTCATTCCCATTTACAGTCTAATCAAACCCAAGAAAGAATACTTACTCCTAACACTTGGATATATTATATCAGAAAATACGAATATTTTCAGACAAATTTAACTTATTCTGCGGGTTTTTATTAAAAAACATCAAGAAAGCGCCCTCATTCGGCTAAAAACCACAAGACTCACTTTTCCACATCCTTTTAAAAACTTTTTATGAAAAACCAATCGCCACATTATTTCCCGGGTAATAATCGTTTCGTCCGAAAAACAATCAAGTAAACCACCAGAAAAATAACCAGCGTAACAATCGACCAACGATACATCATCGCGTAGTTATAATGCGCCGCAATGAAGCTCAATCCGAAGCTACCAAGCGCCATTCCGACATCCATTCCCGATAAAAACGTTCCATTCGCGATTCCCTTTTTATCCGGTGCCGCACGATCCACCGCCAAAGCTTGCAACGACGGCTGCACCATCCCGTAGCCGAGCCCGAAAAATAGCGAAGATCCAAACAAACTCCAAGCTCCCGTTGCCAGTGACAACGACCACAATCCAATACCCATCAACACGATTCCCGGCAGAATCACCACCCGATGACCCTTCAAATCATACAATCGTCCCGCAAAAACACGACTCACCAGCACCATAATCGCCTGCCCAACAAAGAAAATCCAGACCATCCGCACGTGTAATTCCAATCCATAAATCATCATAAACGTCTGAATCCCACCGAGCGGAAACGCCATCAACATGCATAGCAACGCCGGCAACAACGCGCCCTTATCAAACAACTGCATCTTATGCTTCACAACGATCTCCTGTTTTGGCATTTTCAACCGCGTCACCAATAGAAAAACCAAGACCATCAACACAATCGAGAATCCAATCAAAAAATGAAACGAAAACTGGTTCATCAAAATAATCGCAATAATCGGCGCCAGTGACATACCAAGCGCTGTCGTCAATCCATAAAAGCCGATTCCTTCCCCCGTCCGATTCGGCGGCACAAGCGTCGAAACCCCAGTCGCAATCGAGGTCGTCGTAATCCCCCAACCAACGCCGTGAAATAACCGCAACACAAGCAATGCCGAAACGACCGTTGACCAATAAAAATTCACCGTAACCGCAATCAATACAAAAAAGCCGACCAAAATCATGATTTTCGCACCAAAACGATCATTTAGCCCACCCGCAATGACCCGCATAAACAAAGCTACCAACGAAAATAAGCCCACCGCCAAACTCGCCTGGGTTTCCGTACCACCTAATTTAATAATTTGCGCCGGTAAAGTCGGCATAAAAATCTGGAATCCAATATATAAAAACAAACTCGAAATCAACAATATCACATAATCCTTCGTCCACAACTTCGCCTTCAAAAAATCCCTTCTCACTTTAAATTATTTTCAATCCGCATTAAAATATCAAAAAAAACACCAAGCTCCGCGTCTGGTATGCCCTTATAAAATTGCACACAGGTCATTTCCACAGCATTGCGAATCATCTGCACTTTCTGCTTTCCCTCCATAGATAAAGACAGTAAAGTAACCCGCCGATCCTTTTCATCAACTATTTTAACAATCAGATTTTTCCGAACTAGCACATCCATGATTCGATTTACAGTCGGCGCATCCTTCTCCACTAATTCCGCCACATGCCGTTGTGAAATCGGCGCCCTATGGTTCACCACATTCAAAACCGACCACTGCTCTGGCGTCACATCATACCGCTTCAACCCATGCTGCAAGCCAAGACTAGCCTTCTTCGCTACCACATTCATCCGAAAAGTAATACCATCATAAAAATCTCGCATACCCAATTCACCTCACAAAATAATTGTCACAACAACTATATCACAAAAAAAGATATGACAACAGTAAATCACCGCTATCATACCTCAAACTACAACTTATTTTTCGCTATCCATAGCAAATTTACCAACAATCGCAGCCACTAAACCACCAACGATAGGCGCTACAATGAACACCCACAATTGAGATAAAGCTTCACCGCCAGCGAATAGAGCTGGACCGATACTACGAGCCGGGTTAACAGAAGTTCCTGTCAACGGAATGCCTAGTAAGTGAATTAAAACTAACGTCAAACCGATAACTAAACCAGCAAAAGCAGGATTTCCTTTTTTACCAGTAACGACGATAATAACTAAAACAAATACGAAAGTTAAAATTGCTTCTACCAAGAACGCGCCGCCTGCACCAATATTTCCGAATCCATTTTGACCTAAGTTTTTAGTAGACATATCAGAAAGATTTAAGAATGAAAGCAATGTAACGGAACCAACAATCGCCCCAGCCACTTGCGCCACAACATATCCTACTAACTCGCTACCTGAAATTCTCTTGTTTAAAAACATCGCAACAGAAACAGCTGGATTCACGTGACATCCAGAAATAGTTCCAATGCTGTACGCCATCGCAACGATTGACAAACCAAATGCCATCGCTATTCCAAGCGTCCCAATTCCTTCAATTCCGCCGCCTAAAACAGCAGTACCTGTACCGAATAATACCAAAACAAAAGTCCCGATAAATTCAGCAAATAATTTCTTACTCATGTGTTCTCCTCCTTTTAAAAATTGCATACTTATTATATATACCTCTAAATCAAGAAATTGTAAACCTTTATTTATGTAATATTTTACACATTTGAGACAAATTCACGGTATTGACAAATAGAAGCGCTTACTTTAACGTTATGTTGTATAATATATTTCAAAGGCGCACAGATGTTTCACGTGAAACATCTCATCCCAAAAAGTAAAGGAGCAACAGTATGGCAATTATTCAAGTAACATCGACCAATCCTGATTTTTCTTTCCTTATTAAGAAGAATCCCGAGTCAGGCATGATGCTCCGGCAAATGCGAAAAGGCATCGCACACGGCTGGTATTCCACGCCTGATACCTATAACGTTTATTTCAAAGACGCAGACAATGAGATATCCTATAAAAAATATCGCGATGAAAATTTTGAATATCTGAACCTATCTCGCTATAATTCGAATATTTTCCCATTAAATGCGCTGAGCGAGTTCTTTTCATTAAAAGAGCCCGATTCGCGTGACATACCCGGCTTCACGCACCAATTTCATATCAACATGCTCTACATTCGCCGGATTCATTATGTCGAATTCTTTCAAAAGTACATGCCCGACTACACCTTCAAGGTTGAGCATCTTTCCGACAAAAACTGGACCGTGACAATCTCCACTAAATCTAGCCTGTATGATCTGATTCATATTTCGAATCTTTTTTGCCTATTTTTCGCCGGTTTCAGTCAAGAACACTTAGATATAACCGACGATTTACTGAAAAAATACATTAAAAGCGTCCAAATCACCGATCCACCATTCTACATTCGTAACCTGTTCGTGCACAATTTCCTAACGACGCGCAAATCATTTAATCAGTTCAAATCAGAATTAGAGGCGACGAACCGCTATGATATACAGTTTGATTTCGGCGACACTGCCCTTCAAAGACGGAATTTCATCGCGAATCAGCTCGCTTTTGATAAAGTAATTGTCGATATAGGTTGTGGCGAAGGCTTTTATGCTATCCCATTCGCCGAGAAAACGAAGCTCGATTATTATGCGATTGATACCGATCCCGAGATGCTGCTTATTACGAACAAGAAAGCCGCGAAGAAGGAGCTCGACAATATTATCACCTACTCCTCGCTGGAAACGTTCCTAGACAACAGTCCAGCTGAGAAAGTCGACGTGATTTTAACCGAAGTTATCGAGCACATGCCTACTAACATGGCGAAAAAGCTCATCCGAAAAGTGACGCAGCATATCGATTTTGATACATTCATTATCACAACGCCAAACAGCGAATTCAATACGTTTTACGGTTTGGAGGGCTTCCGACACGATGATCATGATTGGGAAATGAGCACCGCGGAATTCCAGGATTGGTTGTCGGAAATCATTGACGAAAAAACGATGACGATTGAATTCCACGCGATTGGCGACGCTGTAAATGGTATTCACACAACACAAGGCGCCATTTTACGAAAGAAGGAGGTATAATATGGAACTAAATACACAACTACACACCATTTTCCTGCTTGTCGGCCCAACAGAATGCGGAAAATCTACTTTTGCACAAGAAATTTTGATACCTCAACTTCAATTTTCCCAGGCCGATAAAAATTTCCAAGCGAACGTTCAATATTTATCATCCGACGCAATTCGCCAAGAAATTCTCGGTCACGATTACGATAAATACGCCCAAATCATGTTGGAAGCGAGTGACCAAACGTTCGAACTCTTGTTCAAAAAACTAGATATGGTCACAAAATTCCCAATCAATGCCGAATTTGTAGTTTTAGACACAACCGGACTAACCGCTGATTTCCGCGAAAAAGTTCGTGAAACAGCTAAAAACAACAATTACAATGTCGAAGTTATCCTTTTTGACTATCGTGATCGCGATGATTACTACACCAGCGAGCGCTCCAAAAAACTGATTTCCAAGCATATTACGCGTCTGAAAAAGGAAATTCTGCCGAATATGGCGCGTGAGCAATACCATCACATTCACAGGATTCGAGCTAAGAATTTCACGGACTATAAAGTCAACATCCTGAATAAAACACCATTTCTCGACACAATCCTACCAACAAACGAGACCTACACACTGATTGGCGATGTCCACGAATGTGCGAATGAACTAAAATCACTGCTACACAAACTGGGTTGCAAAATCGAAAACAATAAAATCACTCATAGCCCACAAAAAATCATACTGGTCGGTGATTGGATTGATAAAGGTAAAAATACGCGCGAAATCACTGAGTTTTTATACGAAAATCAGCAATATTTCCTATTTGTACTCGGAAATCATGAAAACTTTGTGCATAAATATATTTTGGGCGAAATTAAAGGCGCAAATCAAGAAATTGTCGATAATTACTTCGACTCGATTCCAGACCTTGTCGCGGACCCAGAACTCTTCTCGAAATTCGAACAACTTTTCCATCTAGCACAACCATTTTACCGCTACATTGGCGAAGAAACAGCATCCTTTTACGTCACCCATTCACCGTGCCAAAATAAATATATCGGTAAACTCGATGGAAACTCCATGCGTCATCAACGAAATTTCCATCTAGATCGCACAAGACCTGTCCAAGAACAGCTAGCATTCCTAGAAAACGAAGCCGTGAATAATTATCCATACCATATTTTCGGACACGTAGCTGCAAAACAAGCATTTCGCATTAAAAATAAGCTACACCTAGATACTGGATGCGCCCACGGCAACGAGTTGACAGCCGTAACCTTAAAATATCGCAAACCAATGTTCAAATCCGTTCGGTCTGAAAATCAACAACTCGCTGGCGAACTTCCTACCCTTTTCAAACGCGAACAAACCGTTCAAATTTCCGAACTCGATACAGAATCCCTCAGAAGATTACACTATATCGGCGAAAACAAAATCAACTTCATCTCTGGAACCATGTCCCCTGCACCAAAAGACCTAGCAACAAACAATCTAGAATCCCTAGAAAAAGGACTACACTATTTTGCCGAAAAAGGCATTTCTCACGTTGTCCTACAACCAAAATATATGGGTTCACGCTGCAACATCTACTTGCATAAAAATACAAAACACAGTTTCGCAGTAAGTCGAAATGGCTTCAAAATAACTCATATTGACTTGTCACCAATTTATCAATCCTTGCACCACCGATTTGCAGATTACATGGAACAAAACAAAATTCAAATGCTCATCCTAGACGGCGAACTACTCCCATGGCAAGCGCTCGGCAAAGAACTCATCGAAAAACAATTCCAACCCATCCAAACCGCGCTGGAAACCGAGTTAGCCTTTTTGCAAGCGCATGCTTTTGACGAAAGTCTCACGCAACTCATCACCGAATATGACACAACTGATTTTGAAACCGATCAAACCCAGCTCACGAAAAAGCAATTAAACGAAAAATACAGCTCGCGACTCTATCAAAACTACAAACCATTGCATCAAATCAAGCAAACACACACCAATTTAGCGCAACATCAAGAAGCTCTAAGCACGTATAAACAGCAACTAGACATCTACGCAGCAGAATCCGATCTTGATTACAAAGCCTTTTCCCTACTAAAAATAATCTATCAAGACGGCACGGAGCAAATCCCAGCGTGGCCGACCTCGGAAATGTATAGCTTTTTAAATGACGATACATTCGAGTTGCTAGATCTCACACATCCCGACTTCCTCACCACCGCTGAGCACTATTTTTCAACTATCACCACGACAAACAAAATGGAAGGAATCGTAATCAAACCTGAAAAATTAAGCCCACACATCGCGCCCTACATGAAGGTTCGAAATATGGACTATCTATCAATCATTTACGGTTACGACTTCCAATTTCCTCACAAATTCAACAAACTTATCAAACAAAAAAGCATCAACAAGAAGCTGCGAACTTCTATTAACGAATGGTCTCTCGGTTCCAAACTACTCACAACAAAGTGGGCAGAAATCTCACCGACAAATCAACCGTTCAATGAAACCGCAGCAAACCTGTTATTCGAAGTCGAAAAAGAACGCGACATTGATCCACGCTTATAAATGTTTCACGTGAAACACTGAAAAAAAGAAGCTTCACCGATTTTTTCTCGGCGAAGCTTCTTTTTTCAGCCTTTTACGGGCTTAATAACAATATAACGATACGGTTCGCGACCTTCCGAATGTGTTTCCACACGCTTATCTTCGCTCAAAATCGCATGAATTGTCTTCCGTTCAAACGAAGGCATTGGCTCCAAATGAACAACTCGGCGCGTCTTCACTGTTTTATCCGCCATTTTCTTAGCCAATAAAGTCAGTGTTTCATCACGACGTTCGCGGTAATCGCCAATGTTTACGACAACATTTTTGAATTGCGTCGTATCTTTGTTAGCGATCAGTTGCGTCAAATATTGCAATGCGTTTAACGTTTGACCATGTTTTCCAATCAGCAAGCCTAGATTGTTGCCTGACACTTGAATGCTGACTTCCTTACCTTTTTCAGAGACATCAACGGAGACCTCAGCCCCCATTTTTGTAGCCACATCCATCACGTACTGGACGGCGGTTTCGATTTGGTTGTGCTTCTCGATGACCTTGACCATCGCGAGCCTTGAACCAATCCCGAAAATACCTTTTTTACCAGCGTCCATGATTTCCACGTCTACTTTTTCCCGCGTTGTGCCTAAGTCCTTCAACGCGTTTTGAATTGCTTCTTCAACGGTTTGGCCTTGCGCAGTTATATCTCTCACTTTCTTTTCTTACCTCCTTTTTTCGATGCAGACATTGTCGCTGCTTTCTTTTTAAGTCTTTCTTCTTCCTTCTTAGCATCTTCCAAAGCCGCAGCCTCGCGTTTGGCCTTGAATGGATTATTAATTAACATCGTTTGGAAAATCGTGAATATGTTTCCGACAACCCAGTAAAGTGCAAGTGCTGACGGCAAACTGATACCTGCAAAAAGGATCATCAACGGCATGAAGTAAATAATCATGTTCATCGATTTATTTTGCTGCGTTTGGCCCATCATTGACAATTTAGAAGAAATAAACGTCGTCAATGCCGCTAAAATTGGCAAAATGAAATACGGATCTTTATCGCCGAGTGTCATCCACAAGAAATCTTGCGTCTTAATCTCCGCTGTCCGACTAATCGCTTGGTAGAATCCAAGTAAAATCGGCATTTGAATCAATAACGGCAAACAACCCATCATTGGATTTGCATTGTTTTCTTGGTATAAACGCATCGTTTCTTGTTGTAGTTTTTGTTTTGTCTCGTTGTCTTTTGATTTGTATTTTTCTTGCAGTTCTTTGATTTGTGGTTGCATCGCTGTCATTGCTTTTTGGCTCTTCAGCTGCTTGATCATCAATGGCATAATCAGCAATCGAATCACAACGGTTGTCATGATAATCCCCATCGCATAGTTGCCACCGAATAGTTCCGCAAACCAGATAATTACTTGTGATAATGGATAAACAATATAATGACTCCAAAATCCTGATGATTCCGATGTGATTGGGTCAGTCGAAATACCACACCCTGCCAAAACCGCTAGCAGTCCCATCATTAATCCCGCAAAAAGCATTTTCTTCTTCAAATAGTGCTACCTCCACTCTCCGCCTGTATTCTTCTCATGAAACTACTTTTTCTGAGGCTGCTTCAAAACTCTTGATAATTTCAAAACATGCATCAAACTTTTCTTGATTTCATGAAAATCCATATTGGCCGCCGGTTTCCTGGCGATGATAATATAGTCATAACCTGAATCAATTTGCTCATTCAGCTCATGAAAGGTTTGCCGAATACATCGTTTAATACGATTTCGTACGACAGCGTTTCCAATTTTTTTACTCACAGAAAGCCCAATTCGAAAATGCGCCAGATCTTCCCTTTTAAATATGTAAACGACAAATTGGCGATTCGCAAACGACTTCCCTTTTTTAAATACGCGTTGAAACTCATCATCTTTTTTTATTCGGTATGCTTTTTTCATAAATTCTCCATCTTCTAATCAGATTCTCTTTCACACATGCACCCCTGTTAACCTATCAGATCTCCCTACACTAGGAAGTGACTGATAGATTAACGGTTCACTCTGCCTGAAATTAAAAAAAACCACTGAGTCTTTTTCAGTGGTCTACGCAGATAAAACTTTTCTTCCTTTACGACGACGACTAGCTAAAACTCTACGTCCGTTTTTAGAACTCATACGTTGACGGAAACCATGTACTTTTTTTCTTTTACGCTTGCTTGGTTGGTATGTTCTTTTCATTAATTACACCTCCTAGTAAGGGTCTATTACAAATTTACTCGTATAGACAGTCTTAGACATTGTACAGAAATATATCGGATTTGTCAATAATACCTCGGAACAAAGTAGAATATAAAAACTCTATCTTCCATAATACCATATTTCCAAACTGATATATAGCTATTTTCGAAACTTTTTTCAAAGATTTTCTGCTTCTTATTTTCTTGTGGATAATCATTAAAAGTGTAGCTAAATACTCTAAAACCCACTTTTTCTGTGGATAACTCTTAAATATACTGAAAAGTTATGCACAATTTGCGATAGTTAACCACAACTGCTTGTGGATAACTGTTTTTCAGATATTTTTTTATCCCGTCCTCGTTCACAAGTTATGCACAAGCTCATATCCTGTGGACATCTTTTCTCAACATCTTCATAACTTTGTGGATAGAATTTGAAATCCCTTGCGATTGTGATGTTTTTCTGATATTATATCAATTGTCGAATAGAAAATTATTTGGGGATAACATTATTTATCCACAGTCAACTTTTACTTTGTGGATAACTTCTAAACAACCCCTGTATAACTTTATCCACGGCTCCATCCATCTGTGGATAACTTTTACGTTTAATGAAAAGGGGGGAACATAGTGCAAACAATGGAAGACATATGGAAAGAAACCTTGCGTATCGTCAAGCAAAATATGAGTAAGCCAAGTTATGATACTTGGATGAAATCTACCACGGCGCATTCACTTGAAGGAAGTACGTTTATTGTGACGGCTCCAAACAATTTTGTTCGTGACTGGCTTGAGAAAAGTTATTCACAGTTCATCGCTAATATCCTACAAGAAATTACGGGAGAAAATTTTGATGTTCGGTTTATCGATGGTGAACAAGATGAGGTATTTGATAACTATATTCCACCAAAACCGCGTAATTTAGACGAGGACTTGGACGAAGCCAACTCCAAACACATGCTAAATCCGCGTTATGTTTTTGATACGTTTGTTATTGGATCGGGCAACCGTTTTGCCCACGCAGCCTCACTTGCCGTAGCCGAAGCGCCGGCCAAAGCCTATAATCCGCTCTTTATTTATGGTGGTGTTGGACTTGGAAAAACGCATTTAATGCACGCGATTGGTCATTATGTTTTAGAGCATAAAACAAACGCGAAAGTCATGTACCTTTCTAGTGAGAAATTCACAAATGAGTTCATTAACTCTATTCGAGAAAATAAGGCCGAAGAATTTCGTAATAAATATCGTAATGTCGATGTGCTTCTTATTGATGATATTCAGTTTTTAGCTGGTAAAGAAGGAACGCAGGAGGAATTTTTCCATACGTTTAATACACTTTACGATGAGCAAAAACAGATTATTATTTCTAGTGATCGCCCGCCAAAAGAGATTCCAACACTTGAGGATCGCTTGCGTTCGCGCTTTGAATGGGGTCTGATTACGGATATTACGCCGCCTGATTTAGAAACTCGGATCGCGATTTTACGCAAAAAAGCAAAGGCTGACGGACTGGATATTCCGAATGAAGTCATGCTTTACATTGCGAACCAAATCGATTCCAATATTCGGGAACTGGAGGGCGCGCTTATTCGTGTTGTCGCCTACTCATCTCTCGTAAATAAGGATATTAATGCGAATCTTGCTGCGGAAGCCTTGAAAGATATCATTCCAAATTCGAAATCCCATGTGATCCGAATTCCTGATATTCAAGAAGCTGTTGGCGAATATTATCACGTTCGTTTAGAAGATTTTAAAGCGAAAAAACGGACGAAAAGTATTGCGTATCCTAGACAAATCGCGATGTATCTTTCTCGTGAGCTGACCGATGCTTCCCTACCGAAAATTGGAGAAGAGTTTGGCGGTCGAGATCATACTACCGTGATTCATGCGCACGAAAAAATCTCGCAACTCTTAAAAATCGACCAAAACCTGAAAAATGATTTGGCTGAGATTGAGAAAAACTTGCGAAAACCACAGAGTTTATTTTAAAGGACTATATATAGGGCTCTAAGTTAGCAAAAGGAAGCTTTCAAAGAGCCGAGGCATGATATCCTCCATTTTTTAAATCTGTGCATAATGTGGATAACTAGAACATACTTACCAACAAGTTATCAACATGTGGAAAACTTTGCGAGAGATAGGCTCACATATACTTATCCACAAATCCACAGGCCCTATTACTATTACTACGATTTTTTATTAATTAATTAAACATATTTTGATATAATGTTATACTTAGAAAAAGAAACTAAAAATGGGGGAATTCTCATGAAATTTGTAATTCAGCGCAATCGTCTTGTTCAGGCGGTAAATGAAGTGACGCGTGCTATTTCTTCAAGGACTACTATTCCGATTTTAACGGGTATTAAAATCACGGTGAATGATGAAGGTGTCACATTAACTGGTAGTGATTCTGATATTTCGATTGAAGCTTTTATACCTCTAATTGAAAACGACGAAATTCTAGTGGAAGTCGAGAGTTTCGGCGGTATTGTTTTGCAGGCGAATTATTTTAGTGATATTGTTCGTCGTTTACCTGATGATAGCGTGGAGCTTGAAGTGACTACGAATTATCAAACTAACATTCGTTCTGGACAAGCGTCGTTTAACTTGATTGGCCTTGATCCAGCAGAATATCCGAAATTACCAGAAGTTACGGCTGGGAAAAGCATTCAAATCCCGATTTCTGTCCTTAAAAATATTATTAGACAAACGGTTTTTGCGGTTTCGGCTATTGAGGTGCGCCCTGTTTTAACTGGTGTGAACTGGATGATCAAAAATAACGTCTTGACTGCTGTTGCAACGGATAGTCACCGGTTAGCATTACGCGAAATCCCGCTGACAACGGAAATCGATGAGGAATATAATATTGTCATTCCTGGGAAAAGTTTAGCGGAATTGAATAAAATTTTGGATGAAGGTACGGATTCGATTGAAATGGTGCTTGCTAATAATCAAATTTTATTCAAACTGAAGGATTTACTTTTCTATTCGCGTCTTTTGGAAGGCAGTTATCCTGATACTTCTCGCCTTATCCCGACGGAAACAAAATCGGATTTAATTATTAACGCAAAATCCTTTTTACAAGCGATTGATCGTGCGTCCCTACTTGCCCGTGAAAATCGTAATAACGTGATTAAATTAATGACTTTGGAAAACGGTCAGGTGGAAGTTTCGTCTAACTCGCCTGAAGTCGGAAATGTTTCTGAAAAAGTTTTCAGTCAAAGCTTTACTGGTGAGGAATTGAAGATTTCATTTAACGGGAAATACATGATGGATGCGCTGCGTGCGTTTGATGGCGCGGATATTCAGATTTCTTTCTCTGGAACGATGCGTCCGTTCGTATTGCGACCGAAAGATGCGGAAAATCCAAATGAAATTTTGCAATTGATTACGCCGGTTCGTACGTACTAAAGATTATGTTGCCTGCTCAGTGAAAATTGGGCGGGTTTTGTGTTGTGCTTGACTACATATAAGGAGGCGCCAGAGTATGATTAAGGATATGACTACTGGGAATCCGACGAAAACTATTTTTTATTTCGCGATGCCTATGTTGATTGGGAACTTGTTTCAGCAGTTTTACGTCATGGTAGACGCGATGATTGTCGGAAAATTTGTTGGTGTGAATGCGCTTGCAGCTGTTGGGGCGACGAATGCTCTCAATTTCTTTTTTCTATCGCTTGTGATTGGATTGATGAGCGGTGTTTCTGTTGTTGTGGCGCAATATTTCGGTTTTCAGGATTTTCAGCGATTGAAACGGGTGCTTGCGACGGCGAGTATTATGATTGTTTCGGTGTCCGTCGTGCTAACAATCGTCGGCATCTTACTCGCGAAACCGTTGTTGCTGCTTTTAGGAACACCCACAGAAATATTAGATGATTCCGTCCTTTTTGTGACGACTTTATTTATCGGAATATTGCCAATGGGGCTTTATAACGGAGTTTCGGCGATTTTGAGAGCATTTGGAAACTCGATTACGCCGCTGTATTTTCTTATTATTTCATCGTTGCTCAATATTGCGTTAAGCTTTCTTTTCGTCGTTGGATTTGGGATGGGTGTTGCTGGTGCGGCTTGGGCGACGGTTTTTAGTCAGCTGGTTTCGGCGATTTTATGCATTATTTACAGCTATCGCAAAATTCCATACATGCGTTTGAAAAAGAAGGATATCCATTTTGATAGCGCGATTTTCAAAGAAATTTTTCGAATTGCGTTTCCTTCTGCGTTACAAGGTTCGTTTATTTCGATTGGGAATATGGCGATTCAAGGCTTGATCAATAGTTTCGGCGCGACGGTTGTTGCTGCTTACACGGCTGCGAGTCGGATTGATTCGCTGACATACCAACCTGGGATTGCGTTTGGCTCGGCTTCTTCGATGTTCGCTGGCCAAAATATGGGAGCTGGAAAAATTGATCGCGTCAAACAAGGCTTTTGGTCCGGGATAAAAGTAGTGACCGTCGTCAGTTTAGCCTTAACTGTATTAGTACAGCTTTTCGCGCATCAGTTTTTGACACTGTTTCTGGATAGCTCGGCGACCGAAGCCCTATCGATTGGAACCGGTTATCTGAAAATTGTATCGCTGTTTTACGTCGTCGTTGG
The DNA here is from genome assembly GCF_003856515.1 of Listeria sp. SHR_NRA_18. Taxonomy (NCBI): domain Bacteria; kingdom Bacillati; phylum Bacillota; class Bacilli; order Caryophanales; family Listeriaceae; genus Listeria; species Listeria sp. SHR_NRA_18. The sequence continues at coordinate 323,263 of NZ_QPKR01000002.1, forward strand.
GATTTTATTCGTTGTGCGCGAAACATTGCGTGGGACTGGGGACGCGATTATTCCGCTTTGGATGGGAATTTTTGAGTTGGTCGCGCGGCTTGCTATCGGTTTTATTTTGGCACAATTTTTAGGTTATATGGGCTTGTGGTGGGCAACACCGGCGGCTTGGGTCAGTGCGACGATGCTCGGATTATGGCGCTATAAATCGGGTAAGTGGATGCGAAAAGCTGTTATCAAGAAGGAACTATAGTAGAATGGGAAGTAAGAAATAGAAAGTGAAAATAAAGGAGTAAGATAGATGATTATTAGAAAACTACCTCTGGACATGTGGGAAAAGGCCTCAGAAATAAGCGTTTTTCGTGAGCAGAAGCCATTTGTTGACTCTGTCGCGGATTCGTTAATGCGCATTGCTGGTGAGCCAGAGGATTCGAAGCTGGTTTATAACCCCTATGGCATATACTCGGAGAAGGAATTAGTCGGCTTTATTTTGTATACGTACGAGGATGAATCGAAGGATAATCACTGGATTTCGGGCTTTGCGATCGATAAAGATTATCAGCATCAAGGTCTAGGACGCCGTGCTTTGGAGCAACTCGTAGATTTTGTATTTGTGAAAAATCCGGAGAGCATTGAAGTGAAAGTTGCCGTTTCCCCGGAAAATACGATTGCGAAAGATCTGTTTGTATCGATCGGATTTAAAGACGCTGGATGGAAAAAAGAAAATCGCGAAGTTTTGTGCTTTAAGAACAAAAACCCGCTGAGAAGCCCCATATTTATTTATAAACCAAAATAATATCCCCCTATTAGTTTTATTAAAATTGGCTAAAAAACGCATATATAAATAATTTCGTTGTATTCTGGCTGATTTTCTAGTAAAATAGAGGAATAGGACTTATTAAGATTGGACGTGAAAAAAATGGCGGAAAGTATTAAAATTAATACCGAATATATTACACTTGGGCAACTGCTTCAAATGATGGATGTTATCTCGAGCGGCGGCATGGCGAAAGCTTTTTTAAGTGAAAACATGGTGTATATTAACGGAGAAGAAGATAATCGTCGCGGTCGTAAGTTACGAAACGGTGATGTAGTCTTAGTTCCTGGTGAGGGTAAAGTCCAGATCCAACAAGGCTGATCAAAGAAGGATAAGGGATTATATGCATTTAGAGAATCTAGTATTGCGCCAGTTTCGCAACTATAAAGAACAGGAACTGACATTTGATAACAAGGTCAACGTTTTTTTAGGCGAGAACGCGCAAGGTAAGACGAATCTTTTAGAAGCAATTTTATTACTCGCAGTTGCGAAATCACACCGGACGACGAATGATAAGGATTTCATCAGCTGGGACGCCGAATCTGCAAAAATTGAAGGTCGCGTCGAAAAACATGGGCAATCGGTTCCACTCGAGCTAACGCTGACACAAAAAGGCAAGAAAGCTAAGGTCAACCATTTAGAACAGAAGAAGCTAAGCCAATATGTCGGGAATTTGAATGTCGTCATGTTTGCCCCAGAAGATCTATCACTCGTAAAAGGTGCGCCGGGCATGAGAAGGCGTTTTATCAACATGGAAATTGGCCAAATACAGCCGGTTTACTTGCATGATTTGAGTCAGTATCAGCGTATTTTGCAACAACGCAATCATTTTTTAAAACAAGCGCAAATCAAGCGTAAACACGATCCAATGATGTGGCAAATTTTAACCGAACAATTTATCGAGGTTGCGGTGAAATTAACGAAGCGCCGGGCGGATTTTATCGAAAGGTTGGAGCAATTCGCGGTTCCAATCCATTTTGAGATTTCGCGCGAGTTGGAGCATTTGAAATTAGAATATAAACCGTCTGTAGAGCTTGAGGGCTCAGATGCGGCGGAATGGCAAGCGAATTTATATAAGAAAATGGAATCAATCGCTCAAAGAGAAATCGATCGAGGTGTTACACTCATTGGCCCACATCGAGATGATCTCTTCTTTTATGTCAATGATCAAAATGTACAAGTGTTCGGCTCACAAGGCCAGCAGCGGACTACAGCGCTTTCTGTGAAACTTGCGGAAATCGATTTGATTTTTGAGGAGACGGGCGAATATCCGGTTTTATTGCTGGATGATGTGCTTAGTGAGTTGGATGATTTCAGGCAATCCCATTTGTTGGCTGCGATTCAAGGCAAGGTGCAGACGTTTGTGACGACGACCAGTATCGACGGCATTGATCATGCAACGCTGAACGACGCAACAACTTTTTGGGTGGAACAAGGTACAGTAACGAAGAAATAATAGCAAAATATCGTTTTGTAAACGGATAAGAAAGCGCGGTGGATATTAGATGTCTGAGGAAAATATGACGAATGTGCAAGGAAATGCGGATGAGTATAGCGATGATCAGATTCAGGTCTTAGAAGGCCTAGAGGCTGTTCGTAAAAGACCGGGTATGTATATTGGTTCTACTAGTCAACGTGGTTTGCATCATCTGGTATGGGAAATTGTGGATAATAGTATCGATGAGGCTCTGGCTGGATTCTGTACGGAAATCGAGATCTCGATTGAGAAGGATAACAGCATCACTGTACGCGATAACGGTCGTGGCATTCCAACTGGGATTAACGAAAAAATTGGTCGCCCTACAGTTGAGGTTATTTTCACAGTACTGCATGCTGGTGGTAAGTTTGGCGGTGGCGGATACAAGGTTTCTGGTGGTTTGCATGGTGTTGGTGCGTCTGTTGTTAACGCCTTGTCAACGAGTCTAGAAGTACAAGTTCACCGTGACGGCACGCAGTATTACCAACGTTTTGAGCGTGGGGATGTTGTTATGGACTTGGAGGAACGTGGTACATCTGATTATCGCGGAACGATTGTTCATTTTACGCCGGATCCAGAGATTTTCAAAGAAACGACGGATTTTGAGTATGACACGCTTAGAACGCGTACGCGAGAGCTTGCTTTCTTAAACCGTGGTTTGCAAATTTCGATTGAAGATAAGCGTGAAGGGCAAGAGCAGCGCCAAGATTATCATTATGAAGGCGGAATCAAGTCTTATGTGGAGCATTTAAACCGTTCTAAAGAGGTCATTCATGAGGAGCCTATCTACATTGAGGGCGAACGTGATGGCATTATGGTGGAAGTTTCGATGCAATATAATACTGGTTTTTCGAGCAATCTGATTTCATTCGCGAATAATATCCATACGTATGAAGGTGGAACGCATGAATCAGGCTTTAAAACAGCTTTGACGCGTGTTATTAATGACTATGCGCGACGTAATAAATTATTTAAAGACAGTGATGATAACTTGTCTGGTGAGGACGTTCGTGAAGGTCTGACAGCAATTATTTCGATTAAGCATCCGGATCCGCAGTTTGAAGGGCAAACGAAAACGAAGCTGGGCAACTCTGAAGCACGTACAATCACAGATAAGCTGTTCTCTACGGCTTTAGATAAGTTCTTAATGGAAAACCCTACGGTCGCTAGAAAAATCGTCGACAAGGGTGTTGTGGCGAGCCGTGCGCGTCTTGCAGCGAAGCGAGCACGTGAAGTGGCACGTAAATCCAGTGGTCTTGAAATTTCTAGTCTACCAGGTAAATTGGCCGATTGTTCTTCGCGAAACCCTGCTATCAGCGAACTTTATATCGTAGAGGGTGACTCTGCCGGTGGTTCTGCTAAGCAAGGCCGTGATCGGTTATTCCAAGCGATACTTCCAATTCGTGGTAAAATTTTAAACGTTGAAAAAGCACGTTTAGATAAAATTTTGGCGAATGAGGAAATTCGGACGATCTTTACAGCGATGGGAACTGGTTTTGGTGGCGATTTTGACGTTGCGAAATCACGTTATCATAAATTGATTATTATGACCGATGCCGATGTCGATGGTGCGCATATTAGGACGTTGTTGTTGACGTTGTTTTATCGTTACATGCGTCCTTTGGTAGATGCTGGGTATATTTATATCGCGCAACCACCGCTTTATCAGATTAAGCACGGGAAAACGCAGGAGTACGTTTACAGTGACAGCCAATTGGAAGATTATTTGGCGACATTGGAAGCGGACACGAAATATGGTATTCAGCGTTACAAAGGTTTGGGTGAGATGAATCCTGAACAACTGTGGGATACGACAATGAATCCTGAACACCGTACATTGCTTCAAGTGAATATTGATGATGCGATTGCGGCGGATGAAACGTTTGAGATGCTTATGGGTGATAATGTGGAACCGCGTCGTAAGTTTATTGAAGAGAATGCGCAGTACGTCAAAAACCTCGACGTCTAAGTCTCTCAGCGCACCAGCAAACGCTCATCTGCGTCGTTAAAGGTTCCGTTCCGATGCTCACGTACGCAAGTACGCTCCGCTTCGGTACTCGCCTTTGCCTAGCAGCTAAGCATTTGCTGGCGCGCTGAGGTTTTCCGTTTCAGGTCGGGAGACTTTGAGGTCAAGAGATTTTAATTAAAAATAAATAATATTTCCCGGGAAATAATGATGGGGAATACATATCATATGTGTTGTAATTTGAAGGAGGTTTCTTGAAAAATGTCAGAAACACCAGAGTCAAGAGTGACGGAAATCAATTTGAATAAAGAGATGCGTACTTCTTTTCTAGATTATGCGATGAGTGTTATTGTGGCTCGGGCTCTTCCAGATGTTAGAGATGGCTTGAAACCTGTGCATCGTCGGATTTTGTATGCGATGAATGATCTTGGTATGACGTCTGATAAGGCTTATAAGAAATCGGCGCGTATTGTCGGTGAAGTTATCGGTAAGTATCATCCGCATGGTGATACGGCGGTTTATTTCACGATGGTTCGGATGGCGCAGGATTTTAGTTATCGGAATATGCTTGTTGATGGGCACGGTAACTTTGGTTCGGTCGATGGGGATATGGCGGCTGCGATGCGTTATACGGAAGCTAGAATGTCCAAAATTTCGATGGAGCTTTTGCGTGATATTAATAAAGATACGATTGATTATGTTGATAACTATGATGGTTCGGAACGTGAGCCTAATATTTTGCCAGCTCGTTTTCCTAACTTGCTTGTCAATGGTTCGTCTGGGATTGCGGTTGGGATGGCGACAAATATTCCAACGCATCATCTTGGTGAGGTTATTGACGGTGTGCTTGCGCTGAGTAACAATCCTGATATCGAGATTCGTGAGTTGATGGAATATATTCCTGGTCCTGATTTCCCTACTGCTGGGATGATTATGGGTCGTTCTGGAATTCGTCGTGCTTATGAAACGGGTCGTGGTTCTATCACGCTTCGTGCTCGTGTAGAGATTGAAACGAAGAGTAATGGTAAAGAGACAATCGTTATTACGGAGCTGCCGTATCAAGTTAATAAGGCGCGTCTACTTGAGCGTATTGCTGAACTTGCTCGTGAGAAAAAAATTGATGGTATTACATCTGCCAATGATGAGTCTGACCGTACAGGTATGCGTATGGTAATCGAGGTTCGTCGTGATGTGAGTGCCAGCGTTATTATTAATAACTTGTATAAAATGACAGCTCTCCAAACCACTTTTGGGATTAATATGTTGGCACTTGTTGCGAATCATCCGAAAGTGCTGAATTTGAAAGAGATTTTATATCATTATTTAGAGCATCAAAAAATCGTTATTCGTCGCCGTACGGAATTCGAACTGCGTAAAGCGGAGGCTCGCGCGCATATTCTAGAAGGTTTACGGATCGCGCTTGATAATATCGATGCAGTTATAAAATTAATTCGAGCTTCGAAAACAGCGGATGTTGCCAAAGAAGGCTTGATGACACAATTTAACCTTTCTGATAAACAAGCGCAAGCGATTTTGGATATGCGTTTGCAACGTTTAACTGGTTTGGAACGCGACAAAATCGAGGATGAATTTAACAGTTTGATGGCTCTGATTACGGACTTGAAAGCAATTTTAGGCGATGATGAGCGTATTTTAGAAATTATTCGTGAAGAATTGACAGAGATTAAAGAGAAATATGCGGACAAACGCCGTACGGAAATTTTGGCGGGTGATTTGGTAAGCTTGGAAGATGAGGATCTAATTCCAGAAGAGGAAGTTGCGATTACGCTTACGAATAAAGGCTATATCAAGCGTCTGCCGCTTTCGACTTATCGTAGTCAGCGCCGTGGTGGCCGTGGTGTGCAAGGAATGGGCACGCATGAAGATGATTTCGTAGAGCATCTTGTAGCTACGAGTACGCATGATACGCTGCTATTCTTTACGAATACTGGGAAAGTTTACCGTGCAAAAGGGTATGAAATTCCTGAGTATAGCCGTACTGCGAAAGGGATTCCGATTATCAACTTGCTTGGCATCGAGAGCCAGGAAAAAGTAAATGCCGTGATTAATCTGCGCGACTTTACGGATGATCAGTATCTATTCTTTACAACGAAACTTGGCGTCGTGAAGCGTAGTACGTTGACACAATTCGCGAAGATTCGTCAAAGTGGTTTGCGCGCCGTGGAACTTCGTGAAAATGATGAGTTGATTTCTGTGCAAATGACGGATGGCAACAAAAAAATCATCATCGGAACGAAATTCGGCCAATCGATTTACTTCGAGGAGACTGATATTCGTGTCATGGGTCGTACAGCGGCTGGTGTGCGTGGTATTCGCCTTCGTGAAGATGATGAGGTTGTTGGCATGGAAATCCTAGAAGACGACGAGAAAGTGCTTGTCGTGACGGAGAACGGTTATGGGAAGCAAACGCTAGCTGCTCAGTATCCGCTTCGTAATCGTGGCGGTATGGGCGTTAAAACCATCAATATCACAGAGAAAAACGGAAATCTTGTCGCTCTGAAAACCGTCACCGGTGAGGAAGACTTGATGTTGATGACTATCGGCGGCGTTTTGATTAGGTTCTCGGTTGGTGATATTTCTCAGACTGGCCGTAGCGCGATGGGTGTGAAACTTATTCGTCTAGATGATGATGAGTTTGTAGCAACCGTTGCGAAAGTGCCGAAAGAAGAGGAAGAGTTTGTGGACGAAGAAGTATCCGAAAACGAAACAGTAGTGAGTGAAGAGTCTGAGGACGATACTACTGAAAACTAAAAAACAGTTTACATTTGTTTGAGTAGAGAATAAAGGTACGAGCTAAGCATCAATAGCTCGTACCTTTTTGCAGTAATTCCTTATCTTTATGGAAGAAACTCAATCAAGGTAAGAATTGTTTATATAGAAGAAAGAGACCGACATGATCTCTCTTTATAAATAAATCTAATAGGGATAGAACCAGCATCTCCATGCAAATCGGACATTACGTAATATTCCGAATATTACGCGATGCTCGATTTGCTTTCTCATTATAAATGTATTCTCTTTTCCATATTCATATGAAACTCTCCATATGGATTGATATGATTGTAAATCATGGACGTTAGCGCTCGATAATCTTCGGTTTCCATCTTGTTTTGCCATTCCTTTTTACGTAACGCCGATTGAATTTTTAGTGTATTCATATAAATCATGTCATTTTGTATGCGTTGGAGGCTGAGCATCGCTATTGCTGATTCTTCCAGCTGGTTGTGGCGAATTTCGCCACCTTGGCTAAGAAAGACGAAATCGCTTGCGGAACGATGGAAGGAGGCAAATCATCACTTGCTGTTCTTCTCCTAGTGTTTGAAAACGCTAGCGTGTCCCATTTACTCGAAGTTAATGGTTCTACCGCAATATGGGACGTACGCTTCTTAAAATTTCTTTCCATCATCCCTTCTATCCATGTAAACAAAGACACCATTTCGTCTTATTTTGTATGCACAATGAAAGTGTCTCGATGACTTGATTCGATTATACCCCAGTCATCCAGCACCATGACGTCTGATTGCAAGCATATGGGAGGGGAAGATCATGCCATTTGTAAGTCATAAATCTTAAAAGAAAGCGGTTCTTTTTTATAAATGCTTTAGCTATAATAAGTGAAGGAATCTAGGTGGCTCGCCTGGATGAACGTGAATGGGAGGCTATTTGTTCACAAAATGGTAACAAAAAAAGGGGAGAAACGAAAAATAGTAGACATGGACGGTCATTTCAACATGGTATGCTAAACAATGACGAGACATTTGATAGGAAAAAGGGGAGAAAGAACATGTTTAAAAAAAAGGGATTACTTCTGTGGCTGTACATACTGCTAGGCATTGGTTGTTGGGACATCAAAGGAGAGACACAGGTACATGCGAGCACGTTGGAAAGCTATCGTACTTTGTTTCCGGACATCACGTTAGCGCAGGAGGTCTATCGCACGATTCATCCAGAAATCGAAGAGGAAGAAGAGATGGATTTAAATCGCTCGGTAACAGAGGAAGAATTGGCACACGTAAAAACGGTCACAGACTACACACGTGGCCTTCGCATCCAGAATCTAACAGGGATCGAACATTTGCCAGCATTAGAGTCGCTCTATTTAGAAGGCGATCAAACCGGCAAAATCAATTCTTTACAAGGAATAGAAACATTAAAGCAGCTACGGGTGCTGTCCTTGAAAAATGAAAACATCACAACCATTGATAGGTTGCGCGACTTACCACAATTGGAAGAAGTGAACCTAGTAGGCAATGAGATCGAAGATGTAGCGCCATTAGCAGGTTTGGCATCCCTCACCGTGTTAAACATCTCCGGGAATAAAGTCATGGATTTGCGTGCTTTAAGGGATTTAGCCGTCGTGAAGACGCCTGGTTTTCAGGCCTTATCGCAAGCAGTCACAAAGGAAGCGACAACAACGGGAGAAAACCAATGGATGTCGATTTGGGATGAGGATGGCCATCCGCTGTCCCCTGTTGGTTTTACAGGGAACTTGGAGCCATCAGGAGAAACTAGTTTTTATTGGACGACACCTGGTACCAATAAAGCATGGTATGGAGAGAGCAGTGCAAGTAGTGCCTCTTTTAGTGTGTTTGTCACGCAAGAGGTGCGTGGCGAAAAGCTAGACCCACCTGTTGGTATACGAGCGGCAAGCAGTACACCGGAGGGAACCCCCTTAGTACTGTTGAATGCGGATGGACAGGAGATTGCTGGGAGTAACTTTTTTCTGTTTAAGGAAGGGGAAGAAGTTAAGGACACATTAGATAATTCTACTACAATTGAGACGGCGCTAGCCGCATTGCATCAGCTACCGAGTAATCAGAACCATCATAAAGGAACCTTGATTATCCCGAAAGGGAATTGGCAGGTGATGCGCCAAATCAGGGTCTTAGAAGGGATTACTATACAAGGGGAAAACACGACGACAACGCTCGCGCGTCAACCAAAGTATTTCGAAAAAGGGATAGATGATCGGAGCTTCCAGTACGATTCTCTGGTTCGTTTGTATAACTATACGACCATCAAACAACTACGATTAGATGGACAACGAAACAGCTCACTATCACCAAATGGTCTCACCTATCAAAACGGTATTACAATACATGGGCAATATCAACAAGAGGGGACGATTCCCCCCTTATTATCTCAGTATCAACATGATATTGTTGTACAGGATGTGCAAATTCAAAACTTTAATGGAACAGGCATTATGGCGGACTTAGTCTATGATGTCACGATAGAAGGGACAGAGGCGCCAACGCCAAGCTATCATCCAATGGCCGTCGATAACATGGGGCATGATGGGATTATGGTTTACTCTGGAAAGAATGTGCGTATGCATCAAACGTTGGTTAGAAAATTAGGCCACGACAAAGGCGACTCCGTCCGTGCGCACTTTTATGGTATTGCGGCATCCATGCGTAAAATTAAAACAGAGCGCCCGATGGTTTCCGGAGGGACGGAACAAATCATTGTAAGAGATCAATTACGGTTTCCGCTCAGTGAGGACATCATCGTAGAAAAAAATGTGGTGTTAGAAAATCCCTATTGGGAAGGGATTGATGGGCATTCGGTCCAAAACTATACCATTCGGGAGAATGTGGTCATTGGTGCGGATCGTGCCATTGTGATTGGTGGCCAAGAATATAGTCAACGCTATTTTTTCCCGTCGCAACAGGTGCGGATTACGCACAATCGCATCAATCAACCACAAGATCGGGAAGCTTGGGTATCCCATACGCCAACGTCGCAAGCGGGTATTGTTGTGTGGGGAACCACCGATGGTACACCTCTATTTGATAGCGTAGGAAACGTATTGCCAAAAATAGAGACCAATAAAGGGTATACAGAAGATACCCTCATTGCCTATAATACCATCGACGCTATTTATCCGAGAGAAGTGGATACGCTCTTTTTTGGTGGGATTGCGACTAAGCTAACACGACAGCTGACGATCGAACAGAATAAAATTGGATTGGAGCGACCGCATTCGGTACAAGTCGCAGGCATTAGTTTGACGTCTAGTAATATGGGGTTTGTCATCACGGACAATCAATTTGGTGCCATTGGGTATTTGGAAACAGCCACCGGAGGGAAAGCGAAAGCCGTCCCTAGTTTGCGCGATGTATTTTCACCGATTGCGTTTCGTGAGATGCATAATGCGCATACAGATACGGCGATGCCAAGCGCCAAAGACCGGACGAGCCGGATAGAACGGAATGTCGCCGCGAGCTGGAATCCGTCCATCATTGGCGATACGAAATTTGGAGAGCGGTCGAATAATCGTTATAGTGGTAGCGCAACGAATCTGTTCCAAGACACGACCGGAGAAGGTGTGACGACGCTGACACGAGTTGCGGCAGCTTATGGCGTCACACAGGTGCAATGGTTGCCGTCGTTTGGTACCGTGGAAGGAAAGGCTGGCAAGGATATCGCACGGGTGGATATTTATGCCGCACCGATAGCAGATTTGGCAGATCTGGATACCGGCAAGCGATTACCCATCGTCACAGCAAACGTGGATGCGTCGGGAACGTTTCAAGTGACTGGTGTGGATGGCGCAGCGCTCGGGGCATCGTCGCTTCTCCTAGTGGCACGGAATAAACATGCCAATCCCTTGTATCAGTATGCGGTCACGCAACAGCTATTGATCCCATCTTACCGGCTCACCGTTTCACCTTATCCATTGGATAGTCAGGATATTGTCGGACTTTACGACCCAGCAGCCACGAAGGTGGTGCTGTATGTGAATGGGGTTGCGAAGAAAAGCGGGGCATTAGATGCGAGCACAGGCAGTTATCGGATTAGTGCCAAAGGATTGATTGATACGGCGATTCAAGACGTGGAGCTGGTAATGGTACGTGGGAGTTCGGAGATTTTACACCGTGTGAAAGTCCGTGTCGAAGATCCCTTGACGGTGGAGCCTTATGTCTTAGGCGATGCCTATGTACGGGGACAATTCCCACGAGGGGTGACGAAAGTGGTGCTCTATGTGGACGGGGTCGCGAAGAAAAGTGGCGCGTTGCAGACCAATGACCCGAATCGTCCCTACCTCATCTCGGCGCAAGGCGTGATAACCAACCCCAAACAAGTGGTGGAAGTAGTCGCTTCGGATGGAAACGTGGTGCGGGAACGATTAATCGTCCCCGTTTCTACCACCCCAATACAAACGATAAAGGAGTATGAATATGTACAAGCAAAGGAGTAAATCTAGTTGGTTTAAATTATTTTTATGTGTGCTAGTCATCGGCAGCACCATCTGGTTACCGAAAACAGCACAGGCAGAAGATGGCCCTGTCTTTCCCGTAGGGAAAACATTTAAAGAAATCATGCCAGACTTGAATACGCGGTTAGCCTTTGGACCAGAGATTATGCAGGTTTCGTATGATGAATTCTATAGGACCCATGGGCAGTATGATAATCGGATTGTCACCCAAGCAGATTTTGATTGCGTGACCAAGAGTGACATTTGGAATCGAGGCATAGAGGGTGTGACCTTCTCTTTCAATATGGAAGGAATTCAGTACTTACGTAATTTGGAGACGTTCGTTATTTATGATGGTGGTTATGGAGCAGATATTACGGATTTAGCTTACTTTGCGCCATTAAAGAAATTACGTGTACTACATTTAGGAGGAGGCGTGAGCTATGTAACAGATTTATCTCCGTTGCGGGGGTTAACACAATTAGAAGAACTGTATATATGGTCGAATGAAGGGATTGCGGATTTATCGCCATTAGCTAATTTAAAGAAATTAGAACAGTTGCAGTTAAATAAAACGAGTGTGACAAGTATCGCGCCACTAAGAAACTTAACGCATCTAAAACATCTAAGCATTGACGGTTATTTTGACGATGCATGGACACTAAAAGATTTACCATTACTGCAGCAAGCGGATACTAGTTATTCGATTAGTACGACGGTTACTGCTCCATCAACCATTGTTGGTAAGCCAACAACACTGGGGATACTGAATGTTTTGGGAAATCCGCTGGATAAGCTGACCTTTCGGATGGACGGTGAGCGAGGGGATACCATTGGTCAATTAAAAAATGGTATGATCGAATGGAACAGGATTGGATATGGCAATGTGAGCTATGGACTAGCGGGGAAGAATAAATACCAGTTTTTTGATATTAACATCAATCAAGAAGTGAAACCCCAAGTAGCCGGTCAACCAGTTACCGTGCAGTATGAAACCGAAACAGGGGATGTGTTGGCGGCAACTAGTGTCTTGCAAGGGATGCAGGAGTTTCCTTATGAAGCCGTTGCGAAGGCATTGGATGGGTATACCTTAGTGGCGGAGCCATCCAATGCGACAGGTGTGTTTCGTGATCAACCGCAGACGGTACGTTTTGTCTATAAAAAAATCGAAACAGGAAGTGTCCATGTGCATTATGTCGATGCAGAAGGAAAAACAGTACGCATGAGTGATGTCTATACAGGAAATGTAGGAGAAGCGTATGAACTGGTATGGCCAACGATTGCTGGGTATCAGGTGAAGGACGCGCCAACCCCAACAGGTCAGTATACATTAGAACCGCAAGAAATCACACTTGTGTATGTCCCAGAACAAGCAACAAAAGGAATCGTGGACGTGCAGTATGTCGATAGCGATGGAAAGGCGCTACGTGCGCCAGATAGATATGAGGGTAAAATTGGAGAAGCGTATGAACTGGTATGGCCAACGATTGCTGGGTATCAAGTGAAGGAAGCGCCAACCTCAACAGGTCAGTATACAGTAGAACCGCAAAAAATCACGCTTGTGTATGTCCCAGAACAAGCAACAAAAGGAATCGTGGACGTGCAGTATGTCGATAGCAAAGGAAAGGTGCTGCGCGCGCCAGATAGATATGAGGGTAAAATGGGAGAAGGCTATACGTTGACATTTCCGACGATTCCGGGCTACCGTCTAGCGAAAACACCGGAGGCAAAAGGAACATACGGAGAAGGTGTGATAACGCTTCGGGTGGTCTATAGCGCCCAAGGAAAAGAAGTAGAACCGAAGAAAGACGGGCAAGAAGAAAGCCCCCCTAGACCTACACCAGAAGCCGTGCCGTTGCATGAAAAACCGGCTACGCCAGTAGCAGCGACCATCCTCAAGCAAGGTGTGAGTCTACCTGTCACGAGTATACAGGAGGCAGGAAGTGACGCTGTTCAACAAGTAATCGGAGCCCGACTTCCAGTCACAGGGGATACTTCCGGTGTACCGATGGCACACCTATTCCTAGGCGTTTTCTGTTTCGTTAGTGGCATGTGGCTCTGGAGAAGAAAATTTTAAATAATGTAATAATAGGTATCTACATCTAACTACAACAGTGATTATTTGGTAAAACAATCTGTTTAGAAGCATGGAAATGTGAAACTCTCTTTTTGACCGTCGCGGCTACTGCCTTTTCCGCGATGGTTTTTTTGTTGTCTGAACAAAGAGTGTGTGTCTGATAAGGGTTTACCCTTTAAAGAAGGCTTAGCCACAATGCCTACAGAAGACCAGTAGAAATAGCTTGCTTCGCATTAAAAATGTGGCCACTATCCGTTAACGAGATTGTGGCCAATATAGTAATATAGAAGAAACTCGATTCATAAGATATTCCAATCATTATAGTCAGAATATTACGTAATGTACGATTTACTCGGAGATGCTGGTTCTACCCTTAATATCAGATATTTTGTATAATAAACAGAATAATCAAAATTAAAATAGATGATTCCATTCTTATTTTCTTTTTTTGGAATAGCCCAATTGGCGGATAACACCATGGTATATTAGGTGTACAGAAGCAAACAAGACCACATACGAAGCCTCCGAAGTACTACAGTATAGCCATTATAGCTCCTTTGAAACGCCAGATATATCGATGGAATTTAGGTCCCTAATCCAAGCCATGGAAAAATAAAAATAGAGGAGAGACATCCATTTATGAAAAAAATGAAAAAGATATTAATCATGTTAATGGTCGCAGTTATCGCTATCACAGTTATCCCGTTTAACTTTAGTTCTGCCAGCACGAATCATGGCCCAAGCCTTATCACCAATGTAACTTTAGATAAAACGACAGCTAGCTTAGGCGAAAAAATTCAGGTCAACTACAACTGGGCCATTCCAGATGGTACGGTCAAAGCAGGCGACACGATGATTGTGAAGATGCCTGCTGAGTTAAAACTAGAAGCTGGTCTTGACTTTGATCTAAAAGATGCACAAGGAAATGTCGTAGGAAGAGCGAAAGTAAACCCGACAACGAATGAAATCACAGTAACCTTCACGGACTATGCAGAATCAAGAACGAACGTACATGGTGATATGCGTGTCTGGGTGCAAGTAGATAGATCTGCGAATACTTCAGGTGAACAAAGTACGATTAATTTTCCAACAAAGAATGGTAATGTGCAAATAGGACTCAACATTTCAGATAATGGCGTAGTAGGTCCACCGTCAACGGAAGTACCAGCCAACGTATTAGCCAAATGGGGCGAGGTAGATGCGAACGATCCAACGCTAATCAACTGGACAGTACTCATCAATTACGATAAGTTAACGATTCCAAACGCTGTGTATACAGACACAATTGGTGCCGGTCATACTTTTGTACGTGACTCTTTAGCAGTTTATAAAGGAGGTACGGATGGGTTCGGAAATCCGATTGCCTCTAACAAATTAGCGGACGCTGTCATAGCGAATATGTTGATAAATGGCAATGCACAAGGTTTCCAGTTAGCTTTAGGGAACATCAACGACACGGTATCGGTGACATACCAAACAAAAATGGCGAACCCAGTGACAGGTCAAGCCTATGGCAACGAGGCGAAATTAACAGGAACGGACGTAAGTGAAAGTAAGAAATCAGAAGTCAAATACTTTGGCGGTGACGGATCAGGAACAGGTGAAACACCACCAACAGAGACACCAGATCTAAAAGGTAGTATAGAAATCATCAAACGCGATGCGACCAATCACAGCAACCTACTAGCGGGTGCGGAGTTCCGATTAGAAAGCACAGTGGACACGGAGCGTACACTTGTAACAGATAGTTCTGGTAAGGCACGATTAGATAATTTAGCCCTAGGAACGTATCGATTGGTAGAAACAAAAGCACCAAATGGTTATATCTTAGACGCCACAGCACGTACGTTCCAAATTACAGCGGACAACCATGCCACGACGATGGTGATTACAGTAGATAACCAACCAGAACCAGCAACAGAAATACCACCGACGGAGACGCCAGAAGAACCAGAAACGGAGACACCACCAGTAGAAATACCAGAAGAGCCAGAAACAGAAACACCAGATCCAGACCCAATTCCAGAGCCAGATCCAACAGGTAGCGTACAACTACGCAAAGTCGATGCAGCAGCTACCAACAAGACATTAGCCGGTGCTACGTATCACTTGCTTAACGCCGCTGGGACACCCATTAAGACGGTAACGACAGAAGCCAACGGTACGCTGACAATCAATGATCTTGCCCTTGGAAAATACAGTCTGGTTGAAATGACAGCACCAACTGGTTATATCCTGGATAAAACACCCATCGCCTTCGAAATCACAGCAGCCAACGCAGGCCAAATGATCACACTGACGCACAAAAATACGAAAATCGACGTACCAGAAATCCACAAAAATGTCGCAGCACACCAAGCATTTGACTGGAACATCATGGCTCAACTAGAAGGCGCACCAGCCACAGCTAGCCAATCACTAGAACTAACAAACCGCGACGATTCATTCGTCTGGAACGTAGACACGAAGTTTGGCAACAACACAGCGACATGGACAAAAGCCGTACTAACCGATCAAATCAACGACCTTTTAGAGATTGAAAACATTCAAATCACAGACGCACAAGGCAACGATGTGACAGGAAACGGCACACTCACAGAAGAAAACAACCTAATCACATTCACCATCAACAAGAAAAACAACAGCTACGCGTTCCTATCGGGCCAAACGTACACGATGAACATCCAAACAAAAATCAAAGACGGCGTAACAGACGAGCAACTAGCGCCATTCATCCAAGACGGTGGGATTCCAAACCAAGCAGAATTAGCTTTCAACAATAGCGGGAAAATCGTATCAGAAATTCCAAAAGTAACACCACCACCAGTGAATCCAGAAATCAGCAAAGACATCGAAGGCAAAGACCACCTAGAGCTAGCGAACCGTAACGATGCATTCGACTGGAATGTCCACACCGCATTTGGTAACCAAACAGCAAGCTGGAATCAAGCGATTATCACAGACCAAATCAACAACTTACTAGCGATTGAAAAGATCCAAATCACAGATGAAGACGGCAACGACGTGACAGAAAATGGTACGCTAACAGAAGAAAACAATCTCATTACCTTCACGATGAACAAAAAAGACGATAGCTTTGCGTACCTGGCAGGCCACACCTACACGATGACTGTCACAACAACCATCAAAGAAGGCGTAACAGACGAGCAATTAGCCCCATTCATCCAAGACGGCGGGATTCCAAACCAAGCGGAGCTAGCATTTGGTAACGAAGGCGATATGATCCAATCGGAAATCCCAACCGTAACACCACCACCAGTGAACCCAGAAATCAGCAAAGACATCGAAGGCAAAGACCACCTAGAGCTAGCGAACCGCAACGACGCTTTCAACTGGAACGTCCACACCGCATTTGGTAACCAAACAGCAAGCTGGAACCAAGCCATCATCACAGACCAAATCAACGACGTACTAGCAATCGAAAACATCCAAATCACCGACGAAAACGGCAACGATGTAACAGAAAACGGCACCATCACAGAAGAAAATAACTTAATTACCTTCACGATGAACAAAAAAGACGATAGCTTTGCCTACCTGGCAGGCCACATCTATACAATGACTGTGACAACAACGATCAAACAAGACGTAACAGACGAGCAATTAGCCCCATTCATTAAAGACGGAGGTATTCCAAACCAAGCAGACCTAGCTTTTGCGAACGAAGGCGATATGATTCAGTCAGAAATTCCAACAGTAACTCCACCAACGCCAGCAGTACCAGTTCAAGAAACACCAGAAAATCCATCAGAAGAAACACCAAAAACACCAGAAAACCCAACGAAAGAAACAACCGTACCACCTGCAAAAGAAACACCAGCTAATCAAGAGAAATCAGTTAACAAAGAAAACCAAACAAAAGAAGAAAGCAAGTCAACAAAACAAGCAGAAAAAACAGCAGAAATGAAAGTGACGGAGAATAAAGAGAAAGACAACACACCAGCATCGACAAGCTTCCTACCAAGTACAGGTGACGCATTAGAGTACATCTGGATTCTATTAGGCGCAGCGATTCTCTTCATCCTAGGAGCAGTAGTTGTAAGACAGTATAGAAAAGCATAATATAGATAGGACAGAGTCTGACTCCTTGCCTGCGAAAGCTAGCAAGGAGTTGTTTTTTAGGGGATTATATCAAATCATTCGTAATTAGAAGCGTACTTTGTCTAAAATATGTCTAAAGGAATTATAAAAGTAAAAGGGATAAGGAAAATCAAATTAAAATGCCCATTTTACAGCCTTTTTTTATAAAAAAATAATTTTAAAAAAACAATAAAAAGGTAAAAAATTTTACGTTATACAAAATAAGAATCCTATATCATTGAATTATAGAGTCCAGCACAACATAAAATATATGTATCTTTACAATAATCAATCAAATGAGGGGAATCTGTCTTTGAAAATTTCTTTCAAACATTCCTCCATACTAAAGTAAGCAAAGACACAATTTCGTAATATTTTTTACGAATCAATAAAGTGTTCAAGTTACTTGATACGATTACTTTCTAATCAGCAATAACAATAACTTATGATTTCTAGAATATTGGAGGATTAAGATAATACAAATTTTAAGTAATAAATCTTAAAAAAAAGCTGTTCTTTGTTAAAAATGCTTAAGCTATAATAAATTAAGTAATCTAGGAAGGGGATGAGAAGAGTGAATTATCTAGATGTACATGAGCTACTGATGAAAGAGGGTAATATCTTTCAATTTATCCTTGCCTCAGATCCACTATTTCATAACAATAAAGAAAAACTTGTATTGGAAAAAGGCGAGTGGATAAATCAAAAGGACAGTCAGTATATTTACATCTTGGAATCAGGAATATTAGCACAATTAATTGGTAGGAATGATGTTAGGAAGCAAATCATCTGTACTTCATTTTTAACAAAAGATAATATTATTTTAAATAAAAAGTTTTCACAAAATGAAAAATTTGATTTCTCTGCAATTACCAGGGCTACGCTAGTTCGGATTGAAACAAGCATCGTTTTAGAAATATTAGAGAAAACACCTTTTTTTACAGATGTGCTTCTTGAAATTATTCATGATTTAAACCAACGCGAATATATATTTTCTTCACAGTTTCAGTATCAAATAAAAGACAGAGTTATTTTACTACTCAAAAAGTTAGCTTTAGAGCTGGGTATCAAAAATGGAGAAAAGCATATACTTCCAAGAGGTATTACCAGCTATTATATTGCTGCCTATTGTGGATGCACGAGGCAAAGCGCTATTAAAATATTGAATCATCTGGAAGAAGAGCAGTTAATTAGATATAAACATTGTCCAATTGAAATATTCGATATTAAAGAACTAGCAAATATATCTTTAGAAACAGTATAAATATTGGAATATTCCCTATCTAATTCAAATGAAAGGAGTGGTCTTTATGTAACGGCGCTAAGTTAGAGACTAATTTAAATGAGACGAAAACTAGAGATAAGAAAGTGGGAGAAATTTTACATGAAATCGAAACAGACAAATTATCAAAACGTTTTATCTACAAAAAAAATGAAACAAGCAGCTAAGGCTTTACTAGTCGCTACTGTTATGGCAAGTCAAGTAGTTACAGTATTACCAACAAACATCTTCGCAGCAGAAACAAATAGCGTATCAACAGTGCCTGCTGGCGCAACTGAAGTAGCGACATTGGCTGATTTAAAAACAGCATTATTAAGTAAAACTATAACAGACATTAAATTAACAGCAGATATTAAATTAACAGGAAGCATTAACGTAGAAACACAAAAAAACTTATACGGTAACGGGCATACGATTAATATGAACAATTTTGATATCCAACTTTTGAAAGCAGATTCAGTCAATCGCGTAGAAGACTTAACAATAATTAATCAAAATATTTATACGCTTTTCTATTCGGTGGCTGCAAATGTAGAGGTCACTTTTAAGAATGTAAGTTCTAGTGGTAAGCAATGTATGTATAACGCTAACGGTACAATTATTATAGAAGGGAGATACACAGGAAGTTCCACATCAGGTGAAATTTTTGAAGGGAAAAACCTTTTAATTAAAGAGGGCGCATCCATGGATGTCTCCTCAGTTGAAGCTCCCGGATACTCGGCATTTTGGGTACATGGAAATCTAACTCAAGAAAAAAATTCTGATGTGAAAGTGGCTTCACGATATAAAACTATCCATGCTACTAGTGCTAGTGCACAAATTTCTATAGCGGGTAATATGGAACTATCATCTCAAAATCAGCAAGCGATTTATGCAGACGGTGGAGATATGCTTGTTAAAACAGGGGCTAAATTTAAGGCTACTGGAGGTAGTACGGCTGAAGAAGGTATTTCCATTACAAACGGTAACTTGACAGTTCAATCAGGGGCTGATTTTACTGCGATTTCAAAAGGAACACAAGGAACAGTTCAAACGGGTGGTAAATTAGTATTTGAGAACGGTTCCAATTTTGCCATTACAAATACGAATAGTACAGGTTCTGTTTTTGCGAACTATGCAGGAGCTTCAACAAAAATTAATATCAATTCCGATAAAGGGCTATCAACTTGGGATTCAGGTTTAACCAATAGTGTAGAACCAACACGTAGCTATAATGACTTTACAACAGCAACATTGGATTTATCTGGGTGGGATAAAGGGAATTTAAGTCAAAAGAATTTGACTTCAAACAGTGCTCAATTCCAATCGCAATTTGTAAGTAAAACAACAGCAAAACTTTTTGGCGGTAGCTATTCAGATATATATATTGCTAAAACTACAATTGATGAGCTTACTACAGATTCAATAAAAGCAACAGGTGTAGCAGAACCAAATGCAACAATCGTTATTAAGAATGCTGCTGGAACTACTTTAGGAACAGGTAAAGTAGGATCAGAAGGTTACTACAGCATTACAATTCCCAAACAAGCTGCAGGAACACAAGTAACAGCAACAGCTGGCAACTCTTCTGCGACAACAATTATTAAACAAGCTGCCATTGCACAAACAACAATTGCACCTTTAACAACAGATTCAACTAAAGCAACAGGTACAGCAGAACCAAATGCAAACATTGAGATCAAAGCAAATGGTTCTGTCATTGGATCTGGAAAAGTAGGATCAGATGGTAACTATAGCATTACTATTTTACAACAAGACGTTGGTACAAGAGTAACAGCAACAGCAACACTTGGAGAAGTTACTTCTTCAGCAACAGAAACAGTAACACAGGGTGATATTGCACAAACAGCGATTGCAGCGTTAACAACAAAGTCAACTGTAGCAATCGGAACAGCAGAACCAAATGCCAACATTGAAATCACAGCAAATGATTCTATTATTGGATCTGGAAAAGTAGGATCAGATGGTAACTACAGCATCACAATTCCTAAACAAGCAGAAGGAACAGTTGTAAAAGTGACAGCGAAATCAGCTGGAAAAATGTCTATCGCTCAAACAACGGTCGTTCGTGGTGAAATTAATCAAACAACGATTAACGAAGTTACCACAGAGTCAACATCAGTTTCAGGAACAGCGGAGGCTAACTCAACACTTGTTGTAAAAGATTCAGATGGTAAGGAACTGGCAACAGGTCGCGTAGGATCAGATGGCGTGTATAGTTTGACGATTCCAAAACAATCAGAAGGAACGATTCTTACGGCAACAGCTTCTTTAGGGGAATTTAGATCCACAGCATCGACTATTGTGGCACGTAATGGTATTGATCAAACAACGATTAATTCCCTTACGACAGATTCCACGTCTGCTTCAGGAACAGCAGAACCAAACGCAACTATTGTTTTAACGGATCAAGATGGTAAGGAATTGACAAAAGGTCGTGTTGGATCAGATGGCATTTACAGTTTAACCATTGCGAAACAAGCAGAAGGAACTGTTGTGACAGCTGTAGCTACTTCTAATGGTAAAACATCAAGTGCAAACACAACCGTAATACGTGATGGTATCACGCCAACAACAATTGATACACTAACAGCCGATGCAACCGTAGCAACCGGAACAGCAGAACCAAATGCTGCGATTGTTATCAAAGATGCAGAAGGAAAAACAATCGGATCAGGAACAGTAGGATCAGATGGTAAATACAGCATGACCATTCCTAAGCAGACTGAAGGGACAACCGTAACTGCAACAGCAACAAAATCGGATAAAACTTCAACTGCTTCTACAACAGTAGCAGCAGGTAAAAACATTGCGGCGACAACAATCAGCGCCCTTACAACAGATTCAGTGTCTGTTTCAGGAAAAGCAGAACCAAATGCAGCAATCGTGGTGAAAGCAGGCTCGACAACAATTGCAACAGGAATAGTAGGGTCAGACGGCAACTATAGCTTGACGATTCCGAAACAAGCAGCAAACACGGTCGTAACAACAACTGCTACGAAAGATGGTAAGACATCGAGCGCATCAACAACGGTTACTCAAGAAGCCGCGGAAAAAAGCGTGAAAGATTTATTCAATAACGGTGACGTGACAGGAACTATCAAAGATACAACAGATCAAGCAGCGATTGATAAAGCGCAAAAAGATGTTGATGCTGTCAAAGATGCAACGAAAAAAGCAGAACTACAAAAAAATCTAGATGAAGCGCAGAAACAACTAGATGCGAAAAATGCAGCAGCAGCAGAAAAAGCACGCCAAGAAGCCGCAGAAAAAAGCGTGAAAGATTTATTCAATAATGATGACGTGACAGGAACCATCAAAGATGTAACCGATCAAGCAGCGATTGATAAAGCACAAAAAGTCGTTGATACTGTCAAAGATGCAACGAAAAAAGCAGAGCTACAAAAAAATCTAGATGAAGCGCAAAAACAACTAGATGCGAGAAAAGCGGCAGCAGAAGAAAAAGCACGTCAAGAAGTAGCGGAAAAAAGCGTGAAAGATTTATTCAATAATGATGACGTGACAGGAACCATCAAAGATGCAACAGATCAAGCAGCGATTGATAAAGCACAAAAAGTCGTTGATGCTGTCACAGATCCAACGAAAAAAGCAGAACTACAAAAAAATCTAGATGAAGCGCAAAAACAATTAAACAATCGAAATGCAGTTTTAGATGCCCCAACGATTGATAAATATACGTATTTAGATAGCTATGTAACAGGTAAAGTAAGCGTTGGAACAGCAACCGTATCTCTTTACGTGAATGGCGTTCGTGTGAAACGTGCGACACCAGACGCTTTAGGTAATTACAAGTTTGACACATATGGCTTAGGCTTAAACACGGGTGTCACTTTCGAAGTACGTCCTGTAGATGCAAAAGGTAAAGAAGGAAAAATAGCAACAGCGATAGTAGCAGGAAAAGATGATCTTTCCAATCTTTTGAAAGCAAATGATGCAGGTATTTCAACAGCAACAATCACAGGAACAGTAGGTAGTGGCATTGATAGTGTTCGCTTATCTATTGATGGTGCCATTGTAAAAGTAGGTCAAATCACTAATGGGACATACAGCATCGCAACAAATGGCCTCATCAAAGAAGGCTCTGAGGTAGAAGTCGTAGGATATAGTGGAAAAGTAGAAGTAGCTCGTGTGAAGGTTAACATTATAAACGATGAAAAACCAGTTCTGGGCCCACTAACAGTAGATGATGATGTCATAAAAGGTCATGTAACAGCAGGATCAGCAACTTTTTTCCGTGTAAGCATTGGCGGAGTAGCAGTGAAAACGGGTACTATAGCAGCAGACGGAACTTTCCAATCATCTATTGGTAAACAAGCATTAGGAACAGAAGTGAAGATTGAAATCAAAGACGCAAATGGATACAACGCATTGCGTGTTTCCACAGTTAAAGTTACAGAATCAGCTGTTGCGAAACTAGATGCGCCGACACTAGAACGTATGGATGGTAACTACATCGTTGGTACAGCTGTAAAAGGAACAGAAACCGTTGTTATTTATGAAGGCGGCGTTGCAAAACGTACGATTTCAGCATCACAAATGACAACAAATCCGGATGGTAGCCTATCATTCCGTAGTTATGTAGCACCAGGTACGACAAATGTTCAGGCAGCAGCAAAGAATAGTGATAAACGCATGAACAGCGAATTATCAGCAAAGTTTGAGATATAAGTTTTAATGGGGTTATAGAGTCTGAGACAAAAGGTTCTCTGACCTATAAAAATACGTATCAAAAATCTGAATTTAGATTTTTGATACGTATTTTTTCCTAACAAAAAATAGAAATGCACAACTAATCGTCAACGTGCGAGTTACAGGCGTAGTAGGAGCCCACTAGAAGTATTACCAGCTAGTATGGACCAGACTATTTTCGAGGCATTGTATATCTAACTAATTCGTATTTAGAAGCATATTTTGTCTAAAATATGTCTAAAGGAAATATAAGTAAGTAAAAGGGATTAGAAAAATGACATTTAAGTACCGATTTTAAAGACTTTTTTATAAAAAAATAATTTTAAAAAAATAATAAGAAAGGTATAAAATTTTACGTTATACCAAATTAAAATCCTATATCATTGAATTATAGAGCTTAGCCCAAAATAAAAGAACTTAATATAGTATCTATCTTTGCAATACTCAATCATGATAAGGGAAGCATTCCTAGCAAAATTTCTTTCAATCATTCCTTATGACATTATAAACAAAGACACAATTTCGTAATAAATTTTACAGGCAACTAAAGTGTTCAAGTTACTTGATACGATTACTTTCTAATCATCAATAACAAGGACTTCGGATTTCTAGAATATTTGAGGGTTAAGATAATACAAATTTTAAGTAACAAATCTTAAAAGAAAGCTGTTCTTTGTTAAAAATGCTTAAGCTATAATAAACTAAGTAATCTAGGTGGGGAATGAGAAGAGTGAATTATCTAGATGTACATGGATTGCTGATGAAAGAAGATAGCATCCTTCAATTTATCCTTGCCGGAGATCCACTATTCCATGACAAGAAAGAGAAAAGCATAGTGGAAAAAGGCGAATGGATAAGTCAAAAGGATAGTCAGTATATCTACATCTTAGAGTCAGGGATACTAGCACAGCTAATCATCTGTACCTCATTTCTAACTAAAGACAATATTATTTTAAATAAAGAGTTTTCATAAAATGAAAAATTTGATTTCTCTGCAATTACGAGGACTACGTTGATTCGTATTGATACAAGCGTTGTTTTAGAGATATTAGAGAAACGCCATTTTTTACGGATGCTTTACTTGAAATTATCCATGATTTAAATCACCGAGAATATATATTCCGCACAGTTTCAATACCAAATAAGGGACAGAGTTATTCTATTACTCAGAAAGTTAGCTTTGGAAATGGGTGTTAAAACAGGAGTGAAGTATATTTTGCCAAGAGGAATGACTAGCTATTACATTGGTGTCTATTGTTGTCGTAAGAGGTAGAGTGCCATTAAAATATTGAATCAATTAGAAGAAGAACAGTTGATCAGATACAAATATTGTCCCATCGAAATATTCGATATCCAAGAACTATCGGATATGTTTTTAGAGATAGTGTAAATATTGGAATATTCCCTATTTAATTCAAATGAAAGGAGTGGTTTTTGTGTAACGGAGCTATGTTAGAAAATAATTAAACAAATTAGAGAATAAGAAAGTGGGATTTAAAAGATATGAGTAGAAAAAAAATGAAAAAAGTAATTAGTATATTGGCGATTGCCTCCATTTTAGGAACAACCGTTGTAACACCATTGAATGTTTTATCAACAAAAGGTTACGCTGCGGAAGAAGCAAATAGTACAGCAGCAGTTCTGTCAGCGAACAATCCTAATTTACTGACAACATCGGTTGAGATAGATCCTACAACGCATCGGTTAGTCCATTGGCAATCGGGCACAACCGTAGAAAATGCAGTGCTAGTCAATAAGGGGGACTATTGGTCTAAGATAGAAAATGGTTGGAGAAGTAACACCGTTCCCACGCATTCTGTAGCTAGTACTGGAGAAGGAAACTTAACAATTGGGAGTCAAGGATCTGTTGTAAATACGCTGGTACAAACTATCAAAACAGAGATAGGAAAAGAGTATACGATAGCATTAGACTATGTTCAAACACCCATAAATCAACCATCAGTAAGCAACTTTTTATTTGGTGTGAGAAGAACAAATGGTAGTATCGAACAAACAGGCATAGCCGCACAAAATAGACTAGCTGGTTTCACTCAGTTTACATTTATAGCTGATCGAAGCGAAACAGATGTATTTTTCCAATTAAACACTGCGGGGAATGTTTCTAAGTCAGTGGTTTTCGATAATTTAACTATTGGTAAATCTAGTAATCAATTGGCAAAAGAAGAAGAAAAAGCACGCCAAGAAGCAGCGGAAGCCAGCGTGAAAGATTTATTCACCAATGGTGATGTAACAGGAACGATTAAAGATACAACGAATCAAGCAGCGATTGATAAAGCGCAAAAAGTTGTTGATGCTGTAACAGATGCAACGAAGAAAGCAGCACTACAAAAAGAGCTAGACGAAGCGAAGAAACAACTAGAAGCGAAACAAGCAGCAGCGGCGGCAGAAAAAGCACGCCAAGAAGCAGCAGAAGCCAGCGTGAAAGATTTATTCACCAATGGTGACGTAACAGGAACGATTAAAGATACAACAGATCAAG